>JAQVYA010000039.1 GCA_028708865.1 Desulfovibrio sp. | reverse complement strand
GGGGTGGTGGATGCCGCAAGTAACTCCACGGCTTGATCAACGGTCCAGTTTTCATGCACCACTTTGTTCAGGCAACGCACCAGGCGTGTGGGGTCGCGGTGTTGAAAAATATTGCGCCCTACGGAGAGTCCCGCGCCTCCGGCCTGGACTGAATCATGAACCATGCGGACGAGGTCGCGTTCATCATCAATCTTGGGTCCTCCGGCAATGACTACGGGCACGCAGCAGCCTTGCGTGACGCGGCGAAAGCTTTCGGGACTGCCTGTATAGTTGACTTTCACGATGTCGGCCCCCAGCTCCATGCCCACACGGGCACAATGAGCCACCACTTCTGGGTCGTATTCGTTTTGCACTTTGGGGCCGCGCGCATAGATCATGGCCAGCACGGGCATGCCCCAGTCCCCGGCCCGGGAGCAAAGCTCTCCCAGGTCCGAAAGCATGGTGCGTTCGCTTTCATCCCCCAGGTTCACATGCATGCTCACGGCGTCGGCCCCGAGTTTGATGGCGTCTTCCACTGTGCCCACCATGGATTTGGCGTTGGGCGTGGGGGAAAGGGCCGTGGATGCGGAGAGGTGGACAATCAGGCCGATATCCCGACCTGTGCCCCGGTGGGAGCAGCGCGGCAGGCCTTTGTGCATGAGCACGGCATTGGCTCCTCCTTCGGCCACCTGATCCACCGTGGCCCGCAGGTCCACCAGGCCGTAAATGGGACCAACGGTAACGCCGTGGTCCAGGGGGACCACAATGATGCGGCCGTTGTCCCGGTTCATGATGCGCTCCATACGAACGGCTTTTCCCAGCAACATGGCGATGCTCCTTTTGCCTGTGGGCCCGGGGTCCGCCGCCCGAAAAAAAGGGCCGCGGAAAATCCACGGCCCTTGAGGCGATGCAGTGTTGGTGAAACGGTTACAACGTTGCCTCAAGGCCGCAGATTTGCCCGAAAAAGAAAAAGCTGAAAAAGCTGATCATCAGGGTATAGCGGCTGTTGAGGTTCATAAACGATGTTTACATTGAGATTGCCTTCTCTGTCAAGTACGATTTCGTATACCTGGATCGTTTGAGATTCAGGTCTTGCTCGGGGCGGCTTGGGGTGGCCCCCAGAGAAACCGGTCGCACAGGGATTGCGGCAGGCGCCGGGCGATCTGCACCACCAGGGCGACGAAAACCAAGGAATAGAACAGCCGGGCCCAGAGCAGGCCTGAGAGGTGTCCGCCAAGCATTACCAGCAGCAGGGTGTCCTCTACAAGGCTGTGTGTGATCCCCATAAGCGTCAGGGAGTAGAACACGTCGCGCCGGTCCATATTGCCGGAGCGCGCCCCGTGGATAATCAGGCCTCCACCATAGGAAATGCCCAGGGTCAGTCCCACCACGGTGATGGCCGATGCCTTGGGGCCGATGCCAATGATGCGCAGCACGGGCTGGAGCAGGCGGTTCAGCAGTCGGATGACGCCGAGAACGTCCAGCAGGCGCATCAGGCTGAGCAGACCGAGGATGATGGCGTAAATGGTGGCGAAATTTACGGCTTGGTCCAGGAGCCACTGGTCCCAGGGAACCGGACCGCCAGGGCCATCGGGTTGGAGCAGCACATTGGCTGGTCCCTGGAGCAGGTTCATTTCCGCGTAGGCGCGGCTGAGAAGCCAGCCGAGAAAGAGGGCACCGCCCAGTCTGGAAACGGCCTGGAAGAGTAGCCTGGGGCCGGACTTGCGGGCGATGGAAAGCTCCACGGGCAACCCGTGAGCGATGAGCACCATTACTCCCAGTACCGTGGCCTGGGCTTGGGTCAACGGGGTTTGTTCGGCCAGGGAGAGGAACACGATCAGCCCTGAATAAATGTTGTTCAGCAACGCCGTGGCCCAGACCAGACCCATTTCCGCGGGCAATCCCACGAGGTGCATGGCCGGGCCCAGCGGTTCGGCCAGCAACCGGATCAGATCGAATTCCTGAAGCAGGCGCACGGCCAGGACCACGGGAATCATGACCTTGAACAGGGTCAGGGTGGCGGAGGTACCTTGTTTGAAAATGGCGAGCACAGCCTGAGTGAATTGTTTCAGCATGGAAGTCCGACAGGTTGAAGGTTGGAACGCCAAGTAAAAAGAATAGGCGTTTTCGCGTGGAATGGGAAGAGGGCTTCTTGTGGGGGCGGGCGTTTTGTGCCACAAGAAGTCCACACCCCGTTCGCATGCATCGTGCCGAATCACCACCCACAGCAAAGGAAGGTTCCGTATGTCCAACAATGTTTGGAACACCATGGAAGTGATGGTCAAGGGCATTTTTCTGGGCGGATCCCTCGGGGCCATCGTGGGCTGGACTGACATCATTCCCTTGCCCAAGGCCTTGGGACTGGGTATGCTCTGTGGTTGCTTGGCCAGCCTGACGCTTCGTGACCGTCTGGATTCCCGCCGCAAGAAAAACGACAATCAAGACGAACAATAGCCTGTTCGATACCGGAGTGTGACCGTGCAGAGCCCCAATCGGACGCCCTTTCTGGGCAGTCGCATCTACCCATCCTTTTTGGGAATATTACTGCTTTTCGCGCTCTACCTCACGTATCGTATCTTTTCTCCGTTTCTGCATACGTTTATTTTCGCCGCAGTGACGGCCATCATCGCCTATCCCTCGTTCAGCTGGGTGCTGCGCAAGGTGAGCAACCGTCGGGCCGTTGCCGCCACGCTGACGACCCTGGGCGTGTGCTTTCTGATCATTGTTCCGCTTTTTTTTCTTTTTTATGGACTGGCCGTGCAAGGGGCTGAATCGCTCCGGGCCATGCGCCAGTGGGCCATGAACACGGATTTCGACCGCTGGATTGGGGATGGCGCCATGGCCGGGCATCTGGAATGGATTAAGCTGCACCTGCCCTTCATCAAGGTGGAACAGCTCAATCTGGAAGATAAAATGTTGGCCTATTCCGAGCAGTTCGCCCAGTATCTGCTGGATATGAGCCGGGGATTGCTGCGTGACGCGGCCGGCCTGCTGCTCAAGTTTCTGCTTCTGGTGGGTATGGTGTTCTTTTTCCTGCTGGATGGCCCCAATATGGTGCAGCGGCTCAAGTATCTTTGCCCGCTCAAGCAATATCAGGAAGAGATTATCATCGACAGTCTGGAGCGTGTTTCCCGGAGCGTGCTCCTGGGCAGCCTGTTTGTGGCCGCCTTGCAGGGGCTTGCCGGGGGCGTGGGGTTTGCCATGGTCGGGTTCCCTGGTCTGTTTTGGGGAACGATGATGGCTTTTGCCGCTCTGATTCCCGTGGTGGGGGCCAGCCTGATCTGGTGGCCTGCCGTCATTTACCTGGCAGTGAACGGGGAATGGGGCTGGTCCGTGTTTTTGTTCGTCTGGTGCATCGGACTTGTGGTGAACATCGATACGTTTTTGCGGCCCATTTTGCTTCGTGGCGCTCAGAAAGTGTCCCCATTTTATATCTTTTTGGCCATTCTTGGAGCGGTGTCCGTTTTCGGATTCAAGGGCATTCTCTATGGTCCGTTGATTCTTTCGTTTGTCATGGTCATGCTGCATATTTACGGTGAGGAGTACCAGGAAGCCCTTCAAAACCGTGGCGATCAGTGCTGACTCGCTACAAGAGGCAATATCATTTCTCACGTCCCAACTCGCCTTGTGGTGGTTGGGGCGTTTTTTTTGGCGTGGCCTAAAGAAAGGCGTCAACTTGCCGATAAGACAATCGTAGCGAGGGAATGTATTTTTGGAGAGCGGAGGGCCAAGGCATGGATCTGCATAAGTATATACAAGCACCGGCAGCAGTTTTGCGCCCCCATGCCGCGCAGAGTGCGGAGCAGACTGGCCGTGCGGCGCGTGGCAATACGGACCGTTCGGAGCGTATCCCTGGATTGCGGGACGCGGCCGTGGAAAAGCTGGCGCGCGAAGCCGCTCAAGGAAACAGCCTGAGGCAGGAACCCGGCGAATTGACTCCCGGCCACGCCGTCAAGCAGGCGCGTGAGGCATTGGCGGCTCACGGAGTGGAATTACGATTCCGGATTCGCAAGGAAAACGGCGCGGTGCAGGTGGAAGTACGGGATCCGGAAACCAATGAAGTGATCCGGAAAATCCCCGAGGATGAATTACTGCGGCTCTCCACGCGGATCCGTGATTTTTCCGGCGAAGTGGCCAGCAAGCTCGGCCACGATGTGGCCGGGGAGCTGGCCGGCGCATTGATGGATCGTCCTGTGTAAAAAAAGATTTTATTGAATTTTCAAAGGCGGCTCTACGGAGTCGCCTTTTTTGTTTTTGGATGTCCTTGAAAAGAAAAAAACGGAAATTCATATTCGGTTCTTGAAGTTGTGAAGGAGATCACAAAGTATTTTCACTACCTTGCGGCCGAAACTGAGCAATCGCTCAGTTTCGGCGTTTTCTTTGACATTATCGTTGGTTGTACATAGTAAACATAAAAACTGAGCAAGTAGTCAGTTTTATGGAGACGGATGAGGTTTGCATGAGGAAAAAAGACGCCATTCTCAAAATCGCCACTGTCATGTTCGCCAACCAGGGGTTTGCGGGCACGTCCGTGCAGGAGATTTCCAGGCTGACCGGAGCGGCGGAAGGCACCATCTTCTACCACTTCAAGAGCAAGGAAGGGTTGTTACTGACCATCCTGGAACAGACCCGCGAAGCCATTGTCGGCCAGTTCGACGCGTTTTTCGAGGGCCGCTCCTTTGCCTCGGGGCTGGACATGGTGGAGGAGACTGTGGCGTTTTTTCTCTATCTCGCCGGGTTGATGGAAGACCGTTTTCTGCTGCTGCATCGCCACGATCTCTACAAGTTCGCGGAAACAAATCCGGAATTCAGGGAGCATCTGGAGGCGATCTACAATTGTCTGGTGGATTTTTTCGAACAGGGCGTTACTCGGGGAAGGGAAGATGGATCCGTTCACCCCGATGTGCACCCCAGAAAATCCGCGTTGATCATTTATACCATGGTCGATGGCCTGGTGCGGTTCAAGAACTACAATCTGTATGATGCAGGCGCGCTGTTCAACGAGATGTTGCAGTCGTGCCGCAGGATGTTGCAGGCTAACGAGAGGTAGAGGCTGGATGTTGACGAAAATTTTCCCTTTTCTTGGCTGGTTCAAGGGGTACGATGCCGCCAAGCTGCGGGCCGACGCCGTTTCCGGGCTGACAGTGGCCCTGGTACTTATTCCGCAGTCCATGGCCTATGCGCAGCTTGCGGGCATGCCCGCCTACTACGGGTTGTACGCCTCCTTTTTGCCGCCTTTGGTGGCGGCCCTGTTCGGTTCGAGCCGACAGCTGGCCACCGGGCCGGTGGCTGTTGTCTCGCTGATGACCGCCGCCTCCCTGGAACCGTTGGCCACTGCGGGCAGCGAGGGCTACGTCGCGTACGCCATTTTGCTGGCGCTCATGGTGGGGCTGTTCCAGTTTTCGCTGGGGGTGCTGCGGCTTGGACTGGTGGTGAACTTTCTTTCCCATCCCGTGGTCAACGGATTTACCAATGCCGCGGCCATCATCATTGCTTCTTCACAGCTTTCCAAAATATTCGGCGTATATGTGGACAAGGCCGAACATCACTACGAGACCATCATACGGGTGGTGGAGTCGGCGTTCCACTACACCCACTGGCCTACGCTGGCCATGGGGGCACTCGCCTTCGCCATCATGATCGTTCTCAAGCGCATCAACCCCCGCATCCCCAATGTGCTTGTGGCCGTGGTCGTCACCACGGCATTGTCCTGGGGGCTTGGCTTCAACCACGATCAGAACGTGCCGCTGGATGCGATTATGTATCCGCCCGCGCACGAAGCCGTGGCCGCGTTCAATGGAGCGGTGCAGGGTGTGGACCAATTGTCCGCCGAGCGTACGCGTATGACCAAGCAACTGGAGGCCGCCAAAGAATCCGGGGATACCGTGGCCCGGCTGGACGCGGAACACGATCTCAGCGTGCTGAACGTGCGGATCGCCCGGCTCAGGCACGAGGCCTCGGAAAATCGGACCGCCTTGCGTGGCATGCTGTTCACCGGTGCACGGGGCGTGGACGGCGCATTGGAATTTTATGCCCGGGGGCAGGTCCCCTCGGGGATGGAACCGGATGGGCGGACCTGGCGCATCAAGGTGGGCAACAAGGCTCTGGACGCCTCCTCGCTGCGGATGATGGGCGGCGGGGCCGTGGTGGGCACGGTGCCGTCGGGCATTCCGGCCATCACCATTCCGCACATTGACCTCAAGGTCATGCTGCACCTGCTACCTTATGCGGCCATCATCTCGCTGCTCGGTTTCATGGAGGCCATTTCCATTGCCAAGGCCATGGCCGCCAAAACCGGCCAGCGTCTGGACCCGAACCAGGAACTGATCGGCCAGGGACTGGCCAATATGATCGGGGCCTGCGGCAAGAGCTATCCGGCGTCCGGATCCTTTTCACGTTCAGCCGTGAACCTCCAGGCCGGAGCCGTAACCGGCATGTCCAGCGTGTTTACCTCACTCATGGTCGTGGTGGCGCTGTTGTTCTTCACCCCTCTGTTGTATCATCTGCCCCAGGCCGTGCTGGCGGCGGTGATCATGATGGCCGTCATCGGCCTGATCAATGCGTCCGGTTTCATCCATGCCTGGAAGGCCCAGTGGTATGACGGCGCCATTTCCATCATCTCCTTTGTCTGCACGTTGGCCTTTGCGCCCCACCTGGACAAGGGCATCATGGTGGGCGTGGCCCTTTCTCTGGGCGTCTTTTTGTACAAAAGCATGCGTCCGCGCGTGGTCTCCCTGTCCCGCTCCGAGGATGATTCCCTGCGGGACGCCGGGGTGCACGGCCTGCGGGAATGCGAACACATCGCCGTGGTCCGGTTTGATGGCCCGCTGTTCTTTGCCAACGCCAGTTTTCTGGAGGACCAGATTACGGACCGGATGATGAACATGCCCGAACTTCGGCAGATCATCATCGTGGCCAACGGGATCAATGACATGGACGCCTCGGGCGAGGAAGCCCTGTCCCTCATCGTGGACCGTGTACGCAGCAATGGCCTGGAACTTTGTCTGGCCGGCGTGAACGAAGCGGTCATGGCCGTGTTGGAGCGCACCCACCTTTTGGAAAAGATCGGCCGGGAGAACGTGTTTCACAACATGGAGACCGCGCTTTGCGCCACGCATGAAAAGGCCCATGAACAGGGACGGGAAGACGCCTGCCCCCTGACCACCTACTGCCGTCTCGCCTAGACGGGACGCCCACAGGAGAAGACTATGTCCGTCATCACCGTATTCAACGGCCTGTTTTGCGAAGCTGGGGTGGTGGTCAAGCGGGTGCTGGACGCCACCGGCTACCGGCTTGTCACGGATCAGGAAATCGTGGCCGACGCGGCGCGACTTTCCGGAATGCCGGAAGACAAGATCGCCCGTGCATTCCAGGCCGGGACTTCCGTGTTCAACAAATTCAGTCATGAAAAAGAGCGTTCTGTGGCCTGGATGCGCCTGGCCATGGCCCAAAAACTTTTGGACGCCGACCAGCTGCTGTTTTCGGGGTTTGCCTCGCAATTGCCGCCTTCGAAAATTGGGCACCTGCTGCGGGTCTGCCTCATCGCCGAACTCAAGGACCGGCTGGCCCTGGCGGAAAAAGAGGAAGGGTTTGCAGAAAAGCATGCCCACAAACTGATTCACAAGGATGATGAAGACCGGGCCGTCTGGGTCAGGACGCTCAAAGGCGTGGACGACCCCTGGAAGGACGATTTGTATGATATGGTCGTGCCGGTCCCCAAGGTGGGAGTGCAAAAGGCTGCCGATCTCATTGTGGAGCAGGCGGGCAACGAGGCCGTGAAGGTGTCCCATACCACCCGCGACGCTGTGGAGGATTTCCTGCTGGCCGCCCGGGTGGAAACCGTCCTGGCCAGCGAAGGCCACAACGTTGATGTGTCCGCGCGCAACGGCAAGGTTCGGCTGACCATCAACAAGAACGTGCTCATGCTCGAACGCCTGGAACGGGAATTGACCGAAATCGTGAGCGGGGTTGACGGTGTGCGAAGCGTGGAGACCGGAGTGGGCAAGGATTTCCACCAGACCGATATCTATCGCAAGGTGGACTTTGAGGTGCCCTCCAAAGTGCTCCTCGTGGACGACGAGCGCGAATTCGTGCAAACCTTGTCCGAGCGGCTCATGTTGCGCGATATGGGTTCGGCCGTGGTGTATGACGGCGAGTCTGCCCTGAACCTGGTGGAAGACGACGAGCCCGAAGTCATGATTCTGGACCTGAAAATGCCTGGCATCGACGGTATTGAGGTTTTGCGCCGGGTCAAGGAAACCCGTCCGGAAATCGAAGTCATCATTCTGACCGGTCACGGGTCCGAGGAAGACCGCGAGGTCTGCATGAAGCTTGGTGCCTTTGCCTACCTGCACAAGCCGGTAGATATCGACGTACTCAGCAAGACCCTGAAGGAAGCCAACGAAAAAATCCGCCGCGCCCACGGCTGATGGAGAAATGGTCGTGAAGGTCCTGACGAAACTGCGCCGGCTCATCCCGGAATTCTGGGATACGGACCCCGCTGCCGGGCCGTACAAGAGCTTGTTCAATTACCGCCGCATCTGGCGGCTGGCCATTGTGCTGCTCGCCGTGGTGGCCCTGGTGCCGCTCATCGTCATGACCTTCATTGACTATAACGTGACCCGCACTTCGCTGGAATCCGAAAATCTGCTGCGGGCGGCCCGAACCACGTCCAACACCCGGCGTGCGGTGAGCTACTTCCTGGACGAGCGCAAAAGCGCGCTGGAGTATGTCGTGCTCCAGGAAGACGTGGAAAGCCTGCTGGACCCGCAGCGCCTCAGCCGTGTTCTGGAGGCCCTGAAACAAGGCTTTGGCGGCTTCGTGGACCTGGGGCTCATTGACGGTCAGGGCCGCCAGGTGGCTTACGTGGGACCGTACCAACTCCAGGGGCGGGATTACAGTGCCCAGACATGGTTCACCCGGGCCATGGACAAGGGCGACTTCATCAGCGGCGTGTTTCGTGGGTATCGGGATGTGCCGCACTTGATCGTGGCCATCAAATGTCCGGAACGGATCGGAGGAAAGCAATACGTATTGCGGGCCACCCTGGATACTGAACAATTCAACAATATTCTTTCCAGTATGGACCTTTCCGGCGGCGGGGATGCGTTTTTGGTGGATGTCCACGGCATGCTCCAGACGCCCTCCCGCTGGAACGGGCCGGTGTTGTCCCGGACTTCCTTACGTATTCCAGAGTATTCCGACTCCACCCAGGTGATGTTGGCACGGGATGAGTCCGGCCGGGAAGTCATTGTGGGCTACGCTTACATCACGGATACCCCCTTCATCCTGCTGTTGGTCAAGCCCACGGCCGAACTGATGAAGCCCTGGCAGAGCATACGCATCGAACTGCTCTGGATGCTGGTCGTCAGCGTGGCCGTTATCCTGCTGGTCATCATGGGAGTGGCAACCTACATGGTGGGCAAAATTTATCTGGCGGACCAGACCCGCGCCCGCACCCTGCATCACATGGAGCACACCAACCGCATGGCCTCCATTGGCAGGCTGGCGGCCGGAGTGGCCCATGAGATCAACAACCCTCTGGCCATCATCAATGAAAAGGCCGGGCTGGTGCGCGATCTTTTTGTCTATAAGAAGGAATATGCCGAGGACGAGCGTCTTCTCGGCATTGTGGATTCCATCATCAGCTCCGTGGAACGGTGCGGCACCATTACCAAACGTTTGCTCGGGTTTGCCCGACACATTGACGTTCGTGTGGAAAATATCCGTTTTGCCGACCTGGTGGAAGAGGTCCTTGGCTTTCTGCATAAGGAAGCGGAATACCGCAGCATCACCATTGATCTGGACATTGAGGACGCACTGCCCGAATTTCAGTCCGACCGGGGAAAATTGCAGCAGATCCTGCTCAACCTGGTGAACAATGCGTTCCAGGCCATGAGCGACGGAGGGCGGCTGGCCATTGCCGCCCATCGCCAGGGACGCAACGCCATCCGGTTCACTGTGGCGGATAATGGTTGCGGCATTCCCGAGGCGGACCGCAAACGAATTTTTGAACCGTTTTTCTCCACCAAGAAAACACGGGGCGGTACGGGCCTGGGCCTGTCCATCACCTATGGACTCGTGCAGGAACTGAACGGCGAAATGAGCGTCGAAAGCGAAGTGGGCCGGGGCACCACCTTTGCCATCACCTTGCCGCTGCATGCCAACATCAAGGGAGAGCAGACTCATGAGAATTCTTCTCGTTGACGACGAGGCCGAGCTGGTCTCGGCCATGGCCGAACGCCTTGCCATGCGGGGGATGGAGGCGGACTGGGCCGAAACCGGGGAACAAGCGCTGGAAATGGCCGAGGCCGCGCAGTATGACGTGGCCGTTCTGGACATGAAGATGCCGCGTATCGGCGGGTTAGAACTGCGCCGCCGTCTTGAGGAACGTTCCCCGGACATGAAATTCATTTTTCTTTCGGGCCATGGATCGGAAGAGGATTTCCGGGCCGGGTCCGCTGAGGCGGAATCCTACCTGATCAAGCCCGTACGCATTGAAGACCTGGTGGAGCGCATCCACGAGGCCGTGAAGTAAGGCCGCTTTTGAGCGGCAAAGGAGCCAATGCCATGTCTGATGAGCGGCATGATGCGGTGGAACGCGAGGACCTCCGCTTTTTTGGAAAAGTGAGCGCTTCCATCTCCCACGAAATTAAGAATGTTTTTGCCGTGATTCACGCCGGAGCCGGACTTTTGGAAGACCTCAGCCTGCTGGCGGCCAAAGGGCGGCCGCTGGAGCCGGAAAAGTTGCAACAGGTTTCCGGGAGCATTCTCCGGCAGATTCAACGCGGGGATGAGATTGTCCGCAATATGAATACGTTTGCCCATAGCGTGGATGAAGATGTCCGCAATGTGGACGTCTCCTCCGTGCTGGAGTTGATGGTTAAAATTTCCCAACGTCTGGCCGCGGCGCGGAATGTGCGGCTGGAACTCGGGGAATGTCGTTCCTGCCCGGTACGCACGGATCCGTATTTTCTGGAACACTTGTTGTTCGGCGTGATCGAGCTGGCGGTGGCGCATGCTTCGTCCGGCTCGGTGGTCACGTTTACTGCCACGCCCCTGGCCGCTGCCCCGGATCAGGGAGCCCGATTGTCGCTCTCGGGCGCCCGCATCCCAGCGGAACTGCCCGAGGGCCTGGAACGCCTGACCCGTCGCCTCGCTGCCTGCGCGGCTTCGGGAGACGAAGCCGGAACATGGGTGCTGCGCCTGCCGCAGACCGTTTCGCAGGATTCCGGCCGCATATAGCAACCATTTGTCTTTGTAAGGAGAGTCGCCATGTCTGAGAAGGTGTTGCTCGTCGACGACGAGACCGAATTTTTGGAAAGTCTGTCCGAACGCATGTCCATGCGCGGCATGAACGTATCCACGGCGGATACTCCGGCCTCGGCCATGCGTGCCGTGGAGGCTGAATCCTATGACGCCATTGTGCTGGACCTTCAAATGCCGGAGATGAACGGCATTGACCTGCTCAAGTTCATCAGGGAGAAGCATCCGGAAATGCAGGTGATCCTGCTGACAGGACACGCCACCCTGGAAAAGGGTGTGCAGGCCATGAAACTGGGAGCCATGGATTTTATGGAAAAGCCTGCGGATATTGATGTGTTGACCGAAAAGATCAAAAAGGCTCAGGCCCGCAAGCTCGTGCTTGTGGAGAAGATGACCGAGGACAAAATCCGGGAAATCATGACGACCAAGGGCTGGTAGCCTTCATTTTTGAATGGGGCTCCGTGTGTCTGCCCATGCGGAGCCGTTTTCATTGCCTTCGGGTGTCCTCTCGCAGGGTTTCCGGCGTCTGCCGCGCCGTTGCCTGCGGGATGGGGGTCGCTTTATGCGACCCCTTTTCTTTTTTGCAAAAGAGAAGCGTCAGCCGGGAAACAGCGGCTGCACAGAGGGACGGCCTTGTTCCACGGCTTGCAAGGCCTGTACAAAGGTGGAAAGAGGTTGGGCGCCAACAATGTTTCCATGCCCTGGGATGAAGAAGGTCGGTGCCACCCGGATCCCCTGCTGCCGGGCATTGGCGGTGGCCTGAATAACAGCATTGGTATAGCGCCCCTGAGTCAATGCGCGGTGCAGTTCGGATGTATCCAATTGAGCTTTGCCCGCAGCCTCCAGGATTACGGCCTGGTCTCCGATGTCCCGGCCATCCGTAAAGTAGGCCCGGAAGATTTCGGCGTGAAATTCGTGATGATGGCCCCGGGCTTTGGCGAATTCTCCGGCCTCCAGGGCGGCGCGCGAGTTGCTTAGCAGCGTTTGGGGAGCGAAACGAATGTTCATATCCCGCCCTTTGGCGTCTAGGTCACCAAAGAATTCGCAGGGATCCAAGTCCGGGAACGTATCGGCCAGAAGCACTCCGTGCCGGGGTGTCTCCGGATGGATTTCAAAGGGAATCCAGTCGTCCTCAATGGAGAAATTTTTTTTCAATGCATCGACAAGGCCCTTGCCGAGATAGCAGAAGGGTCAGACATAGTCGGAAAAAATTGTGATTTTCGTGGGCAGCATGGAAGGCCTCCAAGGGTACCTGAAGGATCGGACTGGAAGGGGCGACGTGGTACCCAGCTCACGTCGGCGCCAAGCAGTGGCAACGAAACCAGATCGGGCATGCCGAGTCAATACGCCGTGATGCCTGTGGACCGGAGAAGTTACCGTCAGGCGAGGACCGCCCGAGATTATTGGTCGGATAGCTCCATCTTTTCTAAAAGGGTTTCCACGGCATTGCGGACCGGCATGCTTACGCCCAGGCCGGTACTGCGGGTAATGGTTTTGGCCACTATCTCTCCGTTGTTTCGGTCTTGCAGGAACAGCTGCAACGCGGAAAGATGAAACCCGAAATCCCAATAGCCCTGACATGCAAAGCGAATGACGTACTGACGTTTGATCTGGCCGAAGTCACCGTTCCAGACCAGCCCGGTGCTGGCGATGGCTTCATCCAGGTTGGAGACAAAAGGTCCTTTGAGGGGGACGTGGTTTTGCATTAAAAGGCCTTTGACAATCCCCGGGGCCACCCCGAAGTTCATGCCCTGGGGCAGACTTTCTCCCTGGATGTTTCTTTTGATATTCCCTGTGGAAACGGTCACGGCCACCATCTGCCACTCTTGGTTGATAACGGGCCCCCCGGAGTTTCCTGGCTGGATGGCGGCCGAAAATTGGATCCTGGTCGGGTCGGCGTGTATGCCGACCAGACTGCTGATGATGCCGGCTGTGACGCGCGGGTGCCGCCCAAGCAACGTGGGGACAGGGAAACCGATGACAAAGATTTCTTCGCCCACTTGGGCTCTGCCGGGCCGGAAAGGTTTAAGGTCGCCGGTTTCAGCCTTGAGCAGGGCCAGGTCGGCTTTGGGGTCCGTGTCGACCACGGTGGCGGGGATGAGCCGCTCCGCCGTACTGATGCTATAAGAGGTCAAACCTTCCACAACGTGGTTATTGGTGAGCCAGTAGCCGTCTGCAATCACGAATCCGGAGCCCGTGCCCGTTTGACTGAACGCCTCGTCAGTGGAGCCAAGTGTGGCGTTGAAGCCATGCTCCTGTAGGATTGCTACAATGTCGGGGCCGATTCCAAGCTCATCGTCCACGGCGTCGCTGACGATGAGAAAATCGACATCCTTGTTTCCAAGGGCGGTTTGATCCGTGACCGTGGCATTGGTCCGCAGGGCGCAGCCAGCGGAAAGGCAGAGCATCGCAAGGCAGAGGAAGAACTGGATGGGATGTTTCATGTGGGCTCGTGAACTAATCGTGATTGTTGTGTGAATTCAAAATAAGGAGAGTTGTATTGGATGACACGCGCAAAGGCAAGTCCCTCTCTGCTGTTGGGTGTCCGGATTTCCGTTCCAATGACAAAGGCCGCACGGAAACGCACGGCCTTTGTCATCGGAACGAGATGCCCGGTTGGTTAGAACAGGCCGAGCCCCTTGAGCAAGATCAACAGCACGAGCAGCGGCGTGACCCAGCGTACGATCAGGGAATAGATGGTAATGACCCCGCTGTTGGCCAGCTTCCCCTGGTTGCTCAGGTCGGCGCGGGTGCGGTCCCGTCCCCAGAACCAGCCTGCGTAGATGCAAATGAAAAAGCCGCCGATGGGCATGAGCAGGTTGGAGGAGAGATAGTCGTAAAAGTCGAAGAAATTCATTCCGAAAAGGGAGATGTCACTCATGGAGCTGAACGAGAGGGTGGCGGGAACGCCGCAAATGGCCAGTCCGATGGCCGTGGCAATGGTGGATTTTTTGCGCGACCAGCCCAATCCGCTCTCGATCATGAAGGCCACAGGCACCTCAAAGAGCGAGAGCATGGCGCCGATAGTGGCGACTCCGGTCAGGATGAAAAATATGATCATGAACAACTGACCCAGAGGCATGGAGCTGAACACGGCCGGGATGGTCATGAACAGCAGGCCGGGGCCGGCCGCAGGCTCGAAGCCGTAGTTGAATACGGCCGGGAAAATGGCGATGCCCGCCAGCAGGGAAACCGTGAGGTCCGCGAGCATGACGCGGGTGGCTGTCAGGGGCACGTCCGCATCGTCACGAAAGTAGCTGCCGTACGTCATCATGGTGCCCATGCCGATGGAGAGTTTGAAGAAGGCCAGCCCCATGGCCATGAGAACCACCTCGGCGTTGACTTTGGAAAAGTCCGGATTGAACAGGAAGGCCAGCCCGTCCATGGCCTTGGGCAGAGTCAGGGACCGGATGCAGACCACGATGAGCATGATCAGCAAAATAGGCATAAGGATTTTGGTGGTTTTTTCAATGCCCTTGGCTACTCCGCCGATGATGATGGCGCTGACCAGAATGAGCACGCCCCATTGCCAGGCAATGGCGGCCACCGGGGAAGACACCGTGGCGTTGAACGCGGCCTCCGCCACCTTGGGGTCCTGGGATGTGAGGCTGCCGGTCAGGGCTTGGATGATGTAGCTAAAGATCCAGCCCACCACGTCCGTGTAAAAGGCCATGATGGAAAAGGCTGAGAGCACGCCGCAGACGCCCACAAGCATCCAAGCGGAATTGTTGGGTGAAACTTTTTTCCAGGTGGTGATGGCATTGGCCCGGGCATGGCGTCCCATCATGATTTCCGAGATCATCACGGGCAGGCCCACCAGGATGGTACAGGCAAGGTAGATGAACAGGAAGGCCGCACCGCCATGTTCACCGGTCATATAGGGAAATTTCCAGATATTGCCTAATCCCACGGCGGAGCCCAAAGTGGCCGTCAAAACGCCGAGTCGGGTGGCGAAACCGTCACGTTTTATGTTGCTGGACATGAACTTGGGTCCTTTTGGAGGTTCAAATGCACCCAAAGGGGGGTATACCCTTTGTCCTGATTTTGCAAATGGAAAATGGAAGTGACGTAAATCTATGTCTTGTAAATATCGGCTGTTATGCCCAGCGTGTGGGCTAGCATTCGTAATGCACGGAAAAAGAAAACTGCCCAAAGTCCTCAGCGGAGGGACGTTGGGCAGAGTAGAAAAAGCGATGTGGTACCCGGGACGGGAATTGAACCCGTACAGTGCAATGCACCGAGGGATTTTAAGTCCCTTGCGTCTACCAGTTCCGCCACCCGGGCAGCGAAGTAGCTTTGTTTAGCCGTCCCGGCGGGTCGCGTCAATGCCTGTGTCCACCGTGGTGGCAGTATGTCGACGGCGCGGGGGGACAAAACAGGAACTCCCGGAACCGCAGCAAGCGATTCCGGGAGTATTGCCAGCTCTTCATTTGACCCTTCAGGGGCGTGTGCCATTTCCGGGCGTTTGCCCGATTCCTCCTGGCGGCATGGCCTTGGTTCGCGGCCGTGCAGCGGATGGACCGGTTTGAACGCCATGCGGCCGGAGCCGCGTGTTGAAGCGCCGTTACGCCGTGTGAGCGCAGGACGGCGGCATGGGGGGAGCCCCCTGGAGCGCTGGCTTGCTCCGAGGACTCCCGGCAGGGGCTAGTGCTCCCCGCCCAGGCGCAGGGCAAGGTTGCCTTGCGCGTCAAAGGTGACGTCCTGGGGCTCGCCCACCACTTCATAGCGCTCCTGGCCGACAAGCTCCTTGACAAGGGCCTCGCTGACATAACAGTCCGTGAGGAACAATGTGTTCGGAACAATGACCATGCGCAGCTTGTCCAGCGGGGTGTTACGCAGACAGTGCATCATGGTGCCGAGGGTTTCTTCTTCCGAGTCAAAGAACATGGGGAAGAAAGCCCGCGCTACAAAGGTCGTTGTCAGGCAGTTCAGGTACGTGGCCTTGCGGTCGATTTTATCCACCAGTTTCTTGGTGGTGAAGTCGGCCAGTCCGATTCCCGTGGCATTGCCATGGGATGCTTCGGAGAGGTCCAGGACCGAGACGTAGCGGATGAACGGGGATTCGGGTTCGGCACCGCCTTGAATGCGCAGTCTGCCGACGATGTTGGTGTCGAGTCCCGTCCCGCTGTAGTTCTTACCCATTTCCTCCACCACCAGGGCGTCGATGCGCTCCGAAGGCAGTGAAGGCATCAGGGACTTGGAGTACCGCAGCAATTCACGCTCACGTTCGATGATGTCGGCAGCCAGTACGCCCTCGATCTTGGCGGTTTCCTCGTAGGCGTTTTCCACGATGATTAGGCCGCCCACCACGGGCATTTTATCGATGATGGCCCGGGCCACTTCTTCGAGCAACGGGGAAAGCAGTTCGGATTTGCCCACGGCATGGAACTGCGTTGCTCCCGCAGGGCCGCCAAGACCCACCACCAGTTTTTTGGCCAGACCGCTTTCCACCGTCCCCTTGAAGGACGTGTGGGTTTTGACCCGGTTGATGGGCAGAATGGCGTCTACGGAAAAGGCCGATTCCAGCATGTAGACTTTCCAGCCTTTTTCCGTGGTGCCGACTTCCCGTCCCTGGTCGCAGGTGATGACTTTTGCTCCGACGCGTTCCTCGGTAATCCCGAGACTGTCGAGCATTTCCTTTTGTCCGGCCGCGGTGCCTCCGCCGTGGCTGCCCATGGCGGCCAGCAGGACAGGGGTGGCCCCCTTGTCCTTAACGAACTGCACGGCCGTTTCCAGAATCGTCAGGATGTTCTGGATGCCTCGGCTACCGGCCGTGATGCCCACGGTCATGCCGGGCTTGATGGTCTGCGCCAGTTTTTCCATTTCAGCCTTGACCGTGGCGGGAACATCCTCAACCCGGTCGCGTTCGAAATGTTGGCGAATTCGAACCATCCGGGGGAAAACAGCATTCATTTCCAGTGCCTCTTGTTGGGGTTAGTACAGACCGATGAGGGGGAACCATACCACGGCGGTGATGGCCCACAAAATCCAGGCCATTAGCCCCACGGCCAGGGACGATCGGAGCTGCTCGGTGACGGTATAATATCCCGCGCCGAACATGATCAGGTTGCCCATGGTGTTGAACGGCAGGAACAGGGCGTAGCCCATGAGAATGGCCTGCGGCAGCACGAATCCCACCACTGGGAAGTTGAACGCTGTGGCCATGCCGATGTAGATGGGGATCATCACGCCGGCCATGGCCGTGGTGGTGGACCAAATGATGTGGCTGAAGATGGTGAAGCCCATCAGGCCGATCATCAGCGGCACCATGCCCAGACCATGCAGACCCAGGGAGTTGATCAGACTATTGATGACCCAGGCAAAGGCTTCCGTCTTGGTCAGGGCGTTGGACAGGGTGATGACGCCGCCGAAGTAGACGAAGAGTTCCCAGGGAATCTTATTTTCCGCCTGCTTCCAGGTGAGCACGCCGATTTTGGGGGCCAGGATCAGGGCACTGACCAAGAAGGCGATCATGGCGGAGCTCAGGTGGTGCAGCGCGTCAGTGGACCAGAGGCCCAGGGCCAGCAGGAAGTAAATCAGAGTTTTCATTTCCCGAGCACACAGCGGTCCCATCTGCTTCAACTCCTCTTCCACGTACTTCAAGCCGCCGGGGATAGTTTTCATCTCAGGCTTGAAGAACATGAACAGCAGCAGGGGGATGCCGATGAGCATCAGGATGGTGGTGGGCAGGGCGGCCAGAGTCCAGAAGCTCCAGGTGGTGCCCACGGAAGCGGTACCAACGGCAGCGGCGATCAGGCCGATGGCGATGGGGTTGGGGATGGTGGCGGTCTGGAATCCGCCGGCTGTGATGTTGGAGGCGAACGTGTTGGCCAGGAACAGGGCCTTGCCAAAGTTGCTCTTGCCCTTCTCAATCTTGTAGGCCTGCGCCACACCTTCGACGATGGGCAGCATGGCCGCGGTGCGTGCCGTGTTGGAAGGGGTAAGGGGCGCGATGATCAGGTTCGCGAACATGGGGGTCAGCACAGCGCCCAGGGGCGTCTTGCCAAAGCGGCGCATCATCAAGAGCGCAACTCTTCGGGCAATGCCGGATTCGGTCATGGCCGTGGAGATGATGAAGCCGGTAACCAGGAGCCAGAGAGAGGCGGACCCGAAACCGGAAATGGCGAAACTGGCCTGCCGGATGAGGGTGCCTGCTGCATTGACTGCACCGTCCGGGTTGCCCACCCAGAGGTAGAGCAGCGGAACAATGAACATGGTGCTGGTGGCAATGCTGACGCTCAGGGTGATCCAAAGAACAATGGCGCCCGAGAAGATGGTCAGCAGTTTGTGCTGCGTAAGGGTCATGGTGTCGGGCGTGGGCAGCAGCCATACGAGCACGGCCACTGCAATGGCAATGATGGTGCCGTATTTTTTCCCATATTCTTCAAATTTGTTCGCCATAGCAAAATCCTTTTGGTTGACGTTGGAACAGACTTTGACCTGGGACTACCTCAGTGGCGGCATGCTGAGTTTCGTGCCGCGCGAGATGTGCACAACATTGGTTTTTGCTTCCTTCCCTCCAGAGCTTGCACGCGGATCGTCCGACAGAGCCGGACGGCGTTCGTGTGACGGCGTAATGCCGAGACAGGAAGGGACCGAATGTTCCGTAAAGTGCACGCCCATGGTCACGGGCAGATGATGCTGTGGCCGGTGCAGACGCATAAGCGCTTTGCCCCGCGGATGCAAACCCCTCTGCCTCCTGGTGCGGGACGCCCCTTGCGTCGGTGTCTGGACGTCTTGGCTGTGTCCGCAGCGATTCGCGTATTCGGAATGCTGCCTTTGGACCCGGCATTTCCCCTGAAACATGACTCCTCCCTGCAATGGCGACCGGACCGGACTGGGCCGAGACGCCATATCCCATGCCGTGTTCGGCATCGATCCACCTGGTTGGCGTTTTGCTGCGAGGCGGATCGGTGTGGTTTCTTGATCTGTTGTATGACAATCAGACCATCGGATAAATTGATTGTCATACAAAAGAAAGAAGGATGTCAATAGGCATACTCTAAAAAACACAAGAGCAAGGCAAAAAACATGTGAAATGAAGTGGCTGGACACTGTTTTTCACAATTGAACCGTAGTGGGACAAGGTGTGACAACGGTCTTGGGGAAGGAGTGTCAGAACGGTGTTTAATGTCTTTTTTTGCACATTGAGCCGCGTTCTGTAGACAATATTGGTGCGCGCTGGCGGGCAACTGTTTCGATCCGAAACAGAACTCGCCTATTGCGGTATACAATTAAAAAGGGGCAGCAAAGGCGCGGGGCAAAAGGGAGGGGAAAAGAGAGGGAATCGGAGCACGGGGTTGGTCTGCAAAACTTCAGCCAGTCAAAATTGAACAGCGGCACCGGCAAGGGGCCGCCGGCGCAGACCTGGACCCGTACCCCGAATTTCGGCTCATTGCCGGAATTTCGGGGTACGGGTTGCACTGGAGAAATGGTGTCTCACCAGTGCGGCGGCAACGTTTACTTCTGTCTGACCAGACGCAGATAGTTGCGAAACAGGCGGGGACTGAGTCGGGTCAGTCCGTCAAAGTCGTTGATGATTTCCAGGCCGGGCACAATGGCGCGGCAAACAGGGATTTCCAGGTCCGAGCGGGTCATGTCCGCGTAGTGGGGAGTGAGTCCATTGGCGAGCAGGGTCTGCTCCAGCACCAGCAGGTCGCCCTCGGCACTGCCTGTGGAGAGGTCGGGGAGGTCTTCCAGCCGCCGCATGGGCAGATGGTCCGGAGCCGGAGCCGAGGCTGGACCGGGGAAAGGGTAGGGAGTTTCGGTCAGGGCCGAGACCAGGGCGCGGGCTCCGTCCAGGCCGCAGCCCATGCCTTGGTTCACATCACCGCGGATGCCTGTGACAATGGATTTGTAACAGGGCACTCCCAGTTCCGTAGTCATGTCCTGAAACCAGACGTGAATGCCGCATTCTTCCAGAGCGTCCAGATGTGCCTGGACCGCGTCGTCGTCGGCGTAAATGCGGAAGCAGTGTTCTTTATCCAGGGGGTGCACCGCGTCCGCGTCCCGTTCCATAACTTCGCAAAGAGCGGAGACCCGAGCCTCGGCAGGGGTGTTCCCTGAGGCCAGGCCCGTGGACCCCAGGGCGCTGAAGAGGCTTTGCTCGTCCAAGTTGCAGAACAGGTAGACAAGTTGCATGGGAATCAAGGCCGGTTTCGGGCCGTCCGGTCCGGCCCGCTGCCCTGCCATCCAGTTCAACTGCTGGCCCTGGTAGGGAACTTCCGTGCGGAGCATTGTCAGGTCCATGGCCCCTTGATCGCGCAGATCGTCCAGAGTTCCGCGCTGTAATGTTCCGTCATGTTGGAGGCCCGCAATGCCGCTGCCTCCCACCGAGGCGTACGAAGAAAATCGCTCCGCCACTTCCATAGCGTAGGAAGCCCGGGCTGCCTCTTCGGTCATTCCCCGGCCGTAACTGGTTTGCAGCCCCTTGAACATGTGCTCGTTGCGGCCGTTTTTTACTACGATGTGAAATCCCCAATGCCGGAGGCGGGCAAAGGGACTGAGGCAGGCTTTGTGCTGCATTTCCGGGGTGACGAAAGCCCCGGCGCGTTGCAGGCGTTTCAGGGCGTTCAGCGCGGTTTCCAGGGCGGGCAAACGTTTTTTGGACGGCGGCAACTGGTCATGACACTGCTCCCGGATTTCCGCGGCCGTGACGTGCTTCTCGGGCTGACGCAATTCCTCTTCAGGGTAGGGCAGTGCCAGTCCGGTTCCATCGGGTCCGGCCTGGTCCGCTGCGGGCAGGGGGGTATGATCCGCAGCGTGGGCCGCAAAATGCCGGGCCCACTGGCCATGCAGGGACTGGTCTTCAACCTGCTGGGAGCGCAGCAAAACATAGGGGGTATTGCGCGCGGCCAGGGCGAGGTCCAACGGTTCCAGCCGCGGCCGAAGCTTGGCCAGGCGCTGATGGGACAGGCAGGCTTCGTACAGCAGGGCCAGCAGCGCCGGGTCCTTGCGCTGGTCTTCCGTCACCGTGGATAAATATTGCTCCACTTTGCGGGTGCGCAGTTTGCCGAAGTTTTCCAGGGCAAAACGGTGCATGAAATCGTCATAGGGGCATTGGCGCAGGTGCTCCAGCACCTGGTTCAGGCTGAGATTTGGTCCGGGCAGGGCGGCAAAGCAGCCTACCCCGGCCACCGTGTCCATCAATTTCAGTTCATATTGCATGGGGTATCCTTTGGCGTTGGGGTGTTGCAGAAGCCGTTCATGCGGAAAAACCGTCGCTGACGCGGGCTTTATAGTCACGCAGTCGTTGCCGGAGATATTGGGCCGCTTCCAGGGCCGTTCCCTGATGGGCCGGAAATTCATGCTCCCGGCCACCCAGGGTGTGCAGGCGCAGGGTACCGTTTTCCAGTTGCACCATGTCGATGTCTCGGTAGTACACCTCCACGCAGCCCAGGTCCGTGGTTGTGAATCGCGGGGGGATCAGTTCATCCGGTGGAAAGATGCCGCCTTCCCCGCCGGACATGACCACATAGTCCCGCTTGGGAGCCAGCACATCCACCCGCAAGGTGTCCGCAACGCCCCGCAGCAGCCAGTGGTCGATGCCGCCGGAGGGCTTGGCGAACACATAGTGGTGCTCCCCCGCATGGATGCCGCAGGACAAAAGGCAGGCCGCGGTGAGCTGTTCTTCCAGGTCGTCCCGAAAGGAAGGATGGTAATGCCGCACCAGCCGGGCGCCATGCCAATCCGCCAGGGGCACGAGCAGGGCCAGGGCCAGCAAGGGGGGCCAAAGCAGGCCTGTTGCCCCCAGGACAAGGGCGCAACAGGCTTTGAGCCGGGGGCGCATGCAGAAACAGAGAAACAGTCGGTCTGCTCTGGACACGAGATATCTCCTGGCGGGCTTGGTCTTTATTCTGCCCGGGCGGTGTGGCCTACGGGGCTGAGGTCAATCCAGTTTGCGAAGCACCTCGGCCACTACCGGGGCCAGGGCGCGGACCATGCTGCGGACTCCATGTTCGTTGGGGTGCAGTTGGTCGATGAGGGTTTTGGCAGGGTCACGCAGATAGGTGCCGAGCAGGTCGGGCAGCAGCGGCGCCTGGTATCGCGCGGCAACGAGCGGGAAAACGGCATCGAATTCTCGCTTGTATTCCTCGCCGAACTCGGCCAGGCAGCCTGCTCCGGCCAGCACGGGCTGAATGCGGCAGGCCGCCAGTCCGTCCAGAATGGCGGAAAGGTTTTCCTCCAGCGCTCCAGGAGCGGCCCCAACGAAAAAATCATTGGTGCCGAAGGCCACCACGCAGAAGCACGGCTTGGCCTTGAGGACTTTTTTCAGGCGGCGGCGT
>JAQVYA010000164.1 GCA_028708865.1 Desulfovibrio sp. | reverse complement strand
GAATCATGCTTCCACAACTCGTATACGCCCTGCTTTGCAGCGATGTGATCGTGGACCGCGAGTCCGGAGCGGCCTCGTTCATCCGGGCCTTTGAACACGGAACAGTTCCCAGTCTGCCCGCCACGGTTCCGCCGTGCTACATCGCCACCCTTTGGGAAACCGATCCCGCCATGAAGGAACCCTTCACCATCGGCCTGAGCCTGACAGGCCCGGATCAGGAAAATCACGTGCTGGGATCCAACCTGGTGCAGCCCACAGGAGCAGCCCTGCACAAAGTCAATTTTCAACTGCCCGGGCTCAACGTCCAGCACGAAGGACGGCATACCATTAACCTGAGCATCCAACAGGGCGAAGAACAACAGACCGTTAAGCAATTGCCGCTCTATGTCTTGCTGCAACCCGGATCTTAAGATTTGATTTTTTCCGGGGGCAAACCTTTCTGAAGAAAGGTTCTTCCCCCGGACCCCCTTTCCAAAGACTTTTATCGCTCGCGGCTGTCTCCGCTCGGGCTTATCGCAAATATTTTTGGAGAATGCCCCCGGACGCGCGAGAGCGCGTCCGGTAAATGGGGTTCCAAGGGGCCGCGGGCCCTTTGGCCGCCGGAGGCATTGTTTTTTTCTTGATTTTATTGGCAAGCTTGCTTTCCGGGAGCAAACCTTTCTGAAGAAAGGTTCTTCCCCCGGACCCCCTTTCCAAAGACTTTTATCGCTCGCGGCTGTCTCCGCTCGGGCTTATCGCAAATATTTTTGGAGAATGCCTCCGGACGCGCGTGAGCGTGTCCGGTAAATGGGGTTCCAAGGGGCCGCGGGCCCTTTGGTCGCCGAAGGCATTGCTTTTTTCTTGATTTTATCGGCAAGCTTGCTTTCCGGGGGCAAACCTTTCTGAAGAAAGGTTCTTCCCCCGGACCCCCTTTCCAAAGACTTTTATCGCTCGCGGCTGTGGCCGCTCGGGCTTATCGCAAATATTATTTGGAAAATGCCCCCGGGCGCGCGTGAGCGCGTCCGGTAAATGGGGTTCCAAGGGGCCGCGGGCCCTTTGGCCGCCGAAGGCATTGTTTTTTTCTTGATTTTATCGGCAAGCTTGCTTTCCGGGGGCCATCCGAGACAAAAGGATGCGCCCGAAAATACAATACAAGGCATAGACAAACTCTAGGAAAAAGAGCCTGAAAATATATGTCTAATAATATTGAAAATAAAAAAGAAAGATTGGGGGGGGAGGGGGATGGGGACAAAAAAGGTGCGCGGTTCCGGTGACCGGTTGTCCTGCCGCCTGGTCCCCTATTGGCCGGGGTCGGGGCTGGGATGTTTCCGCGCACAGCGCTTGTTCAAGGCTGAGGGCGACTCACTTCGCCAGATGTAGAGAAAGGACTCGGTTTCTATTTCCTCCTACCCTCCGTTGGCGTTGTTGTCGTGTTCCGGGTTACCGAAACGGGCTTCAGCCTTGGTTCCAATATATTCCCGCCTCCGCCCTGTGTCCAGGCTTTTCGCAAAAATTGGTCAACGCGGATTCTTCGTGTCTGCGGGCTGTTGTCTGGTAAGGGTAAAAAAAATGCAACGCCAAGCCGCGCACGGTCGATCCCTGACGCCGAAGCGCTGGGGACCGGCCGTACGCATGGGGGCCTGCCGCAGATGCTTGATGGCTTTATTCGTCGCCGAACGGGTCAGCGATAAGGCTGGCCACCCGGTCCGGATCCAGGCTGTGGATCTTGTCCAGACCTTCCAGGTTCAGGCCTATGCCGTTTTCCACGGTATCCATGGGCGCGGCCTGTGCGGCCTCGGGTAACTGCACCTTGTTGCTGCGTGCTTCCTGCAATTTATGGGGCGCCAGATTTTCCAAGGACAGACGATCAATGCTGCCGATGTTCATGTGTGGACCTCCTTTCTCTGGGAAAGTCAAAGCAAGGTCCGTGCGGAAAGATAGTTTTGATTTTATTTCAAGATGTTAAGATTTATTACTCGGCACTTTTTGCCGCTATTCAGGCCCGGCCCCGACCGGCACCGCGACAGCACAAAAACGATCTGAGGTAAAGCTTCCGCCAGGACCGGCGTGGAACGCTTCTTGTCGGGCGGCTTTCTTCCGGCATCAAAGCACGCCGAGAAGATAAGCCCACAGGAGGAGAACAACGGCACAACCCATTGCCGCAGAACTTTTTGAATCGTCGCTACGATGCGGTTTAATTTAATGTAGTTACAAATTCGTCAGCTTTCGGAAAGCTTGCTACCACGCTTTTCCAATACGTCGCGGAAAAACCGGTCCAGACTTTGATCATAGGCAGGCCCGGTGAGCAAAAAACCCTGGTTATGATTGCCGGAAATCTCCATGAACTGTTTGGGACCGTCATACGCTTCGTAGAGAGTCCGGCCCAGTTCCGCAGGCACGATGTCGTCCTCAGGGCTGTGAATCACCAGCAAGGGCAGATTCTTTTCGGCCAGGGCTGGCAACAGCTTCAGCGTGTCGTACTGGTAGCGGCTGAGCAAGCGCACAGGCAGCCAAGGGTAGAGCAGGGCCCCCATGTCCGGTATGGAGGTGAAGGTGGATTCCAGCACGAGCCCGGCCAGAGGCGACGAACATTGCGCGGCCAGGGTCGCGGCCACGGCTCCGCCCAGCGACCGTCCCATGACCACGATCCGTTCCGGGCGTTCGCCCCGCTCCAGGACCCATTGCAGGGCGGTCCCGGCATCTGCCAGGGTTCCGGTTTCGCTGGGCCGACCCTGACTTTCGCCGTATCCCTGGTAGTCAAAGATCAGCACGTTCATGCCCAGCCGGTGCAAAATCTGGAGGGTTTCCAGTCGATGTCCCAGGTTTCCGGCATTGCCGTGACAAAAAAGCACGGTGCCCCGGCCCGGGGACGGCCCAGAGTGGCCGGACTTGCCCATGGCAGGGAGCGGGGCAGGTTTGGCCTTGCCGACCTGGGGAGCCGGGACGAACCAGGCCTGAATCCATACCGGAGCCCCGGAAGCGTCCCGGGAGCGGAGTCGGAGTTCTTCGTAGGCCAGGTCCACATCCCGGGGGCTGCCGGTCACGCTGCGCATGGGCTGGTACACCAGCCGGGACTGGAACAGCGCCATCCAGGCCGCTATCGCCAACCAGAGGAGCGCGCCCAGGCCAACAATCCATTTGAGAAGCGCGAACAAGCCGCTCATTTCGCCTCCGGCCAAGCCGCACAAGCGGCCTTGGCAGTGGCGAACCCGGCACAGAGTATGGGGTGCAGGCAGTGGATCAATGGCAACATCATTCCTCCGGGCGGTATTTCAGGCGTCGATCGGTCAGGCCTGCGGCAATGCCGTGCAGCCACAGGCCGGACCGCAATGCTTTGATTTCTTCCGGGCTGTGGCCCGGCATGTTCCTTTGGTACCGCAAGTAATGCTGGATTACCATGGACGGTCCCTCCCGTCCCCATGGGGAGATAGGCATCAAAAAAGAAAAAGGGGTGAAGTTTCCAGCGCAACGGGCCGAAGAGAAGATGCGGGCCGCGTCCGTTTTCTGGCGAAAGGGTCCGCAGCAGCGGCAACCGTACAGGATGCCGCGTGAACCCGCACAAGGAGGTGCCATGGGAGAGGTCATTGCCCTGGACCACTTTCGCCAACGAAGGTTGCCCGAGCCGGAACCGGCCGCCGTGGAGCGGCCGCAGTTTACGGCCGGAGACGTCTGGGGCCGCGATTATACGGATGAGGAGGCCATCCTCTACGGAGTGTTCAAGGTGCGCGACGCCCTGCTTTACTACACGTCCTACGACCCGGGTCTGGACCGGCTCTTGCTCGACGTGCTGGAAGCGGCCTACCGGGTGGCCGAGTTGGGCCAGCGCCATTTGCGGCGCTGCATTGCTCCGCTCAAGGAGTACATTTTGGACTGCATTGACGAGGATAACGTGAAGCACATGAAAACCGCGTTGATCCTGATGGATCTGATCGAAAAATCGCCCACGTACAAGTCCTGACGCCAGGAAAGCTGCAAAAAAAGCGGCCCGCTCCAACAAGGGGGCGGGCCGCTTTCACTGCCGGGACGCTGCAACGCGCCTAAAGCACGCGCAAGGAGCGCCCGGCCAGGTCGAACACGGATTCATAGTCTGCGAACTGCTCGTCCTTGCAGCCCCCCGTGACCACGTAGGCCATCTGCTCATGGATCACGGCAAAGCCCACCAGGGTGAGCTGCTGGTCGTCAATGGCGATGCTGTACTTGAAACGCATCGCGTCGCGGCCATCAATGGTTTCACTTTGCTGGCCCAGGAATTCGAACCCAGGCATGACCTGCTGCATGACCTTGCGGGCTTGCTCCAGGTATTGGGCCGGGGTCATGTCCTGGCCGAGATTCTCGCTGGTGACGCCGAAGTTGGGCCGCCCCTGGTTGCTTTCCCCGGGAGCCACGAAAGAAACCAGCGTGCCCATGCCGTGCAGTTCTTCCCATGGTTCGGGGTGGGCGATGGCAAACCCATTGTTTTCATCTTCATATAGGACGAACCCTTCGGGCAGGCCGCCGGAACATCCGTTCAGCACGAGCAGGCCGAACAGAACACTCAGCAGGACCAGCGATTTCCAGGATATGGCGGGCATGGCGTCTCCTTGTCTCGGCGGGCCGGGATTTCGGCATCCGCCTCTGGGTATGCGGCGTGGTGCGGCCGGATGACCAAACAATGGGAACGACTCCGGCGTTTGGCGGGCGGCACCGCGCAAGGCGCGATCTTCAGCGATTCTGGTACCACACCCGTCCGGCCCCCACAACCGGCGGGACCAGGCAAGGCGGACACGGTCAGGCCGGTCATCCTTCCAGCACGGCGTCCCGCAGGGCCTGGAGCGTGGCCCCGGCCTTGCCCTGCAAAAAAACGTCGGTAACGCTCTGCGTGTAGGGAGTGGGCTCCACGTTCACCTCAATGACCGCGGCCCCCGAGTGTTTGGCCATGTGGGGAATGCGTGCCGCAGGCTGCACGTTTCCCGAGGTACCGATGACGAGCACGGCCTCGCACTTGTGCGCAGCCAGGGAGGAAAACTGCATGGCGTCTTCGGGGATGGGCTCACCAAAAAACACGATGTCCGGCTTGAGCAAGCCGCCGCAGACGGGGCATGGCGGGGGCAGGGTCTCCAGGCTGACCTGGTCGGCCGGGGTCTTGCGGCGGCATTGCAGACAATCCATATTGCCCAGCCCGCCGTGATATTCATGCACTTCCCGGCTGCCGGCGCGCTGGTGCAGGGAGTCGATGTTCTGGGTGATGACCGCATGCAGCCGTCCGGCGCGTTCCATCTCGGCCAGGGCCAGGTGCGCCTGGTTCGGCCGGGCCCGGCTCAGGGTGTCGTAAAAGAGCTCTTTGATCAGCGGCCAGCAGCGGTGGGGATTTTGAACAAAATAGCGTTTGTCAAAGTAGCGGGTGTCGTGCTTTTCCCAGAGGCCGCCCGGCCCGCGAAACGGGGCGATGCCGGACTCCACCGAGATGCCGGCCCCGGTAAAGGCAATGGTG
>JAQVYA010000163.1 GCA_028708865.1 Desulfovibrio sp. | reverse complement strand
GATGATGGCGGCATGGCTGCCGAACATTTCGCAGGTGATCCGGGCCTCTTCGGCCACGCCAAGGTCTGATGTCCCGGCCGTGATAATGCCGATTTTCCCCGGGGTGTAGTGGATGTCCCGGGTGATCCGGGTCAGGGTTCGGGCCGGAGCATAGTATTCCACGCCAGGCACGCGGGTCTGCACAATGGCGGCCATTTCCGGGGAAACCCGCGTGGCCAGCAGGTTGCCGTTATCTTGAAGGTGGTCGAAAATATCCGCCACCTGCTGCGGTGTTTTGCCCGCGCCGTAGATGACTTCGGGAAACCCGTTGCGCAGGCTGCGGTGCAGGTCGATCTTGGTATGGCCAATGTCCCGGTAGGGCAGGTCGCGCAGTTGTTCCAGCCCTTGTTCCACGTTCAGGGTCCCGACCTGGACCGCATGCAAAATGCCTCGCAAACCCTCATTGTTTTCCATGATGTTATCTCATTTTTTCGTGCTGTTGAGACTGCCGGTTCGATACCCGGCAAGGTCCAGGGACACGTGCCGGAACCCCAGGGTCCGAAGCCGGGTGTCCACCCGGTGGGGCAGGGATCCCTGAAGCATATCGGACAGCCGGTCCCGGGGGATTTCTATGCGAGCCGCATCGTCGTGGACGCGGACCCGCACCCAGGGGAAGCCCTGTTCCATGAGAAAGGTTTCCGCGGCTTCCACGCGCCGCAGGTCCGCGTCATTCACGTAATGGTCCGCAGGCATGCGGGAGAGCAGGCAGGCCATGGGCGGCTTGTTCCAGGTGGGCAGCCCCTCCCGGTGTGAGAGGGCTCGGATGTCCTCTTTGGTGAGCCCGGCTTGGCGGAGCGGGCTGGAGACGCCCAATTCGGCCAGGGCGCGCAGGCCCGGCCGGTAGTCGTCCAGGTCATCCAGATTGGTGCCGTCCAGAAGATGGCCCAGGCCAAGTTCGCGGGTGGCCTGCCAGAGCTGGGTGAACAAATACTTTTTGCAAGGGTAGCAATGGTCTGCCGGGTTGGTGCGTAGCGCTTCAGGGAAAGGAAGTTCCAGCACGACGTGACGGACCCCGAAACGGGCGGCCAGTTCGCGGGCTTGCTGGATTTCCGGCCCGGCCATGTAGGGCGTGGACGCGGTCAGGGCCACAACATGGTTTCCCAGGGCCTGCTGTCCGGCGTGCAGGAGCAGGGTGCTGTCCACTCCGCCGGAAAAGGCCACGGCTGCGCCCTCCATGGTGCGCAGGTCCCGAATCAGTCGTTGATATCGTGCTCCGGCCATGTGGCTTTCTCCATGAGCCGTCCCAGCTCCGCGTACACTTCGCCCAGCGGAATGCCGTGCTGACGCGCCAGCTTGCGGCAGTCTTCCAGCTCCGGCTTGGAACGCACAACCCTGCCATGCAGCAGGGCGTTTTTGATGGTGACGGACCCGAGCGGTGTGTCCAGGGACTGAAAATTCACATCCAGCACGGTTTTTTCCAGAGGAATGGATTTAACGCCTAGAGTGGTGGTGTGGCGAAACAGCAGCCGCTGGAACCGGTTCTGGTCCTTTTCGGCGCAGAGCAGGGAAAGGGTGGTGGCCGGGCGATTTTTCTTCATGATAATGGGCGTGAAGTGCACGTCCATGGCCCCGGCCTCCAGCAATTGCTCCATGGCCACGCCAAGCATTTCCGCGGTCATGTCGTCGAGGTTGCATTGCAGCAGGCGGCAGGGAACCGGGGCAGGGGAGCCGGGTGCACGGCTGGGGCCGTTGGGCTGGTCGGTGGTCTGCACCGAGGCCAGATGAACGCGCAGGACATTGGGAATTTCCGGGTCGCCATGGCCCACGCCGTACCCGGTGCGGGTCAGGGTCAGCTCTGGCCGGGCTTCGTATCGGTCCACAAGTTCGGCCAGAATGGCCGCACCAGTGGGCGTGGTGGTTTCCATGGGCACGGCGCCGCGGGTGGTGGGGATTCCGGCAAGAATTTCTGTGGTGGCTGGTGCCGGAACCGGCATTTTGCCGTGGGCGCAGTGCACAAAGCCGCCGCCAAGCTCCACAGGGGAACACCAAACCGCGTCAACCTTCAGCTCATGGAAGCAAATGGCCGCCCCGACGATGTCCACAATGGAATCCGTGGCCCCGACCTCATGGAAATGCACTTCATGCAACTCCTTGCCATGCACCCTGGCCTCGGCCCGGGCCACGCGGCGGAAGATGGCCAGGGCCGTGGATTTGACCTCAGGGCGCAGATCGCTGCGGTTGATGATTTCCTGCACGTCGTCAAGATTGCGGTGCTCATGGCTCTGGGGACCGTGCCCATGCCCGGCGTGCCCGTGATGGTGGCCGTGCTCTTCGCCTTGAGGATGCGCCGGGTCATGATGATGGCGCGTTTGGTCATGCGCATGGTCGTGATGGTGGTGCGTGTGCTCGTGAGCGTGGTGCTGGGCCGGGTCCTGCTGTTGGCCGGCATGGGGGTGCGTATGTTCATGGCTATGGGCATGCATATGATCGTGATGGTGGCCGTGGCCCGCGGATTGGTTGTGCAACGCCACGTCCACACGCGTTCCGTGAATGCCGCGGCGCTGGTCGTGCGTAATGCGCACCGTGAACTCGTCGTCGATGCGCAGCCGGGAAAGCTCGGCCGTGAGGCGGTTCGGATCCACGCCCAAATCGATCATGGCCGCAAGGTTCATGTCGCCGCTGATGCCGCAAAAGCAATCATAGTACAGGATATTCATGGACTCTCCGCAGGCCTTGGCCTTGTCGTTCGGATCGTTTCCGGAAGTAAAGACGCTTGTCCGGGGCCGGGAAGGCCCGTCATAAAGGGAATTCTCCCGTTTGTATGACATACGAAACCGACGTACCCCGCTCCGGCGGGAGCGTCAAGGCCCTTTGTACGGGGCGTTCCGGACGGGGAGGGAAGTGGTGTTGCCCCCGCTAAAGAAGTAGCCGCCAGGGAGATTAGGGGGACACGAAATTAGGGGACACCATTCTTATTTAGGCCAATAGTCTGTAGACACCTCACAACCGATCCTGCCCCTGTACTTCTCTAGCTTGGTGATGGGAGAAACTACGACGACCTCAAGGTGAACTTGATCATACCCCTCAAAGGGCAAATCAAAGGAAAAAAGAGGGATTTCAAAATGCTTGTTCAAGCCTACGCTTGGTCGTGCCGGAATTGAAATCGTTTTGGATTCAAGGACGGTGTCGTTTGATATGAAGGTGTATCGTATTCTCCCGTCCAGGTTATTAAAGTCGTCAAACCGATTGTCATCATATGGGACTACAAGTGAAAATGCATGGCGCACATCATACCGTTCGTTGAGAACGGCTGAGACGGAACTTCCACTCTTTGTCACATCCAGCTCGGAGGAGAAGATCGGGTGGTAGAATTCATCGGAATTAAACCAGACAGCGAAATCGTTGGTCTGAGATACCCAGTATACACCAGCAGCTGCTAAAATTATTACTATAATTTTTTTCATCATAATAGTATGGCGGGGCTTAGAGCATAGCCCCGCCTGGTTACATTTATCGTTGCCTGTCACCCCTTTCTAAGAGGTGGTACCGCCTTCGAAGGGTGTCGGCATAATCCTGGCAATTATTCTTTTTGCCGCGCCAGCCCAGCAGGTTGTATGTCTGATCTGGAAGACTGTTATATGCGCGACGCATTGTCTTATCGTCATAGACCTTTTCATCAAGCTTGAAGTCCTTGATGTTCTCTTTATTCTTTTTAACGCCGCCTTTGTATAGCCCTATATTGTCTCCGGTCCCATCAGGTGTCGGAGGTGCCACAAGTGCCCTAGGTTTGGTGTCTGGTTGAGAGGCTAGCCCTCCTCTCTTGATTTAATGTTTACATAGGCCAGTAAGCTGGTGACACCTTGCACCGAATGTCCTGATGGGGAGCAAGCTTCATTATCGGCGATTTGATGACTACATCGAGAGTGACTTCCTCCTGTCCATGAAAAGGAAGGTCGAAAGTAAACAAAGCGATGTCGCAGATCCCTTTGCTGTTCAGGCCCTTCATCGGATATTCAGGCAATGCTATGGTTTTGGATTCCAGTTCGATCCCCCGTGAATGAAATGAGTATCGAATTGATCCATCAAGATGGTCATATAGCTCTGATCTCATGCTGTCACACGGAAAGGTCAGGAAAAAGCCATGCTTGACATCATAGGAAGACTTCAATTGGGCATGTACTGAACTCCCGGCGTGGAATACATCAAAATCGCTTTCAAAAATTGGTTGATAAAAGTCGTCGCTGTTAAACCAAACCGCAAGTTCGTTTTTATGAGTATTGGCCCAAAAAATAAGCGCCACGATGCCAACAAACAACAAAGCCTTTTTCATGACTCCTCACTTGACTGGCGGAGCGATCCGTCCTGCCGGTCTCCGTTACTATGGGTTACCGCTGCCGGTCTCCTCTATTCAACAACCAGTACCGGTCCCGCATCTTATCAGCATAATCCTGGCAGTTGTTCTTTTTCCCGCCGATACCCAGAAGGTTGTATTTCTGCTCCTCAAGGCTATCCACGACACGATGCATCCGTTTGTCATCGTATCTTTTTTCTTCCAGCTCGTAATCCCGAATGTTCTCGGTGTCCTGCCTGACGCCTTCCTTGAACAGCCCAACATTCTTTCCGGTCCCATCTTCATAAAAGCCGTGTTCATGAGCGATTTCCGTGTTGAAGGCATCATCAATCGGGTTGTCGGAGAGGATGCCAAGTAACGGCAGCCCGCCCAATCCCCTTTTGCCAAACCGAAACAGTCCCAACGGGTCCACCCCGTTGACCGGATCATCAAGGCAGTACCCATACCAATCCGGATCGCCGCCCTTGTCCCCGATGGGATCAGGCGCGGTCCAGCGACTAGTGTAGGTGTCGTAATCGCGCAAGCCGAAGCGCACGAAGCCCAAGTCCCGGTCATGCAATCCGCCAGCGAAGCCGATGGGTACGCGCAGGCCCGGGTTGGTGTCCTCGATGATCCCCCCGAAGGGGTCATACAGGACTTCTTTTATCATGCTGCCACTTTGGTCCGCAACCACACGCAGGGAGCCGACCTGATCATGGTACAGATAAGCCACAGCCCCGTCCTCCCGCTGCATGGCGTAGGGAGTACGTTCGTCGTCATCGTAGCGGAAACGGTAGCCAGACTCACCGTCATGGAATCCGGCTAGGCGGATGAAGTCGAGCCATTTGTAGGCTTCGACCATCTCGCCGTTTCGGTATTTCACCTCACGCTGACCATTTTTATCGTGAGAGAACTCAAAGACAATTCCTGCGTCCTCTTGCTCGGCCCGCAAGAAGAAGTGAACCCACTTCTGAACTGCGTGTTCGGAACTTGTTGTATGCGAAGGTAGGGGATTCGATTCCTGTGAAGGTGAAGTAGCCCCCATTTCGACCGGACACCTCGGCCTACTTAGGAGGTAGGACTGGAGGTATGACCAGACATAGTGCTAACGAGTATCCATCGGTGGAGCTGGTGACCAGTGTCCAGCGTCGACGCTG
>JAQVYA010000038.1 GCA_028708865.1 Desulfovibrio sp. | reverse complement strand
CTGTTCCTATTTATGGAACTACTGCTTTTCGGTGGTCTTTTCCTTCTCTACTCCGCCTATCTGCACCGTTGGCCCGCCGAGTTTCATCATGCCGCGGCCGAGCTGTCGCGCACCTTCGGCACCATCAATACCGTGGTGTTGATTACGTCCAGCTTTACGGTGGCGGCTTCCATCACGGCATTGCGCACCGGGCGGCCGGGCCTAGCCAAGCGCTTGATCTGGCTGACCATAGCCCTGGCCCTGGTGTTTTTGGTCAACAAATTCTTTGAATGGTCCGCCAAGTTCGAGCACGGCCTGTTTCCGGGCGGGCATGAGCTGGCCCTGCGCGATGCCGGGGAACAGATTTTCTTTGCCCTGTACTTCACCATGACCGGGTTGCACGGGTTGCACGTCCTCATTGGCATGGCCGTTTTGGGCTGGGTGCTCTCCATGATCGGGGGCAAGGTCCAGCCCGAAGAACCCGTGGCCCTGGAGAACGCCGGACTCTACTGGCATCTGGTGGACCTTATCTGGATCTACCTGTTCCCGTTGTTCTATCTTGTGACGTAAACAGCGTGAACCCGATGGAAAACAAAAGGAAAAATTCGCACGGAACAGGCGCTGGGGGGAGATATGCATTCAAAGGATGAAGAACATGTACTGGGCTTCAGGCCGCTGGGGCTGGTACTGGCCGCGCTGTTGCTGCTTACGGGCGTCACGGTCTGGGTGACGGGGTTTGATTTCGGTTTTCTGAACGTGCTGGTGGCCATGAGCGTTGCCAGCACCAAGGCCGCCCTGGTGGTCTTCTTCTTCATGCACCTCAAGTACGAGGGGCGGGCCCTGCAACTCATGGTACTGACGGTATTCATCATCTTGGCCATTTTCATTGGCTTCACCTTTTTCGATGTGGCGTACAGGTAGGTGACCATGAACCCACAGGTAGTCAATGCGGCAGAACAGGTTGATCAGGCTTTTGCGGTTATTTTCGGCATCTCCGTGCTCATGCTCGTGGGCATCGTGGGCTGCATGCTCTGGTTTGCCTGGCGCTACCAGCGCAAACGGCACCCTAAGGCCGCGGATATTCACGGCAATACCCTGCTGGAAATTCTTTGGTTCGTGCTGCCCACCATCATTGTGCTGGGCATGTTCTATTTCGGCTGGACCAGTTACCAGGCCCTGCGTTCGGTTCCGGCCGACGCCATGACCGTGCAGGTCACGGGCCGCATGTGGTCCTGGGCCTTTGAATACCCCAACGGGCGACGCGCCGCCGAACTGGTGGTGCCCGTAGGTCGGGCCGTGAAGCTGGATATGACATCCACGGACGTGATCCACAGCTTTTACGTACCTGCCTTCCGCATCAAGACGGACACGGTCCCCGGCATGCAGACCTATGCCTGGTTCCGGCCCGAGGAAGAGGGCGAGTACGACATCCTCTGCGCCGAATATTGCGGCTTGAAGCACGCCAATATGTTGTCCGTGGTTCGGGTGGTGGATCACGATACTTTTGAGCAATGGTATCGGGGCGAGACGGACATGGCTGGTTCCCACGGGCCGGATCCCGTGGCCGTGCTGGAAAACCAGGGTTGCACCGGTTGCCACAGTTTGGACGGTTCCGAAATGGTGGGGCCCACGCTCAAGGATATCTGGATGCGGGAAACCGCCGTGGTTTTGCCGGACGGGCGAACCAATACCGTGAACGCTGATGAGCCGTATCTGCGGCGCGCCATTCTCGAACCCGGGACGGAAGTGGTGCAGGGGTATGACGACATCATGCCCCCCTACGAGGGCATGGTTTCGGACGAAGAACTCCGTGTCATGCTGCACTGGATGAAGGGCGCGGCCGCACCTGCTCCTCCACCCGGAAGGCAAATCGCCGAAAACGAAGGGTGCCTCTCCTGCCATTCCACGGACGGCACCATTATTGCCGGTCCCAGCTTTCAGAATTTGGCCGGAAGCCGCATCCTGGTGCTGGACAACGGAGCAGAAAAAGAGATTGTGGCCGACGACGCCTATCTGCGGGAGTCCATCGTGCAGCCCGAGGTGCTGTTGCGCAAGGATTACGACCCCATGATGCCTGCCTACGACTACCTTGCTCCCAATGATCTGGACGCCCTGGTGGAATACATCCGGACCCTTGGGGAGGCGCCGTGATCCCCGGGCCCCGGCGAATTCCAGGCCGTCTGGACCGGCAGGCCCTGGCCGCGTTGTTGCGCTGGCGCGTATTGCTCATGGCTGGGTTGTCCACGGCATTGGGCGCGCTCCTGGCTCGCGCGTCCACTTCCGGAGCGTGCCAGGCTTTGGGCATCGGCATGCTGCTCTGCGCCGGGTGCACGGTCCTTAACCAGGTGCAGGAACGCCGGGTGGACGCCCGCATGCTGCGCACCCGCCGTCGTCCCCTGGCCTCGGGCGTGCTGTCGCCCTCAACGGGCGCGGCCTTGGGCGGGGCATTGCTTCTGGCCGGGTTGACCGCAAGTTTTGCCATGGGCGGAACCGCGGCCCTGTTGGCGGCCGTAAGCGTGCCCCTGATCTACAACGGGCTGTATACCCCGCTGAAGCGCCATTCGCCCTTTGCCATTCTCGTGGGCTCCGTGCCCGGGGCCATGCCGCCCGTGCTGGGCTGGCTCCTGGCCGGGCAGTCCATGACGCAAGCCTCCGCTTCCAGCATTGGAGCGCTTTTTGCCGTATATTATCTCTGGCAGGTGCCGCATTTTTGGGCTTTGGCCGAAAAACGCCGCAACGACTATGCTCGCGCCGGGCTGGCCGTGGCTCCGCTGCGCATGTGTCGTCGCCGGTACGGGTTGGTGCATGCCTTTTGGACCGCCGCTTTTTTCGTGGGAATAGCCGCTTCGGCATTGTTGGGCGTGGTGCCGGATACCGGTCTGCGCTACGCCGTGTTGATCCTGGCCCTTATTTCCGGGCTGGCCGCTGTGGTCCAATTTTTGCCAAAACGTGGGGGCACCGGGCCGAGCGACTGGCGCGTGGCAGATGCGGCCATGGCCGGTTTTTTTGTCCTGGTGAGCGTGGGAACCTTCAGCAACTGAATCTGACCCCACTTCGTAACGCAGGAGAAGCGCGCATGCTTTGGGTGCATCCCTCCATACAGCTTTTGGCCACGATTCTAGCAATGTACGTGCTTCGGCTGGGCTGGAAGCGGTTTTGCTCGGCCCATCTGGGCATCAAATGCCTGTTCCGCTGGAAGGATCACGTCCAGTGGGGGCAATTCACCCTCGGGCTCTGGGCCGGCGGGCTGTTGTTGGGGCTTTGGGCCGCGCATTGGGAATGGTCCGTCTACGGGCTGACAGGAACCCATTTCTGGGTTGGGCTGGCTATGGGCGCGGTGATTCCCGTGTCGTTCCTCACGGGTCTGCGCATGGATTCCATCAAAAAAAGACGGACCATCATGCCCCTCGTGCATGCCGGAGCCGGATTTCTGCTCATGGCGCTGGCCGCAGTGGAGTTGATTACCGGACTTGTAATTTTGTCCCGATTCGTTGCTTTTTCAGCATAAATTTAGCTTTCCGGGGGCAAACCTTTCTGAAGAAAGGTTCTTCCCCCGGGCTCCCTTTCCAAAGACTTTCATCGCTCGCGGCTGCCGCCGCTCGGGATTATCGCCATGTCTCGGGCGCGCGTGAGCGCGTCCGGTAAAGGGGGTTCCAAGGGGCCGCGGGCCCTTTGGCCGCCGGAGGCATTGCTTTTTTGCTTTTATTTCACAGACAATTTAGCTTTCCGGGGGCAAACCTTTCTGAAGAAAGGTTCTTCCCCCGGGCCCCCTTTCCAAAGACTTTCATCGCTCGCGGCTGCCGCCGCTCGGGATTATCGCCATGTCCCGGGCGCGCGTGAGCGCGTCCGGTAAAGGGGGTTCCAAGGGGCCGCGGGCCCTTTGGCCGCCGGAGGCATTGCTTTTTTGCTTTTATTTCACAGGCAATTTTGCTTTCCGGGGGCAAACCTTTCTGAAGAAAGGTTCTTCCCCCGGACCCCCTTTCCAAAGACTTTCATCGCTCGCGGCTGCCGCTGCTCGGGATTATCGCCATGTCCCGGGCGCGCGTGAACGCGTCCGGTAAATGGGGTTCCAAGGGGCCGCGGGCCCTTGGGCCGCCAGAGGCATTGCTTTTATCTTGATTTCTTCACGGATTTTGGGTTGTGAAAAAAAGTGCAATTCATATTTTAACTTCCTGAAATTGCTTTGCAAAATTTCCTTGACTTCCGTGTGCGGAAGGATACATTGTCTGTTTCCCCGCGCGAGCCTCCAGCCTTGTCTTTTTTCCCGACTTCAGACTGTGCCCCACGGAGACACCACCACATAGCAGACGATCCGCCAACGCGTATCGCTCGCGTTGCGCGGTTGTTTTTCCGAGCGTCGTTGCGATGTTATCCGCACCGCGTCGGCCTTTCCGCGTCCCTTATTTAGGGAATGCGGTCGATTTTATTATTGTTTTTCGAGGAGGTCCATTCATGATTCGCTTTTTGTTGTCCCGCATTCGTTCCCTTGCACCGGCGAGCATCACGAGCTTGCGTTCGGGCTATTCCATGGCCCTGCTGCGCAGCGACCTGGGGGCCGGAGTAACGGTGGGAATCGTGGCGCTTCCGTTGGCCATGGCTTTTGCCATTGCATCCGGGGCGGATCCATCCACGGGCCTGATCACGGCCATCATTGCTGGTCTGATCATTTCGGCTTTGGGCGGCACGCGGTTTCAGATTGGCGGGCCCACGGGGGCGTTCGTGGTCATCATTGCCGGGGTTGTTTCCCGTCATGGGTTTGATGGTTTGCTGGTGGCCACGCTGATGGCCGGCGGCATGCTGTTGATTATGGGGCTGCTTGGTCTGGGCCGCCTGTTGCAGTATATTCCGTATCCCGTGACCACGGGCTTTACCACGGGCATTGGCGTGCTGATTTTTCTTTCTCAATTGAAGGATTTTTTCGGTCTGCCTGTGGAGCCGGTTTCGGGCGTGGTGCAGCAGGTTTCGGCTTGTGTACAGGCGTTGCCGCTCATGCAGCCCGTGACCTTTGGGCTCGGGGTGCTCACCTTGGGGAGCATGCTGCTGGTACGCCGCTTTGTTCCGCGTATTCCGGCTCCTTTTGTGGGCATCGTCATTGCAACGGGGCTGACCTGGGCTTTGGGGCTGCAAACCGAAACCATTGGCAGCCGGTTTGGCGGCATTCCTTCAACGTTGCCCACCCTGGTTCCGTTTTGGCAGTTTGACGGCAGCATTCAGGCGTTGTTGCCCGACGCCTTTACCATTGCGGTGCTGGCCGGGATCGAGTCTTTATTGAGCGCCACAGTGGCCGACGGCATGAGCGGCACCCGGCACAATTCGTCAACGGAGCTCATGGCCCAGGGGCTGGCCAACATCAGCTCCGCCATGTTCGGCGGCCTGCCCGCCACCGGGGCCATTGCCCGCACGGCCACGAACATCCGTGCCGGAGCCGCCACTCCGCTGGCCGGCATTATTCATGCGCTGACCCTGATTTTGTTTGTGCTGGCCTGCGCGCCCCTGGCTTCGGCCATTCCTTTGGCGAGCCTGGCCGCAGTGTTGATGGTGGTGGCCTGGGACATGAGCGAACTGCACCGGATTCGTCGCCTGCTTTTTGCGCCCAAGGCCGACTCTCTGGTGATGTTGATATCCTTTGGGCTGACGGTCTTTGTGGACCTTACCGTGGCTGTGGAAGTGGGCGTTGTGCTGGCCGCGCTCCTGTTTATGAAGCGCATGAGCGAGTTGACCGGGATTCAGAGCCTGGATACTGGGCTGCCCGAGGAAGACGTCATTGACCGCCATAATGGCCGGGAAAAGGTGGTGGTGTACGAAATTTCCGGCCCCATGTTCTTTGGCATGGCCCAGCGGTTTATGGATGTGATGCGCTTTACGCGCAAGCGTCCGGAGAAGCTCGTTCTTTGTATGCGCCTTGTGCCCACCATCGACGCCACCGGGCTGGAAGCCCTGGAGACCGTAATCCAGCGCGCTCAGGCGCAGGGCATCCAGGTGCTGCTTTCCGGCGTGAATCCGTCCATCCGGGAAATCATGCGCCGGCTGGGTACGGACAAGTTGGTAGGCGAAGAAAACATCTTCCCGGATTTTTCCGTGGCCGTTTCCGAGACCTTGTTAAAGGAAGAAGATCGGAAAGTGACTGCCAACTGCCGGAAAGTTATTTATAATACTCCGAATATGGCTTTGAAGTAAGCCTATTGTGGTCCTTGACGGAATGGGATTCCATGGCCTGCCGGGGCATGGTGTCTGATCGTTGCTTCGAGGCAAAGGCCCAGCCCCCGGAACCCCGGTGCTCCGCCCGCGTACTCAGGCGGCCGGACATTGGGCGGGCCTGATAACGGAGAAGAGGGTAAGGGCGCGGTGGCGTGGCAGTGTGAGCATTGCCGTGCCCCTGCGCCTTTTTGAATGCTGAGATTTCGTGGTCCAAAAAAACATCCGGCTGGTTGGGCGATCCAACCAGCCGGATGTTTTTTTAGAAGATGCCGAGCTTCTGAAAAGCGATGAACAGTTCCCGGCTGATCCAGGCGTCGGTGGCCGCGTAGATCACTTGTTTGTGGGAAAGCGGGTCCCGCGCCCAGTTGGAGCATTGCGCCCCCTTGGAAACGCGGAAGCCCAGCAGGTTGGCGGCAAGGTTGCGCAGGCCGTGGGTCTGCATGTTGACCTGCTGGGAGATTTGTCCCAGGTCCACGAAGTGTTGCGGGCTGAACTGGCAGACTTTCTTCAACCCTACCAGGTCATCGTGAACCGCCACACCGGATTTGATGACGTCTTTGCTGGCGAGCAGCTCGGCGAGGCCGTTTTCCAGCTTTACGTGTTGGAGCTGGATCACGAAGACCCGGTCCGCCGTGGCCAGTTGGAGCAGGTTGGGTGGTCCCGGGGTGTGTCCTTTCTTGAACACGGGCCGGGTTTCGGTATCGAATCCGAGCAGGGACTCGCCTTCCATGCGGGCCAGGGCCCACTCCAGTTGTTTGTTGTTGCGGATGACGCGCGTTTCCCCCTCCCATTTACGGAGGGGCATGTCATTGATTTCTTCGTTGGGATAGGCGCGCAGATGCTCTTCAGCCAGCTGCACGGCCTCGTTGATTCGTACTGTCATGCGATTTGTTTACTTATTGCTTATTTCAGGCCCCAGGCGCTCCAGATTGCATCGCGCCAGGTGTTGAAGTGATTGATGAAATCGTCCAGGGGAAGTTCGGTGCGTTCCCCTGTCCGGCGGTCCTTGGCTTCGATGATGCCGTTTTTCAGGCCTTTGCCGCCGAGCACCAGCTGCATGGGGTAGCCGATGAGGTCGGCGTCGTTGAATTTGACCCCCGGGCGCTCGTTGCGGTCATCGTAGAGCACATCGATGCCCGCTTCGGAGAGCTGGGCGTAGATTTCCCCGGTTTTGTCCACCACGCTTTGATCCTTGCCGCCCAGGGCCATGAGGCAGACCTCGAAGGGGGCGATGGAAGGCGGGAAAATGGCGCCGCTTTCGTCGTTGTTCTGCTCGATGGCCGAGGCCACGATGCGGGACACGCCGATGCCGTAACAGCCCATGACCATGAACTGGTCCTTGCCGTTTTCATCCAGGAAGGAGGCGTTCATGGCCTTGGAGTATTTCAAGCCCAGCTTGAAGACGTGGCCCACTTCGATACCCTTCCAGAACTCGATGCGCCCGCCGCATTCAGGGCAGGGGTCCCCGGCGGTGATCACGCGCAGGTCCGCGAACTGCTCCACCCGGGCGTCGCGGCCGAGGTGCAGGTTCTTGACGTGGGTATCGGCCTTGTTGGCTCCGGCAACCCAGCCTTGGTCGCGGCGCAGTTCCAGGTCCGCCACCAGCCGTTTGACCCGCAGCCCTGCCGGACCGGCAAAGCCCACCGGAGCGCCGGACCATTCCCGCACCTGCTCCGGCGTGGCCATGTGCAGCTCGTTGACGCCCAGCAGGTTGCGCAGTTTTACGTCGTTGAGTTCGCGGTCGCCCCGCACGAGCGCGGCCACGGGTTCGCCGTCCGCGTCAAAGAGCAGGGTTTTGATGAGTTCTGAGGGATGTACTCCCAGGAAGTTACAGACCTCTTCCACGGTGTGTTGATCCGGGGTGTGGACTTCTTCCATGGCCGGGATGCCGGTCTGGTCGGGGCAATTGCCGCCCTGGTCCACGGTGGCGGCCTTTTCCAGGTTGGCGGCGTAGCCGCAGGCCTCGCTTTGGCAGACGGCGATGGTGTCCTCGCCTGTATCGGCCAGGACCATGAATTCGTGCGAGAAGTCGCCGCCGATGGCGCCGGAGTCGGCGCGGACGGCCCGGAACTTCAGCCCGAGTCGCCGGAAGATGCGCGTATAGGCTTCGTACATGATGCGGTAGCTTTCTTCGGCGCCGGCTTCGTCTTTATCAAAGGAGTAGGCGTCCTTCATGACGAATTCTCGGCCGCGCATGAGGCCGAAGCGGGGGCGGATCTCGTCGCGGAACTTGGCCTGGATCTGGTAGAGATTCAGGGGCAGTTGCTTGTAGGAGCGCACTTCGCCGCGCACCAGGTCGGTGATGACTTCCTCGTGCGTGGGGCCGAGGCAGTAGTCGCGGTCGTGGCGGTCCTTGAAGCGCAGCAGTTCCTTACCGTAGAACTCCCAGCGTCCGGTTTCCTTCCAGAGGTCGCCGGGCTGCACCGAGGGCATGAGCACTTCCACGGCTCCGGCGCGGTTCATTTCCTCGCGTACTATTGCCGCCACCTTGTTCAGGCTGCGCAGGCCCAGGGGCAGGTAGTTGTAGATGCCGCTGGTGAGCTTGCGGATCATGCCCGCACGGAGCAGAATTTTATGGGAGATGACCTCGGCTTCGGCCGGGGACTCCTTGAGGGTCGGGATGTAATAGCGACTCAGGCGCATTTATTTACCTCTTCGTTCCTGGAGAAAGGACTCCAATTCGTTCATGAATTCGGGCAGGAGGTTTTCGTCTCCGCGTACCTTGCGGACCACCTTGCCCTTGCGAAAGATGATGCCCAGTCCCCGGCCTCCGGCAATGCCGATGTCGGCTTCGCGGGCCTCGCCCGGACCATTGACCACGCAGCCCATGACCGCGCAGGTGAAGACCTCCTCCACGCCGCGCAACCTTTCTTCCACTTGGGCGGCTAGGCCGATGAGGTCGATTTCCGTGCGGCCGCAGGTGGGGCAGGACACGATTTCCGGGCCGCGTTCCCGCAGGCCCAGGGCGCGCAGTATTTCCCAGGCAACGCCGATTTCGTCCACGGGGTCGTGGGTCAGGGAAACGCGCAGGGTATCCCCGATGCCTTCCCAGAGCAGCACACCCAGGCCCACTGAGCTTTTGACGGCTCCGCGCACCAGGGTGCCCGCCTCGGTGACGCCGATGTGCAGTGGGTAGTCCACGCGCCGGGCCAGCAGCCGGTAGGCGGCAATGGTGTTCAGCACGGAGGAGGACTTCAAGGATATCTTGATGTCTTCAAAGCCTCGTTTTTCCAGCAGGGCCACATGGGCGAGGGCGCTTTCCACCATGGCTTCGGGCGTGGGGCCGCCAAATCGTTCCAGCAAATGCTTTTCCACAGAGCCGGAGTTGACCCCGATGCGGATGGGCAGCCCCTTGTCCCGGGCCGCATCCACCACGGCGTCCACTTTGTCGGCGCCGCCGATGTTGCCGGGGTTGATGCGCAGGGCGTCCATGCCCGCTTCCGCCGCCATGAGGGCCAGGCGATGGTCGAAGTGGATGTCCGCCACCAGGGGCATGTCCGTGTTGGAGCGGATGGCGGCCAGGGCATTGGCCGCGATTTCGTCGGGAACAGCCAGACGCACGATCTCGCAGCCCGCTTCCGCGAGGCGGGCGATCTGCGCCAGAGTGGCGTTCACGTCGCGGGTGTCGGTATTGCACATGGACTGGACGCGGATGGGATTGCTCCCGCCCACGCCCACGTCGCGGATGCGCACTTCACGGGTCATGTGGCGTTGCTTCATGGGGAGAAGACCGTAACCGAATTCAAGGTGCAAGCCAAGCATGGCGCAGGGGCCCGCGTCCAGAGAAAGTCCCTGTGAGAAGCGCCCGGGGAAAATGTTCGGTAAAGATGTCCGAGGAACCGTGTGGTCGCGGGAAATGGGGTTCGGGAACAGGGGCTCCAGGGCGCGGCCGTGCAGCGGCCTGCCTTGGGGGCGGGTCCGCGCGTCAGGGCAGCCAGGCCCGGGCAATGAGGTGCACGTCTTCGTAGTTGAGCTTTTTGCGCACGGCCAGGGCCAGTTCTGTGGCCATATCCATTTTGCGTTCGGCCTGGAGCAGGGTTTCATCCCGCACCCGTGCCAGGTGGCGATCCAGGAAGCGGGCCTCAAAGCCATCCACCACCAGGGAGAGCCCCTCGGCAAAAAAGGACGTGCGGGCATAGGGCAGGAAACGCTCCAGGCCGAGCCGCTTGTGCCGACGGGCATGCATGGCGTAGAAGAGCAGCTTGACCAGCAGCCGGTCCGGCGGCATCTTGTGGTCTACCGCCAGCATGGTGGCCATGTCGCCGTCTTTGTCGCGCACGCTTTGAGCCAGGGCGTTGGCCATGTCCATGGCGCGGCGTTCTTCCATGGGCGGGCTGGGGAAGAGGCCCCCCATGCGTACCAGAGTGGCGCGTGGATTTTCCCGCATGGGAACCGCCATCAGCGCCACGCGCATCATGTCCAGCTTGCGGCCCAGGTCGTGCAGATAATCTGCCTTGCGCACGTCGGCCAGCCGCCGCACCGTGGCGGAATCCAGTTGGGAGAACGTGGCCTCCAGCAGAAACCGGACATAGGGTTCGCCCGTATGGGTAAGCTCCTCGTCCAGAATGCCGCGCATTTTTTTGGCGTCCGAGAGTTTTTTGATGGACAGCCAATAGGCGGCCAGGCCTTCCAAAGGCATTTCCAGGATATCGAGTTGGGCGTGTGCGGTCATGGGCTCCCCTGCGGGCGGTTGACCTGGGGCGCGATTCCGAGCATGTCAGCCATGCGACCGACGGACGGGAGCACGCGCGCCCCGGTTGTGAACTGCCGGACAATAGCGCAATTCGCGCCGGAAACAAAGCCGGGCCTGTCCGGGCCGCATTGTTGCCGCGCGTCATTCATCAAGGAGTGCCTGTGATCATCTTGCCCGAGTTCGACCCCGTGGCCCTGCATCTTGGTCCCCTGGCTCTGCGCTGGTACGGCCTAGCGTATGCCGTCGGTTTTGCCGTAGCCTGGTTCTGGGGCCGACGCCGGGCGGCCCAGGCCTGGCGGGGCCTGTCCACCCGTCAACTGGACGACCTGTTGACCTGGTTGATTCTCGGGCTGGTGCTGGGCGGGCGTCTCGGCTACGTGCTGTTCTACAACTTGCCGTACTATCTGGAGTATCCACTGGATGCGTTCAAGGTATGGCAAGGGGGCATGGCCTTTCACGGCGGCGCGCTGGGCGTGGCTGTGGTGGTGGTCCTTTTTGCCCGGCGGCATAAACTTCCCGTGCTGACGGTGGGCGATTTTCTCGTGCCCCTGGTGCCGCCCGGTCTGTTTTTGGGGCGGCTGGCCAATTTCGTTAACGGCGAGCTTTGGGGGCGGGTCACGGATGTGCCCTGGGCCATGGTGTTCCCGCACCCGGCCGCGGGCGACCTGCCCCGGCATCCCTCACAATTGTATGAAGCCTGCCTGGAAGGGCTGGTGCTGGGAGGATTGCTGTGGTGGTTCTCGCGCAGGCCGCGTCCTCGCGGGGCGGTTACCGGGTTGTTCCTGGCCGGATACGGCGCGGCCCGGCTGCTGGTGGAGTTCACCCGCCAGCCCGACGCTCAGCTTGGTTTTCTGGCCTTTGGCTGGTTGACCATGGGACAGCTCTTGTCCCTTCCCATGGTCTTGCTGGGGCTCTGGTTCTTGCTGCGGCCCGCTTCAAAGGCGGCCTAGGCGGGCGCCAGCAGCTTCCGGAACTGTTGGCGCTTTATTTCCAGGGAGCGCCCGGAACCTCCAGCACAAAAAGCTGGTCCCAGTTCTTCCCGGTGACGAGCAGGTGCGCTCCGTCCCAGGCCACGCCGTTGGCCACTCCGGCCCCGGGCCCCAGCCGCGGGCGCAGTCGGGAAAGATCGATCCAGGCCCGGACCAGCCCGGAGTCGGGAGCAATGACCGCCAGCGCATCCTCGAACCAGACATTGGCCACCAGCCAGCCCTGCACCCATTCCAGTTCATTGAGCCGATCCACCCGGCGGCCTGGTGAATTCTCTCCGGGCTCGCGCACCTCGATGCTTCCCTGAATGGAAAACGTTTTTGAATCCAACAGTAGAATTCGCTCGCTGCCGTCGCTGCAATAGAGCGTGTTGCCGGAGCGGGTCAGCCCCCAGGCTTCCCGGCCCGTGGAAACTTCACCGGCCCGTCCCAGGGTTTGGGCGTCCCAGAGCAGAATACGGCCCGACTTCCAGGTCAGTTGGATGATGCGGGGCCCGTCCAGGGTCAACCCCTCGCCGAACACATCCGCGGGCAGGGCGCGGCGTTGCTGCGGTTTGCCGTCCCCGGGCCGGACCACACGCAGTTCGGATTCTCCGTATCGCCCCGTGGACTCATATAGCAGGTCATCCTGCCAGGCCAGTCCCTGGGTAAAGGCCAAGGGGTCGTGGGGCAGGCTCTTGAGGATTTCAATCCCCAGCAGGGGGACGCCGGGTGCGGGCTCCTGACTGCAACGGGGCGCCTCAGGCTGGGCAAAGTTCCCGGCCGGGGCTCCGCTCCCCATAAGGAGCAGACCGGAAAGCAGACAAGAAAGGAGCAGGGTTCGCATGCGGAAGATGTACTGCACCCGGTGGCGGCAGGCAAACCATTCTTGTTCGGAATAGTTTTCAAGATGCAGGAAGTAAGGTAGTAAGAGAATAAATACCTGATGTGAAATGATTGCCGCAATGGGGTGCGCATGGGCAGCAAATACCAGAAGCCTGTGGACTCGGTCCGACTCTGCCGCGTGTATCGGGAGATCTTTGAGAATGCGCCGGTAGGGATCTTTACGGCGGATATGCAGGGTCGGCTGGAGTTCATCAATGTCGCGCTGCAACGCATGCTTCAGGGCACTTCCGGGTTGGAAGGCGGGACATGGGGCGCTGAAGGTCCTGCTTTTTTGCAGCAGTTTTGCCCCCGGCTGTGTACCGGGATGCTGGAGCCGCCGGGGGCCGGGCCAGATGTGCAGCAGTTGGGGGGCGCTTTTCTGCGTCGGGACGGCACCTCGTTTCCGGGCCGCCTGACCCTGCGCAGGGTTCCCGGAGACCTGGAAGGAACGCTCCCCGAGTTTCTGGAAGGGACCCTGCAAGACATGACGGCCCAACACCAGGCCGAACAGGCACTAGCCCGCAGCCTGGCCGACGTGGAGCAGCGGGTGGAGGAGCGCACCGCCCAACTGCGCGAGGCCAACGAGCGCCTGCGCCGCGAGGTGGAGGAGCGCCGCCGGGCCGAGACGGCCCTGCGCCGTTCCCGCGAGAACCTGCGCGTGGTGCTGGACGGATCGTACGACGCCGTGGTGGTGCATGACGCTCGGGGCCGGGTCCTGGACGTGAACCGCAAAATGCTGGAAATGTTTGGCGTGGGTCCCGAGCGGGCCAGGGAATTTTCCATGCTCGAAGACTACTCTGCCCGGCCCGGAAAGCGGGACGAAGTGCTTCGGCTTTGGGCCCGGGTCATTAACGGGGAGCCGCAGTTCTTCGAATGGGAGGCGCGCCGCCCCCTGGACGGCAGCAGCTTTCAGGTGGAAGTGTATCTGCGTTCGGCGGAGATGGACGGCGAATACGTCATTGTGGCCAATATCCGAGATATTTCCGACCGTCTGGTGACCCAGCGCCGCATTCGCACCCTGTCGCGCGCTGTGGAGCAGAGCCCGGCGTCGGTGGTCATCACGGACCCGGAAGGGCGCATCGAGTACGTGAATCCAAAATTTACGCAGGTAACGGGATACTCCCTGGCCGACGTTCTGGGGCAAAGCTCCAGCATTCTCAAGTCCGGGGCGCATTCAATTGAATTTTATACTGATCTTTGGCAAAGTCTTCAGGAAGGCCGGGAATGGCGTGGCGAATTCCGAAACCTGACCAAAGACGGCCGGCTTATTTGGGAATCCGCATCCATCTCTCCGGTACTGGGACCGGACGGCCGCGTACGCCAATACGTGGCCGTCAAGGAGGACATTACCGAACGCAAGGAGCAGGAGGAGCGTATCCGACATCTGGCACTTTACGACGCCCTGACCGGCCTGCCCAACCGCACCCTCTGCATGGACCGCATTGCTCAGGCCGCGGCCCGTGTGGCACGGTACGGCGGCCGGGCCGCGCTATTGTATCTGGATCTGAACAAGTTCAAGCCCGTGAACGACACGTTGGGGCACGAGGCCGGGGACGTGGTGCTTTGCGAAGTGGCCGACCGCATCCGCGGATGCCTGCGGGAAATGGACACGGCCGCACGCATGGGCGGAGACGAATTTGTGCTCATTTTGCAGGAAATCGACCTGGTGGACGAGGCCGTGGCCGTGGCGCGACGCATCTGCAAGGCCATGGAGGAGCCGTTTGTTCCCTGTGGGGACGTATGCCGGGACCTTGGCGTGAGCATTGGGGTGAGCGTTTGTCCGGACCACGGCACCAGCGTGGACACGCTGCTGAAGAAAGCGGATCAGGCCATGTACCGGGTCAAGGGCCGGGAATCAAACGGTGTGGCGGTCTGGGAGGATTTGGTGGGCCGGTGAAAATTTCCGGCCCAGTGCCAGGGCAGGCAGACCCGCATGGGGCCGCCTGCCCTGGGGGGCGCTTCGGCAGCGTTGAGACGGCTCAGGCCTTGGCGGCTCTTTTCTGACGCCGCGCAAGAAGGCGGTTGTTCAGGGAGGTCTTGAGCGAGCAGAGCACGGGCACCACCACCAGGGTGAGCACCGTGGCCACGGCCAGTCCGAAGATCACGGCCACGGCCATGGACCCCCACCATTGGGAGGATTCGCCGCCCACCACCAGCTCCATGGAAAAGAAGTCGAAACTCACGCCCGTAGCCATGGGCAGCAGGCCGAGCACCGTGGTGATGGCCGTGAGGACCACGGGCCGGAAGCGGGTCTTGCCCGCGTGGAGCAGGGCTTCGCGAACGTCCATGCCCCGGGCCATGAGCTGTTCAAAGTAATCGATGAGCACAATGGCGTTGTTGACGACAATACCGGCCAGACTGATCACGCCCACGCCCGTCATGATGACCCCAAAGGGCATGTTGCAGATGAGCAGCCCCAGAAACACTCCGATGAATGAAAGCATCACCGCCGTAAGGATGATGAACGGGGTGAGCACGGAGTTGAACTGGCTCACCAGCACTAGGAAGATGATGAACAGGCAGGCCACAAACGCCTCGCCCAGGAAGGCCTGGGCCTTGGCTTGTTCTTCCTGCTCGCCCGTAAAGGTGAACTCGCAGCCCCGGGGCAGGGGGTAGTCGGCCAGCCGTTTCTGGACCTCCACCAGCAGGTCGTTGGCCAGATATCCAGTGGCCACGTCCGCGGAGACGGTGACCACCCGTTTCTGGTCGATGCGGTTGATGGTGCCGAGGCCCGAGGCAATGCGCACCGTGGCCAGGGAGGTCAGAGGCACGGGCTGGCCGTCGGGTCCGGAAACAGTGAGCCGCCGCACGCCTTCCACGCTGGTGCGGTCTTTCTTCGGCAGTTTGGCCACAATGTCGTACTCGTCTTTGCCCTCACGATACGTGCCCACCTTGGCCCCGTTGACCGCGGCCTTGACCGTGTGGGCCAGGGTGTAGGCGCTGATGCCCATGAGGGCGGCCTTTTCCTTGTCCACGTCCACGCGGATTTCCGGCTTGCCTTTGACGAAGTCGTCCTTGAGGTCGATGAGTCCGGGCAGGTCGCGGATGCGTTTGCGGACGTCCTCGGCAACGCGGCCCAGCTCGTCCATGTCGTCGCCCGAGATTTCCAGGTTGATGGGCTTGCCTGTGGGAGGGCCGCCCTCTTCCTGTTCCACGCGTACTTCCGCGCTTTTGATCATGGCGGTGAGCCGGTCGCGGATCTCGTCGGCCACTTGGGGAGAGGGGCGCGACCGTTCGTGAAATTCCCGGAAGTCCAAAGCAACGGAGGAAAGGTGCGAATTGCCGCTGCCGGCGGAACTGAGCCCGCCTCCGGCTTCGGTGCCCACGTTGGCGATGACGAACTGGATGTCCGGATATTCCATGGCCACCTGTTCCACCTTGCGGGTCAGCTCATCCGAGGCGTCCAGGTTGGTGCCGATGGGGGATTTGATGTTCACGTAGACCACTCGGGGGTCTGTATCCGGGAAGAATTCCACCCCGCGTCCGAACATGCCGAAAGCGACCAGGGAGCCGATGAACAGAAGGAACGAAGCGGCCATGACCTTGAAGCGGTTGGACAGGGCCCAGTTTAGCACAGTCCCGTACTGGTCGCGCACCGCATCCACGACGCGGTCCACCAGTCCGGGCCTTGCTTCCTGCTCCGGGGTCTTGGCGGTCTGCCAGAGCGCGGAAAACACCGGGTTGACCACCAGGGCCACGAACAGGGAGGCGAACAGGGCAATGATCACGGTCTTGGGTAAAAAGGACATGAATTCGCCCATGATGCCGGGCCAGAACGTCATGGGAAAGAACGCGCCCACCGTGGTCAGGGTGGAGGTGATCACGGGCCAGGCCACCTGGTTCGTTCCCACGGCCGCGGCTTCTTCTCGGCTTTTGCCCTGTTGCATGTGGCGGTAGATGTTTTCCACGATGACGATGCCGTTGTCCACGAGCATGCCCAGGGCCAGGGTCAGGGAGAAGAGCACCACCATGTTCAGGGTAATGCCGAAAGCCTGGAGCAGGATAAAGGTGATGAGCATGGACAGCGGAATGGCCAGGGACACGAACAGGGCCGAGCGCCCGCCGATGAAGGCCAGCACCACGGCGAGCACCAGGATCAGCCCCGTGAGGATGTTGTTTTCCAGGTCGCGGACCATGCTGCGGATATCCGTGGACTTGTCGCCTGTGAGGTCCACCCGCAGGTCGGGCGGGAATTGCGGTCGTATCTCGGTGAGCACTTCCTTGACCGCGTCGATGACCTCCACGATATTGGCGCCGGTGCGTTTTTTGACCTGGAGGGTCACGGATTGCTGGCCGTTGATGCGGCTGATGGAGGTGGGGTCTTTGTAATGGTCGCGGATGGTGGCGATGTCCCGCAGGTACACGGGTTTGCCGTCGCGGACAAAGGCCACGATGCTGTTGATCTCGTCCGGGTGCTCGTATTCTTCGGGAACGCGGACAAGGAATTTCTGGCGGCCGATGTCCATGGAGCCGCCGGGCATGTTGACGTTGGCGCTCTGCACGGCATCCAGCAGTTTCTGGAAGGGCATGTTGTAAAAGGCCACGCGGTCCAGGTCCACTTCCACATGGATTTCCCGTTCCAGGCCGCCCACCAGTTCCACGTCCAGCACGCCTTCCACCCCTTCCATGCGGTCTTCGAAGTCCTCGGCAAAGACCTTGAGCCGTTTGAGGGTAAAGGGACCGGAGAGCACCACGTTGAGGATGGGGAAGTCTGAAAAGTTCTTTTCCTCGATGATGGGGTCGTCCGGCAGGTCCGCGGGCAGATCGGGCTTGGCCTGGTCCACCTTGTCGCGCACTTTCTGCAAGGCGTCGTCAATGTCCACGTCCGGGGTGAACTCGATGGCAATGGCTGAAATGCCGTCGTCCGATACCGAGGTGATTTCCTCCACGTCCGAAAGCCCCTTGAGCTTGCGTTCCAGGGGCATGGTCACCAGGGTCTCCATATCTTCCGGGGCCACGCCCTCATAGGCCGTGGTCACGAAAACATAGGGGATGGTGATGTCCGGCGAGGACTCCCGCGGCAGGGACATGTAGCTGTACAGGCCCGCCACGATCATAAAGAGCACCAGCACCATGACCGCTGGCCGCCGGGCCAGGGCGGCCTTGTTAACGAACATGGGCGGCCTCCGGCTGCTGACGGCCCGGTGTGCTCATGATGCGGCTTTCCGGATCGGGCGAGTTGATGCCGGCCACGGCCTGCGGGCCGTCCTCGGGAGGCAGCATGCTCTGGTCCGCGGGGCGCGCCTCCACGGGAACCCCTTCCTCCACCGCGTCCTGGCCGCCGACGATGAGATTCTCGCCAAGGGACAGCCCTTCGAGAATCTGCACTCGGCCGCCGTCGATGACGCCGATTTCAATGGTTCGGGAACGAGCTACCCCGTCTTCCTCCACAAAAAGCACCCGTTCCCCGCCCTTGTCCAGAATGGCGAAGAGCGGAGCGGAAATAGCGTCGTGCACCACGCGCCGCTCCAGGCGGACCCGGGCGAGCATACCGGGCCGGATACGGCCGTCGGCGTTGTCCACCACCACGCGGGTGCGGAAGGTCTTGGTGCCCTCGTCGGCCTTGTAGGCCACGAAGTCCACTTCTCCATCCCAGGTTTCGCCGGGGTAGGCGTCCACGGTGATCTTAACGGGCTGGCCCACGTTCAGGTAGCGGACGTCCAGTTCCGGGACGTTCACGTTGATGCGGATATGCGAGACGTTGACCAGTTCGGCAACGGCTTGTCCGGTGTTGACGTATTCCCCCGGGTCTACGGCTAGGTCGTTGACTCGTCCGGCAATGGGGGACTTCACCAGTCCTTGGTCGTAGTAGACCTGGGCCTGGGTCAGGTCCGAGGTGGCGGCCTCCAGTTCCGTGTTGGCCTGGTCTAATTCTTCCTGGGAAAGCAGATTCTTGGCTCGCAGCTCCTTGCGCCGCCGGGCCTGCTTGACGGCCAGTTCGTAGGAGGAGCGGGCCTTGGCTAGGTCCGCCTCGGCCTTTTTCATATCGATTTTGGCGAGGACTTCCCCTTGGCGCACCATGTCGCCCTCGGTGGGGCCGACCCATTCGACACGGCCGCCGCGCTCCGCGCCCACAGTCACGTCGTGCAGAGCTTCGGTGGTTCCGGGCAGGGTGAGCACGTCCCGTAGGGTCACGGGCCGCACTTCGGCCACGAGCACGGGCACCACTCGGATTTGGGGTGCGGCGGCTTTGTCCGGGGAGGATTCGGCTTCCGGGGCGGAGTCGCCTCCACAGGCCGAAAGCAGCAGGGCGCAGGCCAGCAGCAGCGGCAGAACCGCACCATGGCGGACTGGGAGAGCGGGGAGGGCGGTATAAAAATGCGACATGGGCATTCCTTGGGTTAGTTCCCGGGCTGACTCGTTTCCCGGGCCAGGCCGCGCAGGGCTGCCAGGGTGAACCGGGTTACGTGCCGGGCCAGTTCGTCACGGTATCCGGACAGCTCCGGATGATCACTATGCACTACGGATACGATGGGCCAGCACAGGGCGTGGTGGGTCATCATGCCGTAGATGGAGATACAGCTCTGACGAACGGTTTCCTCGGGGACGCCTGGGCCGAGCATTTCTCGAATCATGCCGCGCAGCAGACGGCTTTCCGGGGCGAAATGTTCTTCGATGAGCCTGACCCATTGTTCACTGGGATGGGCCAATTCCATATGAAACAGCGAGGCCAGTTGTCCGTGGTCGTCGCTCAGTTCGGATTCGCCGTAAAAATCTTCAATTGATTCGCGGATGAAGGCGGCCAGGCGTTCCTCCACGGGCAGGTCCGGATCGATGCGCTGTTCCAGTTGAGGGGCGCATTCCTCGAAAAGTTTTTTGACTACCGCGTTGTATAGGCTTTTTTTGTCGCCAAAATGGTAGTTTACGGCAGCCACGTTGGCTCCGGCGAGCTGGCAGATCTCGCGGATGGTGGCGGCCAGAAAACCTTTTTCCGAAAATACCCTGGCTGCGGCGGCCAGGAGTTTTTCCTTGGTTCCCGCAGGCTGGTTGGTCTTGGTCATGAAAAGGCCTTGCATAGGGGTGAAACAAACATTTGATTCAAACAGTGGGAAGAAACTACTTTCAGGTTTGGAGCATCCTGTCAAGCGCCTGCCGATACAATGCGGTGACAAATACAATGTTTGAGCAGGGAGAGGCGAACGGGGGCGCAAAACATGGGCCCATGCTCCGTCGGGCGGGGCATGGGCCTTGAAAAGTCAGTAGCGGGGGTGGGCTGAGGGGGCTAGATGGCTTGGAGAGCTGCCTCCACGGCGTCGATGATGTCCTTGGGCGTGGACGCGCCTGCGGTCAGGCCGATACGTTGGCAGCTCCGTAATTCCTTGAGTGGAAGCTCGTCCGGAATTTCCACATGAACGCAGCGCGCGCCCTTGGTTTCGCAAACCTGCACGAGCCGCCGGGTGTTGCCGCTCATGCGGCCGCCCACCACCACCATGCAGTCCACGTCCATGGCAATGTGCATGGCTTCCTCCTGGCGGAGTTTGGTGGCGTCGCAGATGGTTTGGAGCACTTCCACGTCCAGGCCCGGGTCCGCTTTCATCTTTCGGGCCAGAGCGTCGAATATTTCCCGGTCCTGAGTGGTCTGGGCGGCGAGTACATAGGGCCGGGCGCGGTCCAGGCCGTCCGGGTCCAACTCTTCGGGACTTCCGAAAACCACGGCGTCGTCTCCGGCATAGGAAAGCAGTCCCTTGACCTCGGGGTGCTCGGCCTCGCCGTAGAGCAGCAGGGTGCGCCCTCTGGCACACTGCCGGGCAATGAGGGTCTGGGCTTTTTTTACCCTGGGGCAGGTGGCGTCCAGGATGTCCACGCCCTGCTTGCGCAGGGCCTGCTCCACGTCGCGAGGGATGCCGTGGGCGCGGATTACGCAGTGCGCTCCCGTCGGGACCTGGGCCGGTGTTTCGGCCGTGAACACTCCCTGGGCTTCGTACCGGGCCAGAACCTGGGGATTATGAATGATGGGGCCGAGGGTGCGGACAGGCAGTCCGGCTCCGTTTTCCTGTATGAGGCGGTCCAGCTTGTTCAGGGCCATGTCCACGCCCATGCAGAACCCCGCTGTTTCAGCGCGAATAACTTCCATGCGGCTTCTCCTTGCGTCTTGGAATGCATGCCGATACCCCGGCGGATGCGTGTTTGGCAACCATGCGGATGCCTCTGACGGGCGTTGACCGCAAACCCGCACCAGGGATACACAGGCGGCAGTACAGTGGAGGTTGCTGCATGACCGAGGAATGGATGCTTGAAATGGTGGAATCCTGCCCGGAACATGGCCAGGAACGGCTCGGCCGCTCACAGCGTGCGTTTGGGCTGGGCCTGGCCCTGCTGGTTCTGATTCTGGTTTTGGGAGGGACGGCCTGGGCCGGGCAGGAGCCTGCCGAAGCTGAAGAGGAGGCCGCCGGCGTGGAATCAACGCTGGATTTCATGGTGGTGTTGCCGGGTTCGCCCGAGCCTGTTGCGCAGGCGCGCGAGGCCGTGAACCGGCTGGCCCGGTTCGTGGCGCAGGCCACCGGCCGCTCGGTGCGTGGCGGATTCAGCAATGATCCGGAGCAAGCCGCCCAGCGGTTGAAGGAGGACCCGCCGCGTTGGGGAGTGGTTTCTCTGGGCTTTTATCTGCGCTACGCCGGAGCTTTGCACATGACGCCCATCGGCTCTACCCGCCCCGGAGGGCACGAGCGCGATGCCTGGTATGTTCTGGTGGGGGCGGAGCATGAGGGCGAGGAACTTTCCGGAGACTACCGGGGCAGCGTGCTGTTTTTCCCGGAGCAGGCGGCCTGTCTGCTGCTGCACGGGCGGCACGGAGGCATTGTGGGGCTGCATGGAGACCGCTCGCCTTTGATGGCGTTGCGCCGGGTGGGGCAGGACGGCCTTAGCGGCGTGGTGTTGGACCGGTTGCAGTACGAGGCCATGGAGCATTTGCCGTTGCAGGAAGCTGTGACGGAAAAGTTGCGGCTGCTGTATACGGTTTCAGAGCTCCCGGCCGCGCCGGTGGTCTGGTTTGGTGCGGGGGCGGACGGCCCGGAGGTGGCGCGGCTGAGCGGTGCCTTGGAGGCGGCCTTGCGCCAGGCCCGTCAGCAGACATCGGCTCAGGATGCTATGGATTCGGCCACAGCGCCGCCCGATGTGTCCATGGCCTTGGAATTGCTTCGTACACGCGGTTTTGGCCCGGCCGATCCATTGCTGGAGTCGTTGCGGCGTCGCTGTGGAGGGGAATGACCACGGGCAGGCCGGGGGACGGCCATTTGTGGAAAACGCCGCTTCAGGAAGGGAGAAGCGGCGTTTTTTAATGGGCTATTGCAAGGGCGTTTTGGGCGGGATGGAACAAGGGTCGGAAGGGTCTGGTTCGGTCTTGTCGCCTTTGTCGGCGTGAGCTGCCGTGGCCGGAGCGTCGTTAGCGTCGGCTGCCGGGAGCGTTGCATCTTCCGGATGCGCACAGGAATTTGATGCTTCATCGCGGGATTCCTGTTTCTGGGTCAGGATTCGGAAGCAGGTTTCCAGCACCAGGGGGCGGGCCTTGGCAAGAGCGTCCAGAGCTCGTGAATATTCCCGCCCCATCCGCCAGAGCCGCATAAACAGGCCGGGGTTGCGCAGCATGGTTTTGACCAGGGTCCAGCCGCCACCGCCGGAGCAGGCTTTGAGCACCTCCATGGACACGGGCTGCTGTATCGAATCCCCCAGGGCGCGCACGGCAAGAAACGGAATGCCCGCTTCCAGGGCGGCCAGGGCCGCGCCCGCGCTTTCCGTATCCACGGCGGCCGCGCCCGTGGTCTCGTGCCAGTGCTGCCGTTCCTGCATGCCGAACAAAGGCGGTGGGGCCGTGAGCAGGGACCGGGAATGGACCGTGAATCCTTTCTCGGCCAGCCCGGCAGTGAGTTCCTGGTCCAACTGGGTTTCCGCCTCCGGGGTCAGGGCCGGGCAAATCGGCGGGGCCGGGCGCGGGATGGGCATGGGGCTGCCCTGGTGGGCCAGGATCACGTCCCGGCTGAGCAACAGATCTCCGATGCCCAGGTCGGGATCCAGCCCGCTGGCCGCTCCGGCGCAGAGTAAAAATTCCGCTCCTTCCTGTACCAGCTGCCGCCCTGCGGCCAGGGCCCGCTCCGGTCCTGGACCC
>JAQVYA010000037.1 GCA_028708865.1 Desulfovibrio sp. | reverse complement strand
GGACGGCGGCATCGAGGCCCAGACCCTGGATTTTGGAACCATTGCCGAACCTGAACTGGATGACCTTGCCGCCAGCCGGACCATTGTGAACTGGGGACGCAACCTGGATGCGGAAGGGATGCTCACGGGCCGACACGTGCGCGCCGCCCGCGACCGGGGGGCCGTGGTTCTGGCCATCACCCCAGGGGACCCCGGGTACAAGCCCTATGCGGACCGGGTCATTACCATCCGGCCGGGCACGGATCGGTTCCTGGCCCTGGCAGTGCTGCGGCTTTTGGAGCAGCGGGAGCGATTGCCTGCCGAGGTCCGCCGGGCCGTGGAGCTTTGGCCGGAGTTCAAGCGGCTCATGGACGCTCATCCCGTGGAACGACTGCTGGACGCCTGCGATGTCTCGCCCGATGACGCCGAAACTTTGGCCCGGGCCTACGCGGAACGGCCCTGTGCGTCCATTCTGGGGCGGGGGCTGCAACGCTATCGTTACGGTGGGGAAAACGTCCGTTTCATCGATGCGCTGGCCCTGCTTTCCGGCAATATGGGTGTTCTGGGCGGGGGTACATATTTTTGTTGCGGAGATCGCGGGCATATCGACTATTCCTGGCATGTCCGCCCGGAGAAGCCGCCCCGCACCCTGCCCACCCACGATCTGGGGGGCGCTCTGGAGCGTGCGGACCAGGCCGGCGACCCTGTAGAACTGGTCTGGGTGGAGGGAACCAACGTGGTGACCCAAAGCCCGGACAGCGCCCGGTTGGCCCGCGCCCTGGAAAAACCCTTTGTCATCGCGGTGGAGGCTTTTCCCAATGACACCGTGGACGTGGCGGACCTGGTGCTGCCCCCCGCCCTGATGTGGGAGTGGGAGGATGTGACGCGCTGTTCGTCCCATGGCTGGATTCATCACTCCGCCAAGGTCCTGGACCCGCCCGGGGAGTGCCTGTCCAACTTTGAGATTTCCCGTCAGGTGGCGGCTCGTCTGGACCCGCCACTGCTGTTCCCTTCTTCCGAGGAAGTGCTCAAAACCGCGTTGGTTGCATCGCGTTGCTCCACCTCACTGGCCGAACTGCGGCAGCGGACCTATCTGCCGTCGCCCAAGCTGGAACCGCCGTTTCAGAATCTGCAATTCGCCCATGCGGACGGCCGGGCGCGTTTGCCCGTGGCCCTGCATCCGGAACCCCGGCTGGAAACCGCCTTCCCCCTGCACCTGCTCACGCTGGTGGATCGGGAGCATCTGCTTTCCCAGATTCCTGAAGCTGAACAGCTTCGGGAGCCATGCACCGTGTACGTTGCGCCGGACTGCAAGGCCCTGGCCGGGCTGGACCTCAGCGCGCCCCTGCAACTGGTCACGGAGCGGGGCGCATTGCCCGTACGGCTGGAAAGCCTGCCCGGACTGCACCGGGAGGCGGCCTATTTGCGCCGGGGCGGCTGGATGAAGTGCGGCCGGGGCCTCAATGCGTTGATCGGGCCGCACGTGGCGGATCTGGCCGGCCAGTGTGCTTACTATGCGCAACATTGCCGCCTGGAAAACGTGGACGGAGACTGAGCTTGCGGCAGTGCCGGGCATGTTCCGGCGTTGATCCGGGCGCGTCCCGTGGGACACGGTCAGCCTTTGCAGCGTTGTGCTCCGGACGCTGACATTTTCGCGTCAGATGCTTTGCTCGTGGGAAATATTCCGGGAGCGCGACACCGCTCCCGGAAATGTTTTAGGATTCGGCCATGAGGTCGATGCAGAGAATCCGGGCCATTCCCTCCCGGTCCATGAGCATGGCGGCAATGGTGATGCATTGGCGGCCCGACGCCAGCGAAAGATACGGCTCCGAAGTGAATCGCGTCATTCCGGAGCGCAAGGGCAGAAAATACTCCTTGCAGGAGTGGTCCGTGCCGCGCCGGGCTGGTTCATAGAGCAACCGTCGACTGGGCCGCACCCGCTCGGGGCGGCAGATGGTTTCCGAAATCTGCACCCCTTCGGCGTCCAGAAGATAGAGGCATTCAATACGCGGATCTTCTTCCAGGCAGTGGGCCAGGCAACGATGCAGCAAGGCCGTGGAACACGCCGGGGCCGTTGGGGAGGCGTTTTCTCCGGCCGGATGCTCCGGCTGTGATGCTCCGATTGCGCCGAGCCGGGCGCAGATCCGTTCCACCAGGGCGTGGTACCCTGCAAATCGTATTTTTTCCGCGTTGTAGCGTCGGATGCTGGTCCGCTTGTGCGCCTCGGCCACTGCGGCCAGGGCGGATTGCGCCGCGCCATGTCCGGCTGCGGCCGGTTCGGGCCGCGCAAAGAAGAATCCCTGAAACACATCCACTCCGCATTCCAGCAGGGTCAACGCCTCTTCCAGACGTTCCACCCCTTCCCCCAGGACCATGCAGCCGGTGCGTCCGGCCAGACGCACAAAGCTTTTGACCACTTCCTGCTTGTGGAAGTGTCGGTCGATGCGGCTGATGAGCGTCCGGTCCAGCTTGATCAGGTCCGGCTTGAGCAGGTGGATGCGGTCCAGGTTGGAATGCCCGGCCCCAAAATCGTCCAGGGCCACCACATAGCCCCGGCGTTTGTAGTCGGCCACGAATTCCATGAGCGCCAGCGCGCCTCCGGCCCGGGATTCGATGATTTCGATGGCCACATTTTCCGGCGGGATGCCCGCCTGCTTGACCTGTTCGTCCAGCACCCGGGAATGGACGCAGGAGGCGTCGATCACGGAGGCGTCCACATTGAGGGAGAGCAGCAGCGCAGGGTCGCGCTCGTATAAGGGGCGGAAGGCTTCCAAAGCGCGTTTCCGGCAGAGGCGGTCCAGGGCCAGGCGGGCCCCGGTATGGGCGGCGGCTGCAAAAAGATCGGCCGGCGGGACCAGGGCCTTTGTTTTCGGGTCCGTGCCGCGACTCAGGGCCTCCACGCCAAAGACCGTGCCCCGCCGCAGGGAGACCAGGGGCTGGAAGTGCGTGTGGATGGATTCGGCGTGGAGCACGCGGCGCACCAGAGCGGCGTCGGCATGAAACATTCGGGTCTCCATGTTGTGTCAAAACGGTATTGGGAGGTCCGGACCGGGACGAGGGCCGCCCCGGCCGGATTTCCGTTTTCGGTGCGGGATCAGCTGAGAATGTCCTGTTCGCCGGTGCGAATGCGTACGGCCTTGGCCACGTCGAGCACAAAGACCACGCCGTCGCCTTCCTTGCCGGTCTGGGCGGATTCGCGGATCAGAGCCACGGCCACGTCGGCCCGCTCTGCGGGCAGGCCCAGCTCGATGCGTACTTTTTTGAGCAGGTTCACTTCCATGACCACGCCTCGGTAGGTTTCCGTAAAGCCTTTTTGGCGTCCGGACCCGAGGATGTTGGTCACGGAGATGGAGTAAAAGCCCTCGGCATAGAGCGCCTGCTTCACCTGGGTGAGCTGCTCGGGGCGGATGTAGGCGATCACGAGTTTCATAGGATTGCTCTCCTTTGGTTGGCTCGGGTTGGCGTGGTTATTCCACCGTGAAGACCTGGAAGCCGCTGTAGGCTTCGGAGCCGTGCTCCGAGATGTCCAAACCCTTGCGTTCTTCCTCCTCGCTTACGCGCAGTCCGGCCAGATGCTTGAGTACGCTGAAGGTGAGCAGGCCCGTGCCAAAGGCCCAGGCAAAGAACACGACCACTCCCACGGCCTGCACGCCGAGCTGGGCCGCGCCCCCGCCAAAGAACAGGCCGCCATCCGTGTTGAACAATCCGCAGGACAATGTTCCCCAGGCACCGCAGACGCCGTGCACGGAAACCGCGCCCACGGGGTCGTCAATGCGGAGCACCTTGTCGATGAACTCGATGGAGAGCACCACCAGGGTTCCGGCCACCAGGCCGATGAGGATGGCGGAGCCGGGCAGCACCGTGGCGCATGGGGCTGTGATGCCCACCAGCCCGGCCAGGGAGCCGTTCATGGTCATGGACATGTCCGGCTTGCCGAACCGCAGCCAGGACACGGCCAGAGCGGCCAGGGAACCAGCGGCCGCGGCCAGGGAGGTGTTCATGGCGATGAGGCCGATGCTGCTGTCCGCCGTGGTGGTGGAGCCGGGGTTGAAGCCGAACCAGCCGAACCAGAGAATGAACACACCCAGGGCGGCCAGGGGGATATTGTGACCGGGAATGGCCCGGGCCTTGCCGTCCTGACCGTACTTGCCGATGCGCGGGCCCACGACCATGGCTCCGGCCAGTGCCAGCCAGCCACCCACGGAATGGACCACAGAGGACCCGGCAAAGTCGCAGAACGGTACGGAGAAGGCGGTTTCCAGCCAGCCTGCGTCACCATAGAGACTGCCCCAGGCCCAGTGCCCGGAGATGGGGTAGATCACACCGGTGACCACCAGGGAGACGAGTACATAGGTGCCGAACTTGGTGCGCTCGGCAATGCCGCCGGAAACAATGGTGGCGGCTGTGGCGGCGAATACGGACTGAAAAAACCAGAACGTGTAGGACCAGGGCATGTCTGCCTCGGCCACGCCGCTGAGGCCGAAATGGGAAAGCCCCAGCAGGCTGGAACCGGTGCCGAACATGAGCCCGAATCCGAGGAAGTAAAAAACGATCTGCCCGGCCCCGAAGTCCAGAAAGTTTTTCATGATGATGTTGCCGGCGCTTTTGGCGCGGGTGAAGCCGCATTCCACGCAGGCGAATCCGGCCTGCATGAACATGACCAGAATGGCGGCAATGAGGGTCCAGAGGATGTTGGCGTTGTCCTGGGAAAGCGCTTCCGGCGCGTCCTGGGCCAGGGCCAGCGTGGGGATCAGGCACAGGGCCAGGCCCGGCACGACCTTGCGTACAGCTTTCCAGGCCTTTCGGGATGTGGAATACTCCGTTGACATGAATCAGCTCCTCCTGTTGCAGGGGTTGGCGTTGAACTCAGACAACAGAAGGCAATCGTCGTGCCAATCATTATAAGCATTTGTTTTTATAGTAGTTTATTGTTTTAAGACCTGTCGGTTGATATACTTTTTTGTCAATTTTGAATAAAAAATACTGATTAAAAATTGATAAATTTACGATAATGTAAAAATATAATTTAGACACAAGGCTTGAGAGTATGAAATATTAAAAGGAAATAAAATTCGATATTCCAGTGGGTAAGCATGTCTTCTTCCTTTGGATGAGATTGTTTTTGAAAAGGAAGCATCCATTTTTGAAAATAAACTTATTTTTAAGACGGATAGGTTGTTGCGAGAAGCGGGGCCGGATTATTTTTAATGCCACGAATATGACGGCTTGATTGCAAATTGTGTCGAAAATCGCTTTTTGTGGTTGCTAAAGTGTGTTTTTGGTCCGCATAAAATGCTTTTTGCTTCACCAAAAAAGCAGCGAAGTCGTTTTGCACTTTGCCCTCTTCCAAAGGGAGGAAGCATCCGTGCCGATGCAGTGTTTGTTTGCGGTCGCTTTGCATGTGACGATGCCGTGACAAGTGGGCCGTTTTTTTTACTGGTCCATACTGTATGTACATCCCGAAAAAAAAGAGTTGACACTTGCCGGAGGTGTGCAGTAGCTCCAAACCATGAACTCTCATCACGACCTCGGCGTGTTCGCCTCCTTTTATTTTTGGTATTGGTTTACCCGCGCTTGCGGTCACGGGAGAGTTGCAGCCTAATCATACGGGTTAATCGGGTGAATCTCTTCAAAGGGCCGCAGGCGGAATGCCGGCGGCCCTTTGTTTGTTTCCAGCCCCGGCAGCCGCGGTCCGCAACAGGATGGAGCAAAACAATGCATATCGGCAAAGCAATTCGACTGGAGCGGATCTTCAACCGCAACACCAACCGGACCATTGTGGTCCCCATGGACCACGGCGTAACCGTGGGCCCCATCGAGGGCATCGAGGACATGCGCGAGGCCGTGAGCCGCGTGGTGGAAGGCGGGGCCAATGCCGTCCTGGAGCACAAGGGCAACGTGCGTTGCGGGCACCGGGCCGAAGGTCGCGACGTGGGCCTGATCGTTCATCTTTCCGCGTCCACCAGTCTTTCTCCCCGGCCCAATTACAAGGGACTGGTGGCCTCGGTGGAAGACGCGGTCTGCCTGGGGGCGGATGCGGTGAGCGTGCATCTGAACCTGGGCGATGACAACGAAACCGACATGCTCCGGGATGTGGGCCGGGTGGCCACGGATGCGGCGCGGTGGGGCATGCCGCTGCTGGCCATGGTCTACGCGCGCGGTCCCAAGGTTACGGACGAATACGATCCCGCCGTGGTGGCGCATTGCGCTCGGGTGGGCACAGAGCTGGGCGCGGACGTGGTCAAGGTGAACTACACCGGGGATCCGGACAGCTTCACCCGCGTTACCGGGGCGTGCTGCATTCCGGTGGTCATTGCGGGCGGTCCCAAAATGGACAGCACCCGCGACTTTTTGCAGATGGTCCGCGATTCCCTCATGGCCGGGGGGGCTGGGCTGTCCGTGGGGCGCAACGTGTTCCAGCATGCCCGGGTGGTGCAGCTCGTGAACGCGCTGTCCAAAGTGGTGCATGAGGACATGGCCGTGGATGAGGCCCTGGCATTGGTGGAAGGAAAGGAAAGCGAGTAATTTCAATGAAACGTATTATCTTTAAGGCCGTACCCTTTGACAAGCACCTCGTGACCCTGGCGCTGGAGTCGGGAGTGGACGCGGTCATGACGGATCCTGACCGCGTGGACGATGTCCTGGCCCTGGGCCGGGTGGAGGTGTTCTCCGAGGAGCGTCTGCCCACGCTGGCCATCACGGACAAGGCGGCCGAGGAAGAGGCTGTGGCCCGGATGCGCGGCGGCGAGGACGTGGTCCTGGCCGAGGGGTGGGAAATCATTCCCCTGGAAAACATTTTGGCGCAACATGACGAAGTGACGGTGGAAGTCGGCTCCCTGGAGCGGGCCCGCCTGGCCGCCGGAGTCCTGGAGCGGGGCGTTGCCGGGGTGGTGGTACTGCCTGAGGCCGCGTCCGAACTCAAGGCCATCGTTTCCGAACTCAAGCTTTCGCAGGGGACCATGCCGCTTTCTTCCGCCGTGATCACTGCTATCCGTCCTGCCGGACTGGGCCACCGCGTCTGCGTGGATACCATTTCCATGCTGCGCCGGGGGCAGGGCCTGCTGGTGGGCAATTCCTCGGCCTTCACCTTTTTGGTGCATGCGGAAACCGAATCCAATCCCTATGTGGCGGCGCGGCCCTTCCGGGTCAACGCCGGGGCCGTGCACGCCTATGTTCAGGTGCCGGGCGACAAGACCGCCTACCTGGAGGAACTGTCTGCCGGGCGGGATGTGCTCGTAGTGGACGCCCAGGGCCGCACCTCGCTGAGCACGGTGGGCCGGGTCAAGGTGGAGGTGCGCCCCATGCTGCTCATCGAGGCGCGGGTGGACACGGATGCGGGACCAAAGCACGGGCAGGTGTTTTTGCAAAACGCGGAAACCATCCGCGTGGTGCGTCCGGATGGCGAGCCCGTCAGCGTCGTGTCCCTGCGGACGGGAGACGAAATCCTCTGCCGCACGGATGAGGCGGGTCGGCATTTCGGCATGCGCATCCAAGAGGACATCAAGGAAGGCTAGGGGCATGAACGAGAACAGGAACGATACACTGCCCGACGATACCGGGCTGGCCGGATTGCGCGAGCGCATCGACGCCCTGGATGAGGCCATTTTGGACCTGCTCAACCAGCGGGCCGAGGTGAGCCTGGAAGTGGGGCGGCACAAAGCCGGTTCAGCCGAGCCCATCTTCAAGCCCCGCCGGGAAAAGGAAGTCATCACCCGGTTGCAGGTGCTCAATCCCGGCCCGCTGCCGGACCGCCATCTCTATTCCATCTATCGCGAGATCATGTCCTCGTCGCGCCGGTTGCAGCGGCCCGAACGCGTGGTGTATCTCGGCCCGGAAGGCACGTTTTCATATTTCGCGGGTATCGAGTTCATGGGCCACATGGCCGAGCTCACGCCCAAGTCCAACCTGGAAGAGGTGTTTCGCGCCGTGGCCGACGGCAAGGCCGAGCTGGGCATCGTTCCGTTGGAAAATTCGCTCCAGGGCACGGTAGGGCAGACCGTGGACCTGTTTATGCGATACCCCGTGCATGTTCAGGCAGAATTGTATTCCCGCATCAGCCACGCGCTGCTTTCCGCCGTGGGCACCCTGGGCGAGGTCACGCGGGTTTATTCCCATTCCAAGGCCCTGGGCCAGTGCGGCGAATGGCTCCAGGCCAACCTGCCCGAGGCTCCGCGCCTGCCCATGTCCAGTACGGCCGCTGCCGCTCGCATGGCCAAGGACGCGGAGGACGGGGCCGCCGTGGTGGGGCATGTGCGCCTGGCGGAGCTCTTCGGCCTCAACGTGCTGGCCGAACACCTGGAAGACCTGCCCGACAACTGGACCCGTTTTTTGGTCATTGCTGCGGCCCCGGGCCGCGAAAAGGGACGGGACAAAAGCACCATCCTCTTCACCACTCCGGACAAGCCCGGAGCGCTGGCCAAGGTGCTGGAAATTTTTTCCCGCCGCAGTGTGAACCTGAGCAAACTGGAATCCCGCCCGTTTCGGGGGGAGCGTTGGAAGTACGTGTTTTTTGCGGACCTGGAGTGTGACCTTTCCGACTCCGCCTTTGAACCGCTGATCAATGAATTGCGCGACCATTGCCATACCCTGCGCCTGCTGGGCTCCTACCCGGCCGGGCCGCATCTGGAGAGCTGCTGACATGCATTCGACCGCCGACATGGTGACCATAACGGCTCCGGCTTCCAAATCCCTGTCGCACCGGGCGCTCATTGCCGCGTCCCTGGCCGGGAAGGAGTGCAACGTGGAAAACAGCCTGCAAAGCGTGGACCTGGAAGTGACCCGCCAATGCCTCGAGGCTGCGGGCGCTGTCATGGTGCAGGACGGAGCCCTGCTCCGCGTGGCCGGGTTCAAGGAAGGGCCTCTGGGCGGGGGGCAGGGGGCGGATCCCTCGGGCAAAGGCCAACCCGTGAATATTTTCGTCAACGAATCCGGAACGAGTTGCCGCCTGCTTACGGCGGTGCTGGCTGCCGGGCACGGCGCGTTCCGCGTGCACGGGGCCGGGCGCATGCACGAACGTCCCATCGGAGAACTGGCCGGAGCCCTGGAAACCATGGGGGCGCGGTTTCAGTGGATGGAACGTGCGGGATGCCCTCCCTTTGTTTTGGAGGCCTCGGGCCTTTCCGGCGGCGAGGTGGAGATCAGTCTGGACGAGTCAAGCCAGTATCTTTCCGGCCTGCTTCTGGCCGCGCCCCTGGCGCGCCGGCCCGTGACCATCCGCTTGACAGGTACCAAGAGCCTGTCCTGGCCCTATGTGGCTCTAACCCTCAAGGTTATGCAGGATTTTGGCATTGATTTCGAAGTGCTGACCAGCGATGACCAGGGCCGTTGGAGAGCGGTTCCCTGGCGGGCCCTGAAACGGGCCGAGCCGGGGCGGACCCGATTCGAGATCCAGCCAGGTGAATATCAGGCTGCGGACTACCGCGTGGAAGGGGATTGGAGCAATGGATCCTACTTCCTGGCGGCCGGGGCCGTGGGACGTCTTCCGGTGCGGGTGGAAGGCCTGCACGCGGATTCATTGCAGGGAGACCGGGCCGTCCTGGAAATTCTGGCCCAGATGGGGGCCCGCATTCGCACGGATTATACGGGAGTTACTGTGACGCCCGGCCCATTGCATGGAGTGGACGTGGACATGGGCCGCTGCCCGGACCTGGTGCCCACCGTGGCTGTGGCCGCGGCGTTTGCCCGGGGGGAGACCGTGATTCGCGGTGTGCCCCATTTGCGGTTGAAGGAATGCGACCGGCTGGAGGCCATGCGGAGTCAGTTGGCCCGGGCGGGCTGTCCGGTGGAGGAGACCCCTGACGGCCTGCGCATCCACGGAAGAGGTCCCGAAGGATTGCGGTCCGGGCAGACCGTGGAGCTGCGCTGCTTTGGCGATCACCGGATCGCCATGAGTCTTTCCCTGCTGGCCTTTGCCGGAATCCGTCCCGTGTTGGACGACTTGCTCTGCGTGTCCAAATCCTACCCTGATTTTTGGGAGGATTGGGCGCTGGTGGCCCCTGCGGGCATGGAGTTGAAATAATCATGACGCTGCAAACCAAAGATTCCGCTGCACTGTCGTCCATGGTCGGCATTGTGGGGGCCCGGGGACGCATGGGCACCCTGCTGGCCGGGCGCGCCGTGGCCGCCGGGCGGGGCGTGGTGGGGCTGGATCGTGCTCCCGGCTCTGATCTCCCGGCTCCGGAAGAACTGCCCCAACTCCGGCAATGCGGCATTGTGCTGCTTTGCGTGCCTGTGCCCGCTCTGGATCCGGCTCTGGAAGCCGTGGTGCCGCACCTGGCGGACAACGCTGTTTTGGCGGATATCTGTTCCGTCAAGGTGTTGCCCATGCGGCGCATGCGCAGGGCTTGGAGCGGCTCTGTAGTGGGAACCCACCCCCTGTTCGGTCCGGTGATCCCCGAGGGATTTGTGCCGCGTGTAGCTGTAACTCCGAATTCCGGCACGGATCCCGGCCCGGTGAACGCTCTGCTCACGGACATGGGGTTCGAGCCGTTTCTCTCCACTCCGGAAGAACACGACCGGGCCGTTGCCTATATGCAAGGCTTGAATTTTATTTCCACGGTGGCCCATCTCGCGGCCATGCGCCAGATCCGAAACATTGACAAGTTCCTGACTCCGTCCTTTCAACGGCGGTTGGACTCCGCGCACAAAATGCTTACCGAAGATACTGATTTGTTTGAGACCATTTCCGAATCCAATCCACATCTCCAGGAGACCGTGCGTCAGTTCACGAGCTTCCTGAACATCGCCGCGGGCGGAGACCTCGACCTTTTGGCCGAGCATGCCCGATGGTGGTGGCGCAACAAGTCCTGATTCTCGCCGGGGGCTTGCCGCCCTGCGGTGGCCCCCTTTCCGAAACATTCCCATACTGCGCCGCCTCGCCGGGCAGGGGGCATCCATAACCAAGCGAAGCGGTTTGCGGGATGCGGATGACAGGTCCGCCTCCCGGAGCGCATGGCGCAAGCATTGTTTCGGCTGTTTGGTGAACAGTGTTTGCAAGAAGAAAGGGCGCCCGCACGGGCAGCTCGCTGGGGATCAAAGCAATGAGTCACGAGGAGGGGAGATGTTGCAATTGACATTGACGCAGTTCGGGCGGTGGTTGCCCGCTGATGTGCAGACCCCCATCAGCCTGTACCTGGGGTTGGTGGGCGAGCGGCCCGGCATTTTGTTGGAGAGCGCCGAGGTGGACGGGCGGTTGGGGCGCTACAGTCTCATTGCCTGGGATTTTCGGTGCGTGTTTACCCAGCGGGAAGGGAAATTGTCCGTGGATGTGCTGGATCAGCGGTTGCGGCCATTGGCCGAACTGGACGGCATGCCCTGCGCCCGTGGACTGCGGCAGGCCCTGGCCATGATTGACGTTCGCCAGCATTTGCGCCTGCAACGCGAGGAAAAAGCGGACCGGGACGAGTTGCCGCCCATTACCCGAAGTTTGATCGGTTATTTGGGGTACGGCGTGGCCGGAATGCTGGAACCCCGGTTGGAAGCGGTGCTCCCGCCGGAACAGGCTGATCTGGCCATGGCGTTGCCCGGGCGCATGCTGCTGTTCGACCATCTGCGGCACCGTTGCTGCTTTTTGAGTCTGGATCGGGACGATGCGCCCGCGCCCCAGCCGGTGCAGTGGTTTCAGGAATTGGCGGCTCCCAAGGCCGTGGAAGCCGAGCCCCGGACCGCCCCGGACAGGGAGGCGTACAAGGCCGCCGTGGAACGGGCCAGGGAATTGATTCGTGACGGGGAGTGCATCCAGGTGGTGCTGTCCACCCGTTTTTCCGCGCCGCTGACGGATGCGCCTTTTCGTATCTATCGTCGGTTGCGGCAGGTCAATCCCTCGCCCTTCATGTTTTATATGCATCTGCCCGACGGGAAAGGAGCCATGACCCTGCTGGGCTCTTCGCCGGAAATGCTGGTGCGCTGCGACCGGGGCCACCTGGAGGTGCGCCCCATTGCCGGGACCCGCCCCCGCGGCGTGGACGAGGCCGGGGATCAGGCCTTGGCCAAGGAACTTTTGGCCGATCCCAAGGAGCGGGCCGAGCATGTCATGCTCGTGGATTTGGGCCGCAATGATCTGGGCCGCATCGCCACTCCCGGCAGTGTGAATGTGCGTCGCTTCATGCAGGTGGAGCGTTTTTCCCATGTCATGCACCTGACTTCCTATGTGGACGCGCAGTTGCGCGAGGGCCTGGACGCTCTGGACGTGCTGGCGGCCACTTTCCCGGCGGGCACGGTTTCGGGCGCGCCCAAGATACGCGCCATGGAGATCATCGCGGAGCTGGAGGCGGAGCAGGGCAAAGCCCGGCCACGCGGTCCGTATGCGGGCTGCATTGGCTGGTTGGGCCTGGGGCGGGGGCCGGTCAGCCTGGATACGGGCATCACGATCCGGTCCATGTGGATTCGCGACGAGCAGGTGCACTGGCAGGCCGGGGCGGGCATCGTGTTTGATTCTGATCCGGAAAAGGAATGGCAGGAATGCAACAACAAGGCGCGGGTGCTGCGGGAAGTGGTGCGCGGCCGGGAGGGCGGCGATGTTTTTGCTGATCGATAACTTTGACTCCTTCACCTTCAATCTGGTGCAGGCGTTTCAGCAGTTGGGGGCGGATCCGGTGGTGCTGCGCAATGATCGTGAAGAACTGCTGGACCCCGTCTTTGTGGCCGGAGTGCGCCGGGTCTGCCTTTCGCCCGGGCCAAGCCATCCGGACAACGCCGGATTGTGCCTGCGTTTTTTGGCGCGGCTTTCCCCGGGCGTTCCTGTGCTGGGTGTCTGTCTGGGGCATCAGATTCTGGGGCGTTTCGCGGGCGCGGAAGTAAATCGCAACGAGCGCATCATGCACGGCAAGACCTCGTCCGTGGAGCACCGGGGCGAGGGAATCTTTGCAGGACTGCCGCAACCCTTTGACGTTTGCCGGTACCACTCCCTGGTGGTGCGCCCCGAAGGGGCGGACTTGCTGCGCGTCACGGCCCGCACGGCCCGGGGCGAGATTATGGGGCTGGAATATGGAGACCGGCCCTGGCACGGGGTGCAGTTTCATCCCGAGTCCATTCTCACGCCGCAAGGGCCCCGGCTGCTGGAAAACTTTTTGAATGTTCAGGAACAATAGGAGGGGAGAACCATGACCATGACGAGCAGAAATATGACTACCGCCTGCGTGCTGGAACACCTGCTGGAAGGCCGGGCCTTGAGCGACGACCAAGCGGACATGATGTTTGAACAGCTGCTTTCCGGCCAGTTGGGAGAGGCGGCCGGAGGAGCGTTCCTCATGGGGTTGCGGGCCAAGGGGGAGGATTCCACGGATCTGGCCGCCGGAGTGCGCGCCGGGCTCAAACATGCCCGGACTGTTCCGGGAATCGCGGGAACGCGGATCGACACCTGCGGAACAGGCGGGGACGGCAAGAACAGCTTCAACTGCTCCACGGCCGTAGCTCTGTTCCTGGCGGATATGGGGCATCAGGTGGTCAAGCACGGCAACCGGGCCGTGTCCTCTTCCTGCGGCAGCGCCGACGCGCTCGAAGCCCTGGGCTGCGACCTGAACACCGAACCCGAGCAGGCGGCGGACCAGTTGGCCCGGAGCAATTTCGTGTTCCTGTTCGCCCCGGCCTACCATCCCGCTTTCAAGCACATTGCGCCCGTACGTCGGGGCATGGGCATCCGTACTCTGTTCAACTTTATGGGACCATTGCTCAACCCGGCCCGGCCCACGCATCAGCTGCTGGGGGTGAGCGATCCGGAGATGCTCAATCTCATGGGGGAAACCCTGCTTCTTACCGGGGTGGAACGGGCTTTGTTGATTCATGGAGCCGGGGGCTACGACGAGTTGACCACCTTTGGTCCGGCCCGGGGATATTACATTGAAAAGGGGCGGATGGAAAAAACCGTGGTGGACCCGGACCGCCTGGGATTTCGTCGTTTCTCTCCCGAGGCCGTGGAGGTGGAAGGCAAGGAGCAGGCCGTGGCCGTATTGCGGGACATCCTCCAGGGGCGGGGACCCGAACCCATGATGCAGATGGTGGCCTTGAACCTGGCAGGTTGTTTGCACATTTTGGGCGAAGGGGATTTGGAATCCTGCTCGGCCGTGGCGCGGGAGTACGTGCGTGGCGGACTGCGTCGCAAGGGGGCCGTATGCTGAGGCAGTTTCGCACGGCCAAGGCCCGGGAGATCGGCAGGTTGCGCGCCTTGGCGGAGCAGAACGCATTACCCCGTCCCTGGTACGGGCACCGCCCCAGCTTTGCCGCGCGGCTGCGCGGACGCGGTCCCGGGGCGCTCATCGCCGAGTACAAACGGGCATCGCCCAGCATGGGGGACATCAACCTCGGACTCTCACCCCGGGAGGCGGCGGCCATGTTTGCGGAAAATGGTGCGGCCGCCATGAGCGTGCTTACCGAGGAAGCGCATTTCAAGGGGGACATGGCCTTTTTGGGCGTTTGCGCCGGGCACGGCCTGCCTCTGCTGCGCAAGGATTTTCTCTTTGACCCGTTACAGGTGGCCGCCACGGCCGCCACTCCGGCCTCGGCGCTTCTTCTCATTGCGCGCATGTTTCCGGATGCGGACGCGTTGGCCCGCATGCTGGGCCGCGCTCAGGAACTGGAATTGGAAGCGGTGGTGGAAATTTTTGATGAACAGGACCTGGCCTGGGCCCGCATGGCCGGAGCCGTGATCATCCAGGTAAACGCCCGGGACCTGGACACTCTGGCCGTGGACCAGGGCAACGTGGAGCGGCTGGTGCGCGGGCGTCTGGACCGGGAGGTCTGGATTGCGGCCAGTGGCATTGCCGGGCCGGAGCAGGTGCGCGCCGCAGCGGGCCGCGGATACGATGCCGTGCTTGTGGGGACTGCGGTCATGGCTGCTTCGGACCCGTCGGGCATGGTGCGTTCCCTGGCCGAAGCAGGGGGAGCGGCATGAAGCGGCCCCTGATAAAAATCTGTGGCCTGACTTCTGGCCGGGACGCTCGGGAGTGCATGCGCCTGGGAGCGGATTTTGTCGGGTTTGTGTTTCATCCCCCCAGTCCGCGCAGTGCGGATCCGGCCATGGTGGCCCGGGTTCGGTCCGGCCCGGCGCGCAAGGTGGGTGTTTTCGTGGACCAGGATGTCTCGCGGATCGTGGCGTTGGAGCATCAATGCGGCCTGGACATGGTCCAGCTCCATGGCGGCCACGGGCCGGATGAAAGGCATGGCCAGGCCTTTTGCCGTTGCATTGCCCACGCTTTGGGACCGGAGCGGATCATCAAGGTCTTCTGGCCGGAGCGGTACGAATCCCCCCAGGCGTTGCAGAACGATCTGGATCGGTTTGCCCGGTTTTGCGGCTGGATGTTGCTGGATGCGGGGCAACGGGGCGGAGGCCATGGCCGGATTTTTGACTCGCAGTTGCTGAAAGGCGTGCGGCCTCCCCGCCCATGGCTGCTGGCCGGAGGACTGGGGCCCGGCAATCTGGCCCAGGCTCGGATGTGTTTTTCCGGTCCGGGGCAGTCCCAGCCGCATGGGTTTGACATGAGTTCCGGAGTGGAAACCGCTCCCGGGAAAAAGGACCTGAAAAAAGTGGAACAAAGTATTCATGCGGTCCACGGCAAAGCAGGGTCAACGGCTTTGCCCGGCCGCGAGGAGTGATCATGAGAAAAGGCTATTTTGGAGAGTTCGGCGGCCAGTTCGTACCGGAGCTGCTTATGCCGCCGTTGCTGGAGTTGGAAGAGGCGCTTTCGGAGATTGTGGAAACACCGGCATTTCAAGACGAGTTGACAGGCTATCTTCAAGATTACGTTGGCCGTCCTTCACCGATCACGTTTTGCCGGAATCTTTCGGCCAGGCTGGGGCTGGACCTCTGGCTCAAGCGTGAAGACCTGAATCATACCGGCGCGCACAAGGTCAACAACACCATCGGGCAGGCCCTGCTGACCAAACGCATGGGCAAAAGCACCCTTCTGGCCGAGACCGGGGCCGGCATGCACGGGGTGGCCACGGCCACGGCCGCGGCGCTCCTTGGGCTCAAGTGCGTGGTCTACATGGGAGCCGTGGACGTGGAACGGCAGAACGTGAATGTGCGGCGCATGGAGTTGCTGGGGGCCGAAGTGGTGGCGGTCCAGTCCGGAACGCGCACCCTCAAGGACGCCATCAACGAGGCGTTGCGCCGCTGGATCGCGGACCAGGCCGATACCCATTACTGCTTTGGCACGGCGGCGGGTCCGCATCCCTTTCCCCTGTTGGTCCGCAACTTCCAGGCAGTGATTTCCCGCGAGGCGCGGCAGCAATTCCTGGAAAAAAACGCGGCCCTGCCCGATGTGGTTGTGGCCTGCGTGGGGGGCGGGTCCAATGCCATCGGCATGTTTCACCATTTTGTGCCGGATGAGTCCGTGCGCATCGTGGGGGTGGAGGCCGCCGGCACCGGAGAGCCGGGATGTTACCATTCCGCGCCGCTGAACCTGGGGACCAACGGCGTGCTGCACGGCATGAAGAGCAAATTGCTGCAAACTCCGGAAGGGCAGATCCTGCCGTCCCACTCGGTTTCAGCCGGGTTGGACTATCCCGGCGTGGGGCCCGAACATGCCATGCTGCACGGCCAAGGCCGGGCGCATTACGGTACCTGCAACGATGCCCAGGCGCTGGAGGCGTTTCAGACCCTTTCCCGGACCGAAGGCATCATTCCCGCGCTGGAAAGTTCGCATGCCCTGGGTTGGGTCATGGAAAACGCCCGGGAGCTGCGTGGAAAATCCGTTCTGGTCTGTCTTTCCGGCCGGGGCGACAAGGACATGGGAATCGTGGAGGAGTATCTGTGATGAATGTGCCTGCTGATAAATTGACCCGACGTATTGCCGAGGCCGCGGCCAAGGGCCGCCCGGCCCTGGTACCGTTTTTGCCCGCCGGATACCCGCATAAGGATACTTTTTGGCAGGCTTTGGTGGGGCTGGATACCAAAGGAGCGGCCGTCATTGAGATCGGCATGCCTTTTTCCGACCCCGTGGCCGATGGACCGGTGGTGGAACGGGCGTCCCTCAAGGCTTTGGCAGAGGGAGTGAATCTTGAATGGATTTTGACGGAGCTGCAAAAGCGGGAGTTTCGTGCCGGGCTTGTGCTCATGGGCTATCTCAACCCTGTAATGCAGTATGGCCTGGAACGTTTTGCCGAGGACGCGGCCCAGGCCGGAGTGGGGGGCGTGATTCTGGCGGACCTGCCCTACGAGGAGGCCGGAGAGGTTCGTGCTGCTCTGGATGCGCGGGGAATTGCCCTGATCCCCTTGGTGGGGCTGAATACCAGTGCCGGGCGCATGGCCCTATATGCCAAGGAGGCCCGTGGTTTTGCCTACTTTGTGTCCGTGCTGGGCACCACCGGGGCCCGCGACCAATTGCCCGGCCAGGTACGCTCCCAGCTGGAGCTGGCTCGGGAGGTCTTTGACGTTCCTCTGGCCTTGGGGTTCGGGCTGCGGCATCCGGATCAGCTCCGGAAACTTGCCGGACTTGTCGATGCGGCCGTGTTTGGTTCGGCGCTTATTGAACACCTGGACCAGGGCGGAACCGTGGGCGAATTTATGGATCAATGGAAATAAGCGGTGGTACTGGCAACCGCGGGGTCTCCCTTCCGGGAACAGAAGCGTTTGGGCGCCTCAACGCACGGTATGCAGCCACCATTGCCAGATTTGCGGACCCCAGAGCAGGTGGACCATGCAGGCCAGGGACAGGAACGGTCCGAACGGAATGGGGGCCTGATGTCCCTGGCCGGTGCGGGCCATGTGGATCAGGGCCGCGAGCAAAGCCGTGATTCCGGCCAGCAGCAGTGTCAGGGGCAGGCCCTGCGGCCCGGTGAGCGCCCCGATGAGCAGCATGAGTTTGACATCGCCCAGCCCGAGTCCCTCTCCGCCGCGCAGAGCCCGGTACCCCAGGCGCAGCAGCCAGAATCCGCCGCCGCCCAGGCCTGCGCCCCAAAGGGCGGTCTGGCCATTGGCCAGCCAGGCATCCGGACCGGACCCCGGGCCGAGCAGAAATGTTGACGCAAACAAGGCCAATACCGCACCCGGAAGGGTTATGACGTCCGGCAGCAAAAAGGCTTCCAGATCAATGAAGCTGGCCGTGAGCAACAGGCCGCCCAGCACGAAGAGAACAACAAAAGGCCAGCCGGGACCGTACACTACGGCCAGGGCCAGTCCCCAAAGGCCGGAGAGAAGTTCCAGGGCCGGATAGCGCCAGGAGATGCCTTCCCCACAATGGCCGCAGCGGCCCCGGAGAAGTACAAAGCTTACCAGGGGCACATTGTGCCACCAGCGCAGCGTGGTATTGCAGTGCGGGCAGAAGGATCTCGGTGGATCAATCAGAGTCAGGCCATTGAGCCAACGGTGAACGCAGGCCGTGGAAAAACTGCCCATAATCAGGCCGAGGACGAACGCTGCCGGGGCAAAGGCATTCAGGGGCATGGCAAGCCGCTCCGTGACTTGAAGAAACGCGCAATTTACTGCATGACTAATCGCACCCCCGGGGTAGCCGATTTCGCCGGGGGCCACAAGCCGACCAGAAGGAGAAAGCGCATGGCGGGCCAATACCGCTTCATTCCGCAAATGGATGAGGAACAGATCGCCGCAACCCAGCTTCGCGGGCTGCAATGGACCGTGAAACACGTGTACGAGGGGAGCCCGTTTTACCGCGCCCGCCTGCACGAAGCCGGAGTGGATCCGGGCGGCATTCAAAGCCTGGACGATCTGCGTTCCCTGCCGTTGACTACGGCTGACGATCTTAAGGATGGCTACCCCCTGCCGCTGCTCTCCGTACCGGAACAGGACGTGGTCCGGGTGCACGCGTCCAGCGGGACCACGGGCAAGCGCAAGGTGCTTTCCTACACGCAACGAGATGTGGACGTCTGGAAAAATATGTTTGCCCGCTGCTACGAGCTGGCCGGGTTGACGCCTTTGGACCGCGTACAGATTTGCGTCGGCTACGGACTTTGGACCGCCGGAGCGGGGTTCCAGCTCGGATGTGAGCATTTCGGAGCCATGGCTCTGCCCGTGGGTCCCGGACTCATCGACATCCAGTTGCAGATGCTTGAAGACCTCGGCTCTACCGCCATTTGCTCCACGGCGTCCATGGCACTGCTCATGGGCGAGGAGGTGCAAAAGCGTGGGCTTGCCGATAAAATCAAGCTGCATACCGCCATTTTCGGCTCCGAGGCCCATACACCCAAGATGCGGCGTCAATTTGAGGAAGCCCTGGGCGTGCAGCACAGCTTTGACATCTCCGGCATGACCGAACTCTACGGTCCGGGAGCGGGACTGGAATGCAAAGCCCGCAACGGCATTCACTATTGGGGCGATGTTTACATCGTGGAAATCCTGGACCCCGAGACGCTGCAACCCGTGGAACCGGGCGAGGTGGGCGAGCTGGTGCTTACCTCCTTATGCAAAGAGGCCTCCCCGCTGCTGCGCTATCGCACCCGCGACCTGACGCGCCTGCTGCCCGGCTCCTGTGAATGCGGCTGCTGCATGCCGCGGCATGACAAAATTCTGGGCCGGTCCGACGATATGTTTATCTTCCGCGGTGTGAATATTTATCCCGGACAGATCGCCTCCGTGTTGGAGCACTTCCCGGAACTGGCCTCGGAATACCAGATTGCGCTTTCCCGGCGGGATGGGCTCGACCATATGCTGGTGCGCGTGGAACGGCTGCCCGGCGTGGAGCACGGCAGCGATGAGCAACTGGCCAAAGCCGTTTCCGGCGAGATTCGCAAGCAAATTCTCGTGCGGACCGAAGTGGAAGTACAGCGGCCCGGCGCCCTGCCGCGCAGCTTTGCCAAAACCAAACGCGTACAGGATGATCGCGGGGAAGAATAATTTTCGACGGGAAGTTACCGGGGGCAAACCTTTCTGAAGAAAGGTTTTTCCCCCGGCCCCCTTTCCAAAGACTTTCATTGCTCGCGGCTGTCGCCGCTCGGGCGTTATCGCAAGTAATTCCTGGAAACATGCTCCCGGGCGCGCGGGAGCGCGTCCGGGAGATGGGGTTCCAAGGGGCCGCGGGCCCTTTGGCCGCCGGAGGCATTGCTTTTTTCTTGATTTTATTGGCAAGCTTGCTTTCCGGGGGCAAACCTTTCTGAAGAAAGGTTTTTCCCCCGGCCCCCTTTCCAAAGACTTTTATCGCTCGCGGCTTTCGCCGCTCGGGCTTTATCGCAAGTAATTCCTGGAAACATGCCCCCGGGCGCGCGGGAGCGCGTCCGGTAAATGGGGTTCCAAGGGGCCGCGGGCCCTTTGGTCGCCGAAGGCATCTCTTGCAAAAAATTGCAAACAAGATTCGAGATTACTCTTGTTTTTTTCTGGAGGTGTAGTCGGTCCTGTTTCGTCCCCATTTTTGGTACTGCCCTACGGCGCGGTTATGTTCGCGCAGGGTTTTGGAAAAATGGTGGGTCCCGTCTCCTTTGGCCACGAAGTAGAGGTAGCTGTGGTCTTCAGGGTGGGCGCTTGCGGCCAGGGCGGCTTTGCCCGGGGAGCAGATGGGGCCGGGCGGCAGGCCGTCGTGTTGATAGGTGTTGTACGGGTTGTTGGGGTCGAGCAGGTGTTTTTGTCGCAGATTGCCGTCAAAGGACGGCCCCAACCCGTAGATGATGGTGGGGTCGGCTTGCAGTCGCATGGGCCGCTGGAGCCGGTTGGTGTAAACACCTGCAATGGCGGGCCGTTCGGACGGGTCACCGGTTTCCTTTTCCACGATGGATGCCAGGATGACGAGCTGGTGCAGTTTTTTGGGTGGCGGCAATTCTCCCAGGGTCTGCCGCACGTTTTTGAAGAATTCGAGGATCATCATTTCGGCCACGCTACGGGCGGAGTTTTCCCGGGCGCGTGTGAGCATATAGGTTTCCGGAAAGAGGTAGCCTTCGGCGGAGTCCGCAGGGATGTGAAAGTGGGCCAGGAGCGCGGGGTCATGCACTGCGGCCTGGAAGTCCTCGTAGGTTCCCAGTTCGGCTTGTTCTACGAGTTCGGCCACTTGCCACCATGTCAGACCTTCGCGCACGGTGAAGCGGTGCAGAATGCCCGGCGTGGAGGTGATGGTGGTGAGGATTTTTTCCGGCAGCCAGCCCGTGCTGAGCAGAAATTCGCCGGCTTTGGCCGATGCGGTAAGGCCGCGGTCTTCGGCCAGGGCCAGAAACTGCTTGATGTCGGTGATGAGATTTTCCTGGCGAAGGTCGCGGGCAATGCCGAGAAATCCACTGCCCGGCTCGATGACGAAGCGGACCTCCCGGCCCGGATCTTCGGGCGGGATGTTCAGAAACGTCCAGGTCCGGTAGAGGAACCAGGACCCCACGGCCATCATGCCCAGGCTGAGCACGATGCCTGCGTAGACCACGTACTTTAGGGCCGGTTTGTTGCCAGCCAGGTCTCCAGGATGATCACTGCCGCCTGGCTGTCCAGCCGGGCCTTTCGTTTCTTGCCGCACAGTCCGGCCTCCTTGAGCCGTGCCTCGGCTTCGGCCGAGGTCAGGCGTTCGTCCATGAGTTCAATGGGCAGGGGGGTCCGACGGGCCAGACGCTGGGCAAAGTTGCGCGCCTGCCTTGTGGTTTCCGTATCCGATCCGTCCAGGGCCAGGGGCAGGCCCACCACGATCTGTTCCACGGCTTCGGCCTGGATGAGCGTGAGCAGTTCTTCAAAGAATTTATCTTTGGTGGTGCGGATGATGGCCGGGCGTGGGAAAGCCATCATCCCTTCCGGGTCTGTGATGGCCAGGCCGACGCGCTTGAGGCCGAAATCGATGCCGAGTGTTCGCATGCCCCTCCTCAGATTGTGATTTTCCCGTGAAACCGAATCCTTGTCAAGCAGGGTGATGCTTTGAGACATGGCCGGTTGGGGATGAAACCGGACGGTCCGCCGCACGAGACATGCGGCGGACCGTCGGTGGTTGGTTTTGAAAGGCGCAGCCGGGACTAGGGCTTGACAGTAAGGCTGCGGCCTTTGGCCGCTCCGGAGTCAAGCATGGATCGCAGATGGCGCTTCCAGCGGGGACCGCCGTCCAGCAGGGCTAGGTATTCCAGAGTGTGCAATACCGGGTTGTGCCGTCCCATGAGCAGAAGGGAGCGTTTGATGCCGCTCCGGCAGGAGGGGCAGCCCACCACGACGGGCCGTTCGCGGCCGGAGTCGGCCAGATCTTGCTCCAGCCGCTGGGTTTTGCGATGCCGTACCCGGTTGTAGATTTCCGGGCTGGAAACGGCACCGGTTCCGGATTCGCCGCAACATCCCGGCGAGAGGTCGGCCTTGACGCCGATCATTTCCGAGAGGGCGGAGCGGTAGACTTCCGGGGCCTTGGCTTTGGCCTGGCCCACCCATTCGGCGTGGCAGGCCGCGTGGTAGAGTGGTGCGTCCTGGGCCTGGGGGAATGCGATGCCACCCAGCTCATGCAGGTATTGCATGGCGTCCATGTGTTGCAGCGGCTCCACCAGTTCATCGGAAAGGTCGTAACTTTCCAGGGATTCGCGGCAGGTGCCGCAAGCGGTGAGCAGCGCCGTGGCCTTGAGCCCGGCCCGGCCCGTGGTGATCAAGGTATCGATAAGGGCCTGACGGGTGCGGTGCCGGTTGGTTTTGTAGGCTTCGGCCGCTCCTGCGGCCAGCAGGGGATACCCGCAGCAAAGGTGCTGCTCGGGTAACACCACGTTCACCCCGGAGCGCAGCAGGAGGTAGAGCGTGGCCAGGCCGATGGACCGGGAAAACAGGCCCCCGCCGCAGCCGGGGAAGTAGATGACCGTGCGGTCCACCGGGGCGTTTTCTGCTTTGAAGACGTTATGTTCGGTCAGGCCCAGTTCACGGGCCAAGCTTTTAAAATCCAGAGCCGGTCCCGGCCCCTGGAGCACAGGCGAGGTCATGCGTCGCCGCCAGATGCCGGGGACCAGGCCGATGCCGCGGTTGGCGATGGATTGCCCCAGGGCAAAGGCCTTGGCGGCTCGGGGTACGCGTTTGGCCGGGTCTTTGGCCAGGTAGGAGAGCACCTTGCCTTTGATGGGATGGCCGCCCATGCCCTTGTAGTCCAGGAAGGCGCGAACGCTCAGGGCGGC
>JAQVYA010000036.1 GCA_028708865.1 Desulfovibrio sp. | reverse complement strand
GTCAGCAGCTTCATCAAATTCCTTTCTTCCAAGCTCCTCGGGGGCGTTCAGGAAGCAAGGTCCCTTTCCAACAAGGACCTTCGCCGCGCCCAGATCGTACTGGAAGAACACTACGCCATCTATGACGCCATCGAGCGGCAGGAACCGGACAAGGCACGCGCCGCCGTGCACGCCCACCTCATGAACAGTGCCGAGCGCCAGGGCATTGCCCTGACCGGGCCGCTCCGCTTTGTTTGCAGCACCTGACGTTCCGCCCCCTTTCCCGGAACCCCGGCCATGAGCGTTGGGCAGGGTTCCACGGATATGGACGCTGTGTTTTTTCAAACCATAACCTCTTGAAAAGTAGTTCCCTATTTGTCCCCGGCCGCCGTACGCAGAACGCACGGTGGCCGGCTCGTTTGTAGTATCATATTATAAAGCCAAAAGAACGCCTCCGGCGGCCAAAGGGCCTGCGGCCCCTTGGAACCCCATTTACCGGACGCGCTCTTGCGCGCCCGGGGCCATTTCTCAGGAAGAACTTGCAATAACGTCGAGCGGCGACAGCCGCGAGCGATAAAAGTCTTTGGAAAGGGGGGCCGGGGGAAGAGCCTTTCTTCAGAAAGGTTTGCCCCCGGAAGGCAAGCTTGCCAGTAAAATCAAGGCAAAAGCAATGCCTCCGGCGGCCAAAGGGCCCGCGGCCCCTTGGAACCCCATTTACCGGACGCGCTCACGCGCGCCCGGGACCATTTCTCAGGAAGAACTTGCGATAACGTCGAGCGGCGACAGCCGCGAGCGATAAAAGTCTTTGGAAAGGGGGGCCGGGGGGAAGAACCTTTCTTCAGAAAGGTTTGCCCCCGGAAAGTAAAACTGGCTCGCAAAAGCCCTTGATTCGTTGTTTCAGCATCTGGATTTTCCAGAATCTACATTGGCACGAACTCATAAGACTCTATAATTTAACATTTTTCATCAAAAATCCGTGATAATACATTTGGCGCTTGCGAAAAAACTCCATTTACCGTCATCTTTGCCTTGCACCCTCTTTTGCTTTGTCATACAATCGGTCAATCATTCAATACGACGAAAGAGGAACGTGAACATGAGGATAAAACCAACGCGCTTGCTGCTCCTGCCGAGGGTACGGAGGGAAGAAGTTCTGGCGGTCAGGGCTTTCGAGCAAGGCGCAGCGTGTGCTGCGGGCGCGGGAATATCCGTTGGCGATTCCCCCCTCGTCGGGATTTCGACGAACTGTTTATCTTAACCGGCTTTCCGAGCACCGGAAGGTCATTTTTCTGGAGAACGGTATGGAGGCAGTCGAGATTAATGTGTTGTGGTGCAAGGGCTGCGGCGTATGCGTAGCATTTTGCCCCAAGAAAGCGCTCTCGCTTGTCGGAGAGAAGGCTCAGGTGGACCCCGAGCTGTGCATAGGCTGCGGGATGTGTGAGCTGTACTGTCCCGACCTTGCCATTGTGGTCAACAAGCCCACGAAAAAAAATGAGAAAGTGACTGAGGAGGGACTGTCATGAGTGCTACTCAACAGGACGTCCGATTTGTTCAGGGCAACGAAGCCTGTGTTCGCGGCGCCCTGTATGCGGGGCTGCGGTTCTTTGCGGGGTATCCCATCACTCCGTCCACGGAAATCGCCGAGCACCTCGCTGAAAATTTACCCAAGGTCGGCGGCACGTTCGTGCAGATGGAAGACGAGATCGCTTCCATGTGCGCGGTTTGCGGCGCGTCTCTGGCCGGTTCCAAGTCCATGACCGCTACCAGCGGTCCGGGATTCTCCCTCAAGCAGGAAGCCATCGGCTATGCGGCCATGGCCGAGATTCCCTGCGTGGTGGTGGATGTGCAGCGCGCCGGTCCGTCCACGGGTCTGGCCACCAAGGTGGCCCAGGCCGACGTGAACCAGGCCCGCTGGGGTACGCATGGAGAACACTCCATCGTGACCCTGACTGCGTCCACCGTGCAGGACATGTTTGCCGTCACCGTCGAAGCGTTCAACATCGCGGAAGCCTACCGCACGCCAGTCATCTTGCTCTTCGACGAAGTCATGGGACACATGCGTGAGCGTCTGGTGATTCCTCCGGCAGGCGAACTGCCCGTCACCGAGCGTCTGCGCACGGCCGTCAAGCCGGGCGTCAACTATCACCCCTACCTGCCCCGCGAAGACGGCCGTCTGCCCATGTCGGACTACGGCGACATCCACCGCTACCACGTCACCGGCCTGTACCACGACATTTGGGGCTTCCCCACGGAGCAGCCCGAGCAGGTCAACAAGCTGGTGCACCATCTGGTGGACAAGATCGAGGGCCGGGTTCACGAACTGGCCCGCTGGAAGGAATTCTACCTGGAAGACGCGGAAAACGTGCTCATCTCCTATGGATCCGCGGCACGCAGCGCCCGCCATCTGGTGGAAACTCGCCGCCAGAAGGGCCACCGCGTGGGCCTGCTGGAACTACAGACCATCTGGCCGTTCCCCAAGGACCTCGTGCGGGAAAAGACCGCCAACGCCAAGAACGTCTTTGTGGTGGAAATGAACATGGGACAGGTTATGGCGCAAGTCAAACAGGCCGTGGACAACCCCGACCATGTCTATCTTGTGAACCGAGTCGACGGAACGCTCGTGACACCGACGGACATCGGCAACGTCATGCGCGTGATTGAAGGGAAGGGGGTGTAACATGGCTTTTCGAGATCTCATTCGCGAGCGTTTTTTCCCGCACATCTGGTGCCCGGGCTGCGGCCACGGCACCGTGCTCAACAGCCTGCTGCACGTTGTGGACAAGATGGGCCTGGACCCCACCTCCATGTGCATGGTTTCGGGCATCGGCTGCTCTGCGCGCATCTCCGGCTATGTGAACTTCCACACCATGCACACCATGCACGGCCGGGCTCTGCCCTGCGCCACCGGCATCAAGCTGGCCAAACCCCAGCTGAACATGATCGTGCCCATGGGCGACGGCGACGCCATGGCCATCGGCGGCAACCACTTCATTCATGCCTGCCGTCGCAACATCGACATGACCGCCATCGTGCTCAACAACCGCATCTACGGCATGACCGGCGGACAGTACTCCCCGCTTTCGGGCCGGGGCGTTCTGGCCACCACGGCGCCGTACCGCAGCATTGACGACGACTTCGACGCCGTGGCCCTGGCCCAGGGCGCCGGAGCCACCTTCGTGGCCCGGACCACCGCCTTCCACGTCAAGGAACTGTCCAAGATCCTGACCAAGGCCATCCAGCACAAGGGCTTCTCCGTGGTGGAAGTCATGGTGCAGTGCCCCACTTACTTCGGCCGCAAGAACAAGATGGGCGGAGCCGTGCAGCTGCTCGAGTACTACCGCGACAACACCGCGCCCCTGGGTTCCAAGAAACTGGAAGAGAATCAGAACCTGATTCCCCGCGGCATTTTCGTGGAACGCGAGCGGCCCGAGTACTGCGAAGAGTACCAGAACGTCATCGCTCTGGCGGAAGGGAAGGAGTAAACCCCATGGAAAGGTATCGTTTTCTGTTGTCCGGCTCTGGTGGGCAGGGCGTCATCACCATGGCCATTCTGCTCGCCGAAACCGCGGCCCTGGAAGAAAATCTGACGGCCGTGCAGTCCCAGTCCTATGGTCCGGAAGCTCGCGGCGGCGCCACCCGCTCCGACGTGATCATCTCCGACTCGGAGATCTTCTTCCCCAAAGTCTTGCAGCCCAACATCCTGGTGGCCCTCACCGAAGAGGCCTCCAGCAAGTACCTGCCGCTGATCCGGCCGGGCGGGCTGTGCCTTTACGATTGCGATCTGGTGAAGCCGAATCCCCGCGTGGACGCGGAACAGATCGGCATTCCCATGTATAAAAACGTGCTGGCCAAGCTGGGCAAGGCGGTGGCCTTCAACATCTGTGTGCTGGGCGCGCTGACCACGCTGACGGGCATCGTCAAGCTCTCCTCCCTGGAGAAGGTGGTGGAGCGCCGCTTCGCCAAGGCCCATTTCGCTTCCAACCAGGAAGCCCTGCGGCTCGGCGAGGAACTGGCCCAGCCGTACATGGCGCAGGTGTAGGACCATGAACGGGACGGCAACCGCATGCCGCCCCATTGCAAGGGCAACGCCGGACCCCGGGCGTCAACCAGGGTCCGGCCCCCATCAAGCACAGGAGTTTTGATGAACATTCACGAGTATCAAGCCAAGGCGCTGCTGGCGGAGTACGGCGTACCCGTCCCTGTCGGGGGCGTGGCGGCCACGCCAGACAAAGCGCGTACCGTGGCCGAAGGCATTCCCGGCCCCATCTGGGTGGTCAAGGCGCAGATCCATGCGGGCGGCCGCGGCAAGGGCGGCGGCGTCAAGGTCTGCAAAAGCCTGGACGAGGTCCGCAGCGCTGCCGAGCAGATCATCGGCATGCAGTTGGTGACCCACCAGACCGGCCCGGAAGGGAAAAAGGTCAACAGCGTCTGGGTGGAGCAAGGAACAGCCATTGCCAGCGAACTCTACCTGGCCGTGGTGCTGGACCGCGGCGCCGAGTGCCTCACGGTCATGGCCTCCCCGGACGGCGGCATGGACATTGAGGAAGTGGCCGAGTCGCACCCGGAGCGCATCTTCACCACCCGCCTGGACGGCGGACATCATATTTGGCCGTACCAAGCCCGGCAGTTGCTGTTCGGGTGCGGTCTCACCCCGCAGCAGGTTGGCAAAGGTGTCTCCTTCATCACCAACCTGCTGCGGCTCTGCGTGGAAAAGGACGCCACCCAGGTGGAAATCAACCCCCTGGCCGTCACCGAAGACGGCGACCTCATCGCGCTGGACGCCAAGATGAACTTCGATGAAAGCGCCCTCAAGCGCCATCCCGAGATCAAGGCCCTGGAGGATCCCGAAGAGGAGGATCCCCTGGAGCGCAAGGCCGCGGACCTGGGCGTGAACTACGTCAAACTCAACGGCTACGTGGGCACCATGGTCAACGGCGCGGGCCTGGCCATGGCCACCATGGACGCCGTGAAGCAGGCCGGAGCCGAGCCCGCCAACTTCCTGGACGCGGGCGGCGGTGCCAACGTGGAAATGGTTTCCAAGGGCTTTGAGGTCATGCTTTCCGACCCCAATGTCCGCGGCATTTTGATCAACATCTTCGGCGGTATCCTGCGGTGCGACATCGTGGCCGAAGGCGTTGTCCAGGCCGCCAAAAAGCTGAATCTCAGCCTGCCCGTGGTGGTGCGCATGGAAGGCACCAACGTGGAAGAGGGCCGCAAGATCCTTAAGGAATGCGGACTGAATTTCACCTCTGCCGACTCCATGACCGAGGCTGCCCGCTGCATTGCTGAACTGACCCGGGAGGCCCGCTCATGAGTATCCTCATCAATGAAAACACCCGCGTGATCGTCCAGGGCCTGACCGGCCGGGAAGGAAGCTTCCACGGCCAGAAAATGCTCGACTACGGCACCAAGGTGGTGGCCGGCGTCACTCCGGGCAAAGGCGGCCAGCAGGCCCTTGGCCTGCCCGTGTACAACACCGTGCAGGAAGCTGTGGACGCCACCGGCGCGGACACCAGCATCATCTTCGTGCCTGCGGGCGCATCCGCGGATTCGGCCTGCGAAGCCGCTGCCGCGGGCATCAAGCTCGTGATCCTCATCACCGAGCACATCCCCGTGCTGGACATGGTCCGCTGCAAGGCCTTTCTCAAGAGCCGCGGCACCATGCTCATCGGCCCCAACTGCCCGGGCGTCATCAGCCCCGGCAAGAGCAAGATCGGCATCATGCCGGACTACATCCATCGTCCCGGCTCCGTCGGGCTGATCAGCCGTTCCGGCACCCTCACCTATGAGGCCGTGCACCAGATCACCAGCGCCGGTCTGGGCCAGAGCACCTGCATCGGCATCGGTGGCGACCCGGTCCCGGGTCTGAAATTCATCGATCTGCTGGAGATGTTCCGCAACGACCCGGATACCGAGGCCGTGTGCATGCTCGGCGAGATCGGCGGCGACAACGAGGAAAAGGCCGCTGCCTACATCAAGGAAACCAACTATCCCAAGCCGGTCTTCGGGTTCATTGCCGGACTCACGGCCCCCGCAGGCAAGCGCATGGGACACGCCGGAGCCATCATCAGCGGTTCCAAGGGACGCGGCGAAGACAAAATCGCGGCCCTGGAGGACGCGGGCGTCACCGTGGTCAAGGAACTTGGCCGCCTGGGTGAAACCGTGGCCGCCGCGCTGAAGAAATAACTTCGACCCCTTTCGTCGCCGCTGTGGCGAAAGGGTGGGGGCCGGGCGGGATTCTCGCTTGTTGTGGAAGCTGCATCCTCCCTGCCCGGTCCCCTGGGTCGGAATACCGGCCCGACGCGCTTTGCCTCCCGGGGCGGATAACGGCCCCGGGCAGGAGCGCTCCACCGGCTGAGGAATTTGTTTTATGGCAATTTGTGAAGAGTGTAACATGCCGTTTTTTAAAACTTTTGATTGCCTCAAAAGTTTTTGACGGCAACAAGAACTGCTGCGCGTGCTTTTGTCAGGGCATCGGTCGGGTCGTACGGCGATTTCGTCAGGCACTGGTTGGCCCGTCGCATGCCGGTTCACGCCGCCGCAGTGGCAAGAGGTAATGGTTAGGAAAACGCAGACTCATGGAACGGGTCGACTTCGGGGCAATATGCGTCGTTGACGGGAGAAGGACGCTCCGGCGTCCCTTTGGCCAAGCCAGCCCGTGGGGGGAGTCTGCCGGTCAAACTTCAGACGTGTGGAAACCATCTTCACGCTGGGAGGGAGGTCCCTTTGAGTAAAAAACAGTTTTTCAGTCTCGGGCTTGCCGTTTTGGGCATGCTCTCCATGATTTTCGTAACCCCGGAAATCGAAGGGCTCGGGTACCAGGGCAAAGTAGCTCTGGGCGTGGGCATTTTCGCGGTCATTGTCTGGATGACCCAGGCGCTCGACGATGCACAAAGCGGTTTCTGCATTGTCGGCTTTTTGGTGCTCTTTGGGGCGGGCACTCTGAAGCAGGCCCTTTCGGGGTACGCCAGCGGCGGCGTGTGGATCGTCACCCTGGGCATGATCATGGCCGCCTGCATGGGGCAAAGCGGCATTTCCCGCCGCATCGCCCTGCTGACCATCAGCAAGCTGGGCAAAACAGCCACAGGTCTCTATTGGGCCATGGCGGTCATCTGTCTGATCATGACGTTCTTCATTCCCTCGCTGGCAGCCAAGACCCTGCTGGTCCTGCCCATCATCACGCAGATGGGTATTGCGTTCGGCGCGGAAAAGGGCCAGAGCAGCATGGTCAAGGGGTTGATCTTCGTGGTGACCATCACGGGTACCATGTTCTGCATCGCCGTGCTCACGTCGCATGCGGCCAACCCCATTACCGTGAGCCTGCTTGAGGACGCCACCGGAACCCTGGTCACCTGGGGCGAATGGTTCAAGATCGGTGCGCCGCCGGCCATTGTCTGCGGTTTCCTGGCCGTGCCCATCATCATCAAGATGTTCCCGCCGGACGTTACGGACGTCACCGCCGGCCGTGAACTCGTGAACCGCGAACTGGCCGAGTTGGGTCCCGCGACCTTCAAAGAAAAGTATACGCTGTTCGTGTTCCTGGCCACTCTGGGCCTCTGGGCCACGAGCTCTCTGCACCATCTGTCCACCACGTTGGTGGCCCTCATGTCCGTGCTGGCCATGATCCTGCCCGGACCGCAGCAGATCATGAACTGGAAGCAGGCCCAGGCCAAAGTGCCCTGGAACATCTTCATCGTGTATGGTGCCGGTCTGTCCATGGGCGCCATCCTGGTGAGCAGCGGCGCGGCCTCCTGGCTGGCCTCCACGTTCTTCTCCCCGCTGGCCGAGCTGGACATCAAATTGCAGGTGGTCATCTTCATCTGGATTCTGCTCTGCCTACAGGTGCTCTTCACAGGCGGCGGTCCCAAAACCACGGCGCTGACGCCCGTGATCATCGCCCACACCCTGACCGTGGCCGCCCTGCCCCAGTTCGCGGGCATGAACGTGGCTCCCTTCGTGGTGCTGGTGGGCATGAACGTGGTGCACCAGTACCTGCTCCCGGTGTCGAACCTGCCGAACATCATCGGTCTGGCCACCGAGGAGATCACCGCCAACGAGCTGATCAAGGTCGGTGCCGTCATGAGCATCTTTGGCGCCACCTTCATGTCCATTATGGTCTACACCTACTGGTCGTGGATCGGATTGTTCAATTAACGGACCGGGCCGGGTTCGAACGGACCCGGCCCGTCACACTCAAATGCGGTCCCGACCCAACGGACAGCACAACAAGATGACCGCATGACCATGAGCGCCATGGGCGCGAAAGGAGCTGACATGTCGTACGTAACCAAATTAACGAGCGCCCACAGGGCTTTCCTGGAAGACCTCTTCAAGGAGAACGTGAGCTTTGATAAGCCGTCTCTGCGGGTCTATGCCTCCGACGCCAGCAACATGAAGGGCGAAGTGCTCGCCATGGTGCGCCCCACCAGCGTGGAGCAAGTCCAGGAATTCATGCGCTGGGCCGACGCAGAAAGGGTCGTCGTGCATCCGCGCGGGCGCGGAACCAGCCTCTCGGGCGGCTGTGTGCCCACCTTGCCCGGCATCGTGGTTTCCATGCTCGGCATGGACCGCATTCTCGACATTTCCGATACCGACTTCGTTGCCACTGTGGAGCCCGGCGTGGGCACCACCCTGCTTCAGGCCGAGTGCGAAAAACGCAACATGTTCTACCCGCCCGACCCGGCCAGCAGCAAAGCCACCAGCATCGGCGGCAACGTCGTCACCTGCGCGGGCGGATTGCGCGCCGTCAAATACGGCGTCACCCGCGACTACGTGCTCGGCTGTGACGTGGTCATCCCCGGCGGCAAGTTGCTCCAACTGGGCGGCCGCACCCAGAAGGACGTCATCGGCCTGGACATGACCCGTTTCATGGTCGGCTCCGAGGGCACCCTGGGCATCCTCACCAAGCTCCACCTCAAGCTGATCCCCAAGCCCGACGCCTCGGCGTCCCTGCTGGTGGGCTATTCCAGCCTGGACGCCGCCCTCAGCTCCATGGGCAAGGTCTTTGCCGCAGGCATCCTGCCTTCGGCCGTGGAGTTCATGAACGAAACCGTGCTGGACATCCTCAAGCAGACCGGGGAATACCCCTGGCCCGATACGGTCAACTCGCTGCTGCTCTTCCAGGTGGATGGGGCCGAGGACACTGTCCCGCTTGAGATCGCAAGGCTTTCCAAGCAGATCGACGACGCGCTCTGGCGCATGCAGGGCGTGGGCAAGGAAGAGGAAAACGAGCTCTGGGGCTACCGTCGCCGCGTTTCCGCCGCCTCCTACGTACTCGGCCCGGACCGCATTGGCGGAGACATGGCCGTGCCCCGGGGCCAAATCCTCAACGCCGTGCGCCGCTTCGAATCCCTGGCAGAAAAGAACGGCAAGCGCCTCATCGCCTTTGGCCATGCCGGAGACGGCAACATTCACGCCAACCTGCACTACGACGCCTCGGATCCGGACGATGCCGAACGCACCCAGAAGACCCACCACGAAATGGATGCGGCCGTACTGGAGTTCGGCGGCAGCCTGTCCGGCGAACACGGCGGCGGGTGCCTCAAGGATGTGGGACGCCAGCTTGGGGAGGACGAGCACGAAATGATGCTCAAGGTGCGGAGCCTGTTTGACCCGAACGGAATCCTCAATCCGAAAAAGGGGTATTAAGGTGAAACGCGGATGTACACAGTGTGGGGAATGCCTCAACGTCTGCCCCGTGTACCGGCAGTTCTCGCGTGAGGAGTACGCCCCCAAGGGGAAGCGTCTGTTGCTTGAGCCGCTGCACGAAGACTTCAGCGCGGCCCACGAAAAAGACCCGGAACTGGACTGGGAACACATCAAGGAGCTGGCCCGGCTCTGCGCAGGCTGCGGCAAGTGTCAGCAGGCTTGCGCCCGTAAGCTCTCCACCGCGGATCTGCTCTCGGACGTTCGCGCCCAGCACCCGCACTGGACCCAGCATTTCTGGTCCCTGTGGATCAAGCACATGGGGCCCATGTGGCCCTCCCTGGGCATGCTCGCCTCGCTGGTGCCCGGCTGGGTCGCGCCCAAGGGATTGCGCCCCTCGCTGGACTCGGCCAAAGCCATGGTCAACAAGCACAACCTCAAACCCTGGGTCACCATTTCCAAGGGCGCTTCCGCGGATGTAGACGTAAGCACCCCGGTGGTGGTCTTCCAGGGCTGTACGGCCAAGAACATCCGACCCCAGTGGACGGAAAAGGCCCAGAACCTGCTGCGGGCCTGGGGATATGAAGTCAAGGACAGTTCCGGCTTCAATTGTTGCGGCGGCACCATGCATACCGCCGGAATCTATGACACCATGCATGAAATGCAGCAAAAAAACATTGAACACTGGCGCGCTCTGGGACGTCCCCGCATCGCCGTGTTCTGCGCTTCCTGCCACCACGCCCTGGCCGATTACGCCAATTCGCCCCTGAGCGGACAGGAAGCCGAACAATGGAAACAAAGCCTGATGCCGTTGAGCCGCCTGCTCAAAGGCGCTGAGGCGCACTCCGCGGCCGAGAAGCCGGAACTTTACGGCTATCACCAGCCCTGCCACTGGAAAACCGATGAGGACATGCCCTTCCTCCAGGAGATCCTGCCCGGTCTCGTCAAAGGAAACGGCATCTGCTGCGGCATGGGCGGCATCCTCCAGATCACCAACCCGGATCTTTCCCGCAACATGGCCGATTCCTGCATGCAAGGATTCCCGCGCCAGGCGAGAAACATCCTCACCAGCTGCAGCGGCTGCACCATCCAGCTCACCGCTGCCGCCCCCGAAGGCATCACCGTGAACCACTGGCTCGACGTGGTCACGCTCTGATACAAGGCTGAAGAGCTACGCGGCGCTGCGCTCCCCCCTCCCGATACAGCGCCGCGCAGCACCAAGGCACGGCGCGCCGAAATGGAGAATCGACGCGCGACAAGGGCCGCAAGGCCCCTCTCCACCCCTCCTTATAGAACACCTAGAGACGCGGGTCTGTCCGGAAATACGGGCAGACCCGCCCTGGGTAACGTTTTCGGTCCCGCTGATTCATTGCCCGCCATTGCGGCGATGGTAGCCCTGGCTCCCGTCGTTGTACGGCGCATGCGGCAACAACACGCGGTCCTGGTATTGACGCACGCACTTGGCATAGCAGCGATTATACGCGTTCTCCGCCGCGATTCGGCGTTGATATTGCTCCGGAGTCTCAGTACCGGAAAAACGCGGAAACGGGGGGCAGGCCGCAATGCAGCGCTGCTCCTCGGCCTTCCAGCGCGCGTTAGGAAACCCACGCGCCCGGGCTTGCCCGGCGTCCACCAGCAGCATCACGGCCAAGGCCATGAGCGCCGCGACCAGCCAGCCACTCAAGGTCCGGCCTAGCTGGCGTCGAGAATGATTGAACACCACCGCCTCCTGAAGCGCGCCCTCAGGGCGCGGTCAATTGTTGCAGGCGTTCCCGGGCCCCGCCATGCCCCCGCTTGGCGGCCCTCCCATACCAGCGCCGGGCCGCGTCCTTGTCCGGCTCCACGCCCAGTCCGTGCTCGTACATCCAGCCCATATTGAAATATCCCGCAGCGTCCCCCAGGGCCGAGGCATGCCGAAACCAACGCAGGGCCTGCTGGTTGTCCTGCCGTACACCGCGTCCCTCCCGGTAAAGCACGCCGAGCAGGACCTGTGAGGGAGAATGGTCCCGGGCAGCGCCGCGCTCCAGGGCCTGGGCCGCTCCAGCATATTGCCCGGCGCGAAACATCCGGCGCGCCTGTTCATAGACGCGGGCCAGGGGACTATGGGGCGCGTCCGGAGCCGCCGGTGCTGCTGATTCCGGCAGAACAGGCTTTGGCGATTCAGGCGAGTCTGTTTGCGGAGGTTGCGGCCTTTGCACGGAAGGGACCAACGGCCCGCCCGGAGCGGCAGGAGGCGGGACAGGGGAAACGGCCGGAGCTTCCGGGGACGGCACCCGGGGCCGAAGCGGCGCAAAGTCGGGATACCGGGGATCGGGTTCCAGGTCGGCCAGGGAAGTGGGCCAGGCCTCTTCGGTCTGGCCCGGAGGAACGCTTGGAGACGGGCCTGGCGAAGCGGCTTCCGGATTGCCGCTTCTGGCCCCGGCTTGGCCCGCCTCTCCCTTGGGGGAATCCACGCCGTCGGCCACGGAACCAGGGATGCTGTTGGTGGGATCAATGGCCAGCAGCGCCTGCCGAGCGGCCTCCCGCACCCCGGCGTCCGGGTCCTGCCGCAGGGCGCGCAGGGGCGTAAGCGCGGAAATGGAGATGGGACCAATGCGCCCCAGGGCCCGGGCCGCTCCGGCTCGCACCTCGGGATTGGTCATGGTCAGGGCCTCGGCCAGGGCGGATACGGCTTGCCCGGCCTTGGGACCGGTCCGGCCCAGCACGGAACAGGCAGCCACGCGGGCCGCATCCGGACCAGACCGGACCACCGCGGCCAAGTGCGGCACGGCGTCGGGCAATTCCCGCTCCAGCAAATCCAAACTCCGGGCCGCTTCGGTACGTACGAGCGGATCGCCGTCCCCCAGGGCGCGGGTCAATTGGGACAAGGCCCCCATGCCCGCCGCGCCCAGACGGCCCAGGGCGCGGGCCGCCTGCTCGCGAACTCGGGCGTCCACATCGCTGAGGGCGCGGGTCAGGGCCGCCCTTGCACCGCTACCTTTCGGCCCCAGATCGGCCAGGACCTGAGCGGCCCGGCGGCGCAGCAGGGCGCTGTCCCCATCCAGAGCCCAGGCCAGAGCCGGTACAGCGTCGGAGCCGCGCTGCCGCAGCTCCCGGGCCGCCAATTCGGCCTGGTCCGGATCCCCATCCAGAGCCTGCACCAATTCCGCCATGGACATGCCCAAGGGAGAAATCCCGTTTCGGGACTGCGCCTCCTCCATAAAATGTTCTGAATCCGCCTCCAGACCCTGGCCTTCTCCCTGGTCCAATTCGTGCGCGGGCGCGCCCCTCCTCGCGGCCGAATCGTCACCATCCGGAAGCTGACGATCCTGCACCGGATTGTTTTTCATATCTTCCAGGATTTCCGATGCTGCATCTCGTACGGATTGATTCGGATCATTGCCTGCAATGCGCTCCAGCGCGGCCCGCACTTCCGGCCCGGTTCCGCCCATGCGCCCCAGAGACTGGACCGCTTGTTCGCGCACGCGGCTGCTGCGCTCCTGTTCCAACGCATCCAGCATGGCAGGCACAGCCCGACGCGCGCCCGGACCAATGCGGCCCAACGCCAGGACCACGTTGCGCCGTACCCAAGGGCTGGGGTCATTCAAAAGTCGCTCCAAGTCGGGCACGGCAGGCTCGGATTCCGCGCCGATTTCGGCCAGGGCCGCAGCCGCGTTGCCCCGCACGTCCTCTACGTGGTCGTGCAGGGCCCGGGCCAGGGCGGCAACCGCGTCCGCCCCGTTCGAGCCCATAAGTCCCAGAGCAATGCAGGATTGAATGCGAGCGGAACGGGTCTGGTCTTCCAGGGCGCGGATCAACTCCGGCACAGCCGGTGCGCCGATGCGGGACAAGACTTGGGTGGCGGCCCCGCGCAGGGTCCGGTTGGTGCCGCGAAGCGCCTCCACCAACCCGGGCACGGATTCGCTCCCCCGGCGAACCAGCTCCTGGAACGCGGCCCGCGACGATTTCTCGTCCCGGTCGTCCAGCCGCTGCACCAGGTCGGGCACGGGCGTGTTGGTCAGGTCCTGGTCCGCGGCCCGGGCGAATCCCGGGGCAAGGCCGGAAACCGCGGCCACCAGAAGCCAAAACCCCAGGATCGCGGCTCCGCGCCACGGACTCCACAGTTCAGCAGGGGAAGGGAAAAAAAAGGAAAGACACAACGTGGTATAACGCATGGCCTAAAGACGCATATCAATACCCCGGAGCTTCCACTCCGGATACTCGAACACGAATTCCATCCGAAACCGCAGCGGCCCCCGCTCATGGGGGAAGTACCCCTTGAGCACCAGGGTGTCTTCGGCATTGATGACGGGCGGTTCGCTGAACACCGGGGCCACCTGGTCATATCCGGTCATGTCCAGATCCTCCTTCATGAAGGGGGCAAAGGCCTGCATGAGTTCCTCGGGAGTCACGCGGCTGGCCCAAAGCCGGGCCACCTCCCCATGCAGCCGGTGGAAATCCTTTTGCCGCACCGCGTCCGCAAAGAGTTCCACCGTGTCCGAGGCCATGCGCTCCAGCACTTCCTGCTCGGGCAGGTCCTTGGTGATCTCCCGCCGGGCCAGTCCGGGCAGACGCGCGTCAATGAAGTGGATGCGCCACTGCTCCTCCTCGCGTACAAAGGTCAGCGCCAAGGGGGTCACGGCGCCGTCGTCCGCGTAGAGGGTGCCTTCGAGCTGTCCGCTGTCTCCGTCATACTCCCGCGAGGTCCAGGCCGCGGTCATGTATCTGTCCAGGGAACTGCGCCGTAAAAAGGCGCGCAGCTCCTGGGGGCTGATGGTGTTGCGAAATCCCTTGGAAAGATAATTGTAGGCGGTTTCAAAGCGGCCGTCGCGCACGGTTTGGAAAAACGCGTCCGCATTTTCCGCCATGCCGGAAGTCAAATTGTTGACCACAAGCAGCGCAGCCAGGATCAAGGCCGCAAGAAACGCCAACAAGCTGAATATCCGGGTCATTTTTCCTCCAAAAAATATCCTTGATCCGCCGGGGAGCCCTGCGAAACCGGTACGTGGTGATTCGTTGCAGGTGGCATACCAGTTTTCGGTGCGAAGCACAGCCCCGACCCTGGTTGACTCCCGCCCCGGCTGGCGGCATGGTGGGAACATGCCTCGACACGTCACGCACGCGCACCCTGGCCGGAAAACCCCGCTGCCTTCCGTGCCCGGCATCCTGCCGAGGCAGGGCCGGGATGGTCGTCGCCCCTGCCGGAGCCTGCGGCTCGTCCCGCCGGCCTGCACCCTGTGGCTCTTCCCGTTGGTCTTGGCCCTGCTGCTGGCCACGCCCGGCCGCGCCCGGCCCCAAAGCCCGGCCCAATGGAAACAGCGCGAACAGCAGTGCATTGCGGCCTGCCCCAAGCCCAACCTGCGCTACCAGGCCGGGGAAAGCGCGGCCCGGCAACGGCAACGTCTGGCCCAGGAGGACCGCTATAACGCCTGCTTCTTGCGCTGCACACGGGACTACGTGCGCCACTATCCCAACCTGGGCAAAGGCCAGGGAGGAGACAGCGTGATTTACTACCGCAACCGGTAAAAACCAATACCCGCCAGGAGAAAACATGCGCCGAAGGGATCTGCTCAAAACGTTGGGAGTGGCCGCGGCCGCCGGAATCACCGGACTGGCTGCTGTTCCGGCCGCCCGTGCGGAAAAGACCCTGGAATGGACGATGGTCACGGCCTGGGGCCGGGAAATGGACGTTTTCTGGCCGGGAGTGGAACGCTTTTGCGCCCGCGTGGCCGAGCTGACGGAAAACGGCCTGCGCATCACCCCCCTGCCTGCCGGAGAACTGGCCGGGCCCCTGGAAGTACTGAACTGCGTGGCGGACGGCCGCGCGGAAATGGGGCACTCCACGGCCTACTATTGGGCCGACCAGATCCCTGCGGCCCAATGGTTTTCCTCTGTCCCCTTTGGCATGGACAAAAACTGCCTCAATTCCTGGCTTTACGACGGCGACGGCCTGCGGCTCTGGGAAGCGGTGTACGAACCCTACGGCGTACTGCCCCTGCCCATGGGGGACACGGGCGGGCAGATGTTCGGCTGGTTCCGCCGGGAGATAGACTGTGTGGACGACATCAAGGGACTGCGGCTCCGCTTCCCTGGTCTGGCGGCCCGCGTCCTGGAACGCGCCGGAGCCCAGGTCCGGCTCCTGCCCGCCCAGGAACTGCTTCAGGCCTTTGAATCCGACCAATTGGACGGCGTGAACTGGATCGGCCCGCACCACGACATGCGCCTGGGCCTCTCCCGGGAAGAAGTCTGGTACTATGGTCCGGGCTGGCAGGAGCCCACCGGACGCCTGGAAACCCTGGTAAGCAAAAAGGCCATGCAGTCCCTGAGCCCGGCCCGACAGGCCGCCCTGCGCGCGGCCGCCGCCGAGACCGACCTTTGGATGCAGGCCCGGTTCGACGCGGTGAACGCCAGCTCCCTGAACGCCCTGCGCCAACTCTCCAACGTGCATGTGCAGGTCCTGCCGGACAGCTTCCTGAACCGAATGTGGATGCTCAGCCAGGAAGTGATCCGGGAACAGGTGGCGGCCTGCCCGCTCTGCGCGGAGGTCAACGAGAACTACACGGCCATGTGGAAGCGTTGCGAAACATGGTCCCTGTTCTCGGGTCCGGGCATGTAGCCCGTCGTTTTCCATTCCGCCCCGCAGGCCCTCCAGAACCATGCTCCCCGGCCCAGTCTCTGACCGGGCTGCTTTCGCGGCTTTTATCTCGAACGTCCGGCCAGGCTCCTTGCCGGATTTTGGGCCAGCTTCTGGCCCGACCTCTCGCATTACCTCTGAATGGGCCTCCAAACGGACCTCGGCCCCGTCCACCAGCCGGACTTTTGGTTAGGATTCCGGCTCACTCCATCCCCACCTCTGGTTCCACCTCCAGAAACGCGGCCTGAAGTACGCATTGCCCGGTAAAGCCGAACATTCTGGTGAACCGGGCCCAGAGCGGATCCGGCGCGGGCGGAACTCCATCCGAACGGGACGGCTCCTGACGCACGCCCGCAATGCGCACCTTGCCCAGGCTCCTGGCGCGGGCCTGGAGCCAGACCAGATCCTGACGCAGGGACCGGCAGGCCCGGGGGCCCCAGCGCACCGATTCCAAATGCAACTCCAGAAAATCCTCCCGCTCGGCCACGGCCGCATGGGCATAGGTGCCCTCCACATCAAAAAGCCGCAGGAACACATACTCCCCGGCCGGAAAATGAGCATGACACGGCGGCGCGCACAAACAACGCTGCACGCTCATGACCGCCTCCGAAAGGGCTGGTAGTGATTTTCCGCCCGGGCCGGACGCGGCCCGTCCGAACGCCCCAGCACAGCGCCGCCCTCACCCGCGCCGATCATCAGATACTGGGCCGCGTCGCACACGTGGGAGTAGCGGTTTTTATCCGGCTCGTCCCGGTAGCGCTCCTCCCCGGCCAGTTCCACCCGGCGGTACCGATAGGCGCCGGACATGCCCTTGATCAGCACGCGGCACTTGGAATCCACCAGCAGGCCCGGACCGCCGTCCACCATCCGCGTCAGGGGCAGGGCCACGGCCTCCCGCCGCAACAGGGGGTCGTTGCTGGGTGCGGGCCGCGCATCCACGCCCCCGGCCCGAAGGATATCGAACGGAGTGCGTTCGTCCACCTGGGAACGCTGGCCCCCGGCCGGATCGCCGTGCACGAGCACTTCCAGTCCGGGCCACCGCTCGGCCAGGACTCGGTGCAACTCCCGCGCAAAGCGGGTCATGCCCATATCCTCGGCCACCAACTCGCCGAGCCAAAGCCAGCGGCCGCCGGGCTCGCGCTGGCCGAACACGGCCGCCGGGGTCAGCCCGAAATCCAGCCCCACATGCAGGCAGGAGCCGGGCACAGCCCGCAACGGCTCCCGGGCCACATGCACCGAAGGATGGAATTCCGGAAATACCGGCCTGCCGTCCTGCACGCTGCCGTACTGGGCGCAATAGTAAACGCGCACGTGGTCCGCGGGCTTCCCGGCCATGCGCTTGGCATAGTACCCCTCGGGCAGGTTGGCTAGGTTCTCGGCCCGGGGATCCGGGACAAAGCGTTGGCCTTCGGCCTTTTCGCCAAGGTCCCGGAGTCCGCCGGGCTGGCGGAAGAAGGCCCAGCCCCGGGGCTGCTCCTCCTCGGCCAGCCGATACCACCAGTGATCCGTGTCCGGCGGGTTGGTATCCATGATCACCCCGGCCCAGGAGCATCCGCCCAGACGCTGCGGCGGGAACCGCTCCACCCGGTCACCCATGGCGTCCACAATGGCCTTGGGCATTTCCCGGCACTCGTTGAACCAGGCTCCGGTCAATTCCAGGGAAAGCAGCTTCTTCACGTCGCCGGGCCGGTCCAGCGAACGAAACATGACCTCCATGCGCACGTCGCCGAAACGCACGGCATGGGTCATGCCCGACTGGTTGTAACGACCGAACAGATCCTCGGGGAACCAATCCAGCCAAGTCTTCAACGTGGTGTCGGCCAATTCGCGGTAAGTGTTGCGCACCACGGCAAAACGCGTGCGCCGCAGTCCGTCCGGGCCAGGCCGCTGGCGCTGGGCGCGCTGCATCAGTTCCATGCACATGGCCGTGGATTTGCCCGAGCCAACAGGCCCCATGACCCCGCGATAAAACGCGTCCGACCCGTGGAACCGGGCCAGCGTGGGCGAGGCCACATACCGTATCCGCTGCAAAAGACGTTCATGTTGGGTGTTCATCGGTCCAGCATACCCCCGGACCAGAGGCGGGGATGGGAATTCCCCCTTAACGGGCAAAAAAGGAAGGTCTTTCCCCTGTTGACAAGCTTTGACGCCCCACCGGAACGGGCCGTTCCCAGGGCATGAAAAAGGCGGGTGCCGCACTGGCCCCGCCTCGGATATCCGCCCCCGGCTCACGACGAGAACTTCGGATTGAAGATGCTGCGCCGCGCCGTTGCCTCTTTCCGGCCCGGCTTTGTATTTCGATGAGTACTTTAAACCGTATTCTTTTTTGTACCCTCTTTGTGTTCTGGTCCGTGCCCTATTTTGTTTCCTTTTCTGCTTTGGAGCCCACCTCCTGATTCCCCTGATTCGAATCCTGATTCAAGCCCTGCTCTGCATTCGACTCCAAGGCCTGGTTCGAATCCTGGGGCGGGGGGCCGGCAAGATGAAGTTCAAATACCACAGGACCACCGGAGCCCGGTGCCTCGCCCTCTTCCGCACCGCCTGTTTCGGCATGCCGCTCTTTGAGCAAAAACATGAGCAACTGGTCCGAATATTTGCGCGTTGAACCGCGCTGCTCCCCTTGGTAAAAATAGGGCTCCTCGGTTCCCTCCACGGCCCGGCGCACGGCCTCGGCCTCCAACAGCTCCCGGCTCTCGGCCAGGGCCTCGTCCCATTGCCGGGCCAGTTCCGGGTCCGCCTTGCGCAATTCATACAAACGGCTGCGCGAAAAACCGGCCTGCCGGGCTGCCCAGGTCACATTGCCCTTGCAGGCCAGGGCCTGCAAAAACACGGCTCGCCGCCGACTGGTCCATCCGGGCTGACGGGCCATTACCCCTGCCTCCGCCGGAGCTGTTCGCGGATGTCCACCAACATTTCCTGGATTCCGGCCACACGTTCTTCAATCCGCTCCACCTTCACAGCGGTGCGCCGGGTCTCGTGCACCCGCTCCTCCAGGGTGCACAGCTTCTCCTCCATGACCTGGAGCCGTGCGCCCAGACCGGCCCCGGCCACCAGAGCCATGGCCAGGCAGGAAGCCAGGGTCAGCAGAGTGGCCAGGTTCACGCGGCGGTCCAGTTGCCAGCCATTGCCCTTTGTCGTCATGACGCGCCTCCCTTGTCCCGGTCCAGAGCCCGGCGCACCCCGCGCACCGCGCCGGGAAGATAGTCCCCGATTTTCTTTACCCCCAGCACCGCAGCCACAATCCAGAAGGTGATCTGCAAAAACCACTCGGGCAGAGCCTCCCAGGCTCGCAGCACCTCGGCGGCCGCTTCGGGCGCAAACCCGGACCAAATGAAAAACGCCAGCCAGGCGTAGAACAACACGTCGTCCTTCCAGCCTGCATTTTCCAGCTGCTTCATCTCCCAAGCCTGGTTGAACTCCTGGCTGGACCGGGCCAGTCGGACCTTGTTTTCCACCACGGCCCGCCGAATTTCCTGCTTGCCGCGCAAGTGTTCGCGCACGCCGTCCACCACCAGGGAAAACAGGCCGGTCAGCGCGCTCACCACCGCTATTGCCATATGCGTCCTCCTTGTTTGGTCCATTCTAGCCCCGGTTTTCGGCCCGGGATGAAAACGGAAGGCAAAGGCAAGACAAAAGGACGGGATTCCCCTGTTGACAGGGGTCGCCAGGCCACAGGCACGGACGGAAAATGAAAGGAAAAACAACCAGGGATCAGAAGAAGGGAAAGCAGCAGGGGCCGGACGGATCATAAAAAGCACGGCCCGGAGAGACGGCAGGGGGGCACGGGGTCGTGGTTGCTGTCTCTCCGGGCCGCGTGGTCCCCTTGAGTTGGGGAGGCCTCGGCCTCTTGCTTGCGATAGTGCGCAAAAGCAGGCCCTCTGTCGATAGGGATAACTCCCGACTTTCTGGGCAAATGGCCCGATGTCCGTTGACAAATCAGCGGCTTGCCGGATGCGGATGCGGCCAATTCCCGGGACTGGAGGCAGACAATGAATCGCGTCCCGCGCCAAAGCAGCGGACCGCGATCCCAAAAAACGATGGAAAGAATAATTAACTGGCCCAGGTGTCCAGGTCGATGAGTCCCAGCTTGGCCGCGTAGCGCACCAGCTCCACCGTGCTTTGCAGGCCCAGCTTTTTCATGATGTTGGCGCGGTGGTTTTCCACGGTCTTGGGGCTGATGTAGAGCCGCTCGGCCACCTCGCGGGTGACGAGCCCCTCGGCCAGCAGGCGCATGACCTCCTGTTCGCGCGGGGTGAGCAGTTTATAGGATTCCTCGGCACCGGCAGGCCGGCCATTGCGGGACTTGAGCAGTTTTTCCACCACTTCGCCGGAAAGGGCGCTGTCCAGAAAAATCTGGCCTCGAGCCACATTGTTCAGCCCGCGCAGCAGCCCTTCGCTGGCCGAGTCCTTGACCATATACCCGGTGGCTCCGGCCTGGAAGGCTTCCACAATATAGTCGGCATTGGCGTGCATGCTGACGATGATGAACTGGATTTCCGGCATGATCTGCCGAAGTTCGCGGATAAAGGCAATGCCGCTCTTGCCGGGCATGGTGATGTCCACGAGCATGATATCGGGCCGCACATCCTTGACCTTGCTCAGGGCCTCCTGGGCCGTGCCCGCCTCGCCGCAGACGCGGAACCGATCGCTGCGGCCGATAAGGGCCTTGAGTCCTTCCCGAAAAAGCGGATGATCATCCACGATCATCACACGATGCATTTGTTGCTTCATGTTCCCGTCGCTTGGTTTTGTCGATCGTATCGGCCTATGTCGCCCTGTCGTGCCTGTCGATAGAGAAAAACCCCAAATCCTGCCCAAGGCTGAATAACCGCAAAATCGACCGCTCGAAGCGCCGCCCGACGCGGGCCTTGCTTCGCGCACCCCCTCCCCTGGCCGGAGTGTAGCCCCTGGCCCAGGAAAAATCCAGGCACTTCCACATACTGAATCAGGTACTTGATTGTAGAGCCGCTTCCGCCTATAGAGAATAGACAGAAAAGTTGCGGATTAAATACATCTCCTTTGCACAGGCCTCCCGGCCCGGTCCCGGCGGATCCGCTCCCGGGCGGATCGGTGGCGGCCTGATTGGGGCAACCGGATTTCATGCTGCGTTCGCGCTATCAGGTGACTCTGTTCACGCACCGGGGAAGACCACTGTTCACCCTGGGTCTGGGCGGCGCCTCCCTGTTCCTCCTTCTGGCGGTCATGCTGCTGCTCAGCGCCGCAGCCGGGTACCAGGCGGTCCGCTATGAACAGATACAGGTGCTTCTGCAACGCCAGGACGACCTGCTCGAGGAACGACGCGAACTCTCCCGCAAAACCCTCCAACAGTCCGCCGCCCTGCGCCGCATGGAATCCCGGGTGGCCGGCATCGTGGACTTCAACTCCAAACTGCGCATCATGCTCAACATCGCCTCTCCGGACGAAGCCCGCTACGTGTTGGCTCCGGAACAGCGCCCTGGCCGGAAGGAGCAGCGGCTTCCCGCCCTGACCGGCCGCAACCACCTGCGCGACATGCGCCGCCGCCTGGACGCGGTTTCCGGCACCATGCTCCAGGAGGAGGCCCGCCAGCAGCACATTGCCCTGGCCGTGGGCCGGCAATTGGAAAACCTGGGCACCATTCCGGTGATCATGCCCACCCGGGGACGTTTTTCCTCCCCCTTTGGCTGGCGCACCGACCCCTTTACCGGCGGCCGCCGATTCCACAAGGGCATCGACCTGACAGCGCGCACCGGAACCCCCGTGCGCACCACCGCCAACGGTGTGGTCACCCAGGTGGCCCGCTCCGCCTCCTACGGGCTGGTCATCGTGGTGACCCACAACAACACCCTGCGCACCCGCTACGCACACCTGAGCAAGTTCGCCGTTACCGAAGGCCAGCGCGTGCTTCGGGGGCAGATCATCGGCTACGTGGGCAATACGGGCCGCAGCAAGGCTCCGCACCTGCACTACGAGGTGCACCAAAACAACAAGCCCGTGAACCCCCGGAACTACATCCTCCAATAAGCGTTTTTGCACCCGCCCGCAGTCGATTTCCTGCTTGCGCCTTTTGGCGCATGCCCCCTGCCTGCTGCCAACTTTGTGGAAATTTCCTGCCCGGGCTGCATGGCCCCAAGCTGCCCTTTACACTCCATGAAGATTTCAACACGTTGATTATTATGATATTTTTCGCTTGTATCAAAAACATACAAATTTTTTTTAGAATTCAAAAAATTTTGTTGAACGTTTCAAAAAAATTGTCTACCAAGGAGTTGTCAACGGGAATTGACATGTCGCAGGACCGCCTTCGGGCCAACGGGGAACCCGCCCGCCAAGGGCACAAGACCAGATGCAGGATCAAGACAAATGAGAGAATGTACCAAGGCCATATTCGACAACGCGAAACGCACCGCGCACATGATTGTCCAATCCTTCGGCAACAGCTGCGAAGTGGTGATCCACGATTTTGCCGATCTGGAACATTCCGTGGTGCACGTGGAAGGCAACGTCACCAATCGGGCCATCGGCGCCCCCGTGACCGATCTCGTGGTCAAGACCCTGCGCTCCACCACCAACGGACTGCTGGAGGATCTCATCAACTATGAGACCACCACCAGTGAAGGACGCATGCTCAAGTCGTCCACCTGTTTTTTGCGCACGGATACCGGCGAGGTGGTGGGCGCGCTGTGCGTGAACTTCGACGTCACGGACTTTGCCAACTCCATCGCCCTGATGGAAAATCTCGTGCAGTTCGGGGATCGGGACAAG
>JAQVYA010000035.1 GCA_028708865.1 Desulfovibrio sp. | reverse complement strand
CTGCTCAGCGCCATTACCGAAACCATGCTCCTGGTGAGCCGCGGGGGCGAGGTGATTTACGGCAATGCTGTGGCGGCCCGCCGGTTGGGCTTGGAGCAAGAGGAACTGGCTGGGCGGAGGGTGGAATCCCTGGGCATGGACTCCGAGGTCCTGGCCGGACGGCTGGCCCGGGCCGAACAGGCCTACGCCACGGGACGGCCCGTGCGGTTCGAGGACCGGCACGGAGGGCGTGACTACGTGCTCAGCTATTATCCCGTGCGTGGAGAAAACGGCTCGCAGGACCGTCTGGCCGTGTTTGCCCAGGACGTGACCTCGGCGCGCCGGGCCGAGCAGGAGCGGGAGCGGGCCGAACAGGAACGGGAACGGGTCCGGCGGGATGTACAGGCCGTGTTTCACAGCATTCCCGAAGCCATTTTTACCGTGGACCGTGAGCTGGTCATCCGGCGGGTCAATGATGCGGCCGTGCAATGGCCCGGCAACCCCGGGCTGGAACGGGGGCGGCGGCTGGGCGAGACAGCCCACCTCCTGGCCCGCACCTGCGCGGACCTGGCCTACTATACCCTGCGCACCGGCAGGGCCCTGCGGGAGTACCGCGTGGAGGTTCCTGGAGCGGACTTCACGGGCCGGGTGGCCCTGGTGAATATTTCCCCTTTGGAGGACGAAAACGGCCAGGGCCTGGGCGCGGTGCTCACCGTGCGGGACATCACCCGGTTGACCACCCTGGAGGAGCGGCTGGGCGAGCAGGCCGGACCCGAAGGCATGGTGGGGTCCTGCCCGGCCATGCTGGAGGTCTATGAACGCATCGACCAGCTTGCCCGTGTGGACTCCACGGTGCTGGTCACGGGGGAATCCGGCACGGGCAAGGAACTGGCGGCCGGAGCCATCCATGCCCGGAGCCCCCGGTCCGGCGGACCGCTGGTCAAGGTCAATTGCGCGGGGCTGAGCGAGGGGCTGCTGGAGGCCGAATTGTTCGGGCACGTGCGCGGCGCCTTTACCGGGGCGGTGCGCGACCGCGTGGGCCGAGTGGAGGCGGCCCGGGGCGGCACGCTGCTGCTGGACGAGGTGGGGGACGTGAGCCCGCGCATGCAGCAACAATTGCTTCGTTTTTTGGAGAACCGGGAGTACGAACCGGTGGGGGATTCGGCCACGCGCCAGGCGGACGTGCGCGTGGTGGCGGCCACCAATGCGGACCTGCCCGCCCGGGTGGCGGAGGGGCGCTTTCGTGCGGATTTGTATTACCGGCTCAAGGTGGTGGAAGTGCGGCTGCCCCCGCTGCGTGAGCGTCTGGAAGACCTTCCGGCCCTGGCCCTGGCCTTTGCGCGTCGTTTTGCGCAATCATTTGGCAAAAATATTCCCGGGCTGGACGAATCCGCATTGCGTCTTTTACGGGCCTATTCCTGGCCGGGAAACGTGCGGGAGCTGCGCCACGCCGTGGAACATGCCTGCGTGGTCTGCTCCCATGGGCCGATCCGGGCCGAGCATTTGCCCCGCGAGCTGTTGGTGGGCCGTTCGTCCCGGAAGGAAGCCCGGGAGACGGACGGAGACGATGCGCGCCGCAAGGTGGTGCGGGCCCTGGAGCGCGCCCGGTGGAACAAGGCCAAAACCGCGCGTGCCCTGGGCGTGAGCCGGGGAACGCTGTACAATTGGTTGAAAAAGTATGATATTAAAACATAAATATGGCTGCGGAGCGTATTTTCCCGTCCGCCGGACGGCAAGTCTGCACGATTTTGCGTGACGCTTCGCAATAATGCGGTTTCCTTTTTTGGGAAAACTCCGTATTCATCACTTAAAGAACCGCACTGTTCCGTGGAATCGGGATGTGCGAGACCGGCCGCGGACAAAAGGCGCAAACGGCATTGATCTTGCGTTCGGCTACGAATGGAAGCGCATTGCCCGAGCCTTGCCGGACTCCTGGGAAAAAGGGCTGTAAAGCGCGGCGCGCGGTCCAAAACGGGCTGCGGGCGTATTCAGGGAAGGTCCGATCCCCGTGTGCGTGGACCGGGCAGAGGGGTAAAGCGAATGCATGTTGAGCACGATCAAGACAGTATTACGATGGAACTGCCGTCAGACCTGCGTCTGGTGGACCGGGTGGTGGAAGAGGCCCGCGGGTTCGCCGCCAAGGCGGGCGTGGAGCGTTCGCCCGGGCTGGGCCTGATCCTGCGGGAACTGGTCAATAACGCCATCGAGCACGGCAACCGGGGAGAGGCGGACCGCAAGGTGACGGTCCGGCTGGAAACGGCCGGGGACATGCGGTTCTGTATCCGCGTCCAGGACCAGGGCCAGGGGTTCGACCACGAGGGTCTGGACCTGCGCCTCTCCGAAGACCCCAACCAGGAGCGCAACCGGGGCCTGCCCATGGTCAACGCCTATGCGGACGAACTGACCTTTGAGGAAGGGGGAACCCTGGCCGTGGCCTATCTGACCGTGAAGCGCGACACCCTGTTCGACACGGCGGAAGAGGAGGGCGTGCAGCGCATTACGCCCACGGGCGACCTGTCCTCCTCGGTGGCCGAGCCCTTCCGCTCCCTGCTGGTGGGGTTTTTGGACCAGGGGCGGACCCGTTTCCGGTTCGATCTCGCCCACGTGGCGGACATTGATTCCGTGGCGCTCTCCATTTTCGTCATCTTCGCCAATATGGTGGCCAAGCGGGACGAGGACAACGTGCTGGAAGTGGTCAATGCGAGCGAGGATATCCGGGAGATGTTCCATCTCACACGACTCAGCCGCGTTTACAGCGTGATCGAAGAGGGGCAGCAGCATGGGCAATGATCCGTCCATTGTGGAAGAATTTGTGGTTGAAGCGCAGGAGCACCTCGAAAATATCGAGGACGATTTCCTGCTGCTTGGGAATCAAAAAGAAAGTCCTGATCCGTCCCTGATCGACAAGATTTTCCGGGCCGCGCACTCCATCAAGGGCGGGGCCGGGTTTTTGCAATTCAAGAGCATCAGCGAACTGGCCCATATCATGGAGACGTTGCTTTCGTCCCTGCGGTCCGGGGTGGTGCCCGTCACGGACGAGATCATCGAAGGCCTGCTGGCCGGTGTGGACAAGCTCAACGAGCTGCTGGCCGACGTGGACCAGAGCAATGACATGGACATCAGCGAAGAGCACAGCCGACTCAAGGCCCTGCTGGAAGGGCACGTGCCCGGCCGGGAGGACCAGGAGGACGTGGCCGTGACCGGCCCGGGAGGCCAGCGCACGGGATTTGAGATCACGCCTTTGACGCTGGGCAACATCCCGAAGAATCATGAATTTATTTATGTGCTCAAATACGACCTGGCCGAGGTGTCCAGCGAAAAGGGCGAAGGGCCGCTCACGCTGATCAAGCGCTTGGCCAGCACGGGCGAAATTCTGGAGGCCCGGCTGGAGAGCGACGACAAGGACCTCATGCAAGGGCTGCCCGAGGGGCCGCTCTGGTACGAGCTGCTCTATTCGTCCATCATTGGTCCGGAAACCATTGAGTTCGCCGTGGGCCTACCCATGGAACGCATTACCGTGGTGGACCGGGAACAGCTGGCCGCGGAAGCGGAGAAGGCCCAGGGAGCGGCTCCGGCCGAGCCTGAAGCCCCGGCCCAGCCCGCGCCGGAACCCGTGCCCGAAAGCGCGCCCGAAGAATTCCCGGTCAACATTATGGACGAGTTGCAGCTGCCCGTGACCGAGGAAATGATCGAGCAGTTTGCCACCGAGGCGGATGAGACTGTGGACGGGGCCGAACAGGCCCTGATGGAGATATTCGACGACCCGGACAAGGCCGACGAATCCCTGAACGAAGCCTTCCGCCTGATCCACAGCTTCAAGGGCAATTGCGGTCTGCTGGGGTTCAAGCCCCTGGAACGCATCAGCCATACCATGGAAACCGTGCTGGATTACTTCAAGAGCGGCACCGCGCCCCGGCGCGAGTCGGACCGGGCCAGCCTTATGCGTGGTCTGGACGCCCTGCGCTCCGGCGTGACCGAAATTTCCAGCGACGGCAAGCTGAGTATGGATTCGGTGGACGAATTGGTGGATGAACTGGCCGGGTTGTTGCCTTCTGCGGATGATGGCAGCCCGGCTCCGGCCCGCACCGAACAGAAGAAAAGTCCGGCCAAAGCAAAAAAGGCCGCCCCGGCCAAGATTGAACGCCGGGACATCCGCGTGGACCTGGACAAGCTGGACGTGCTCATCAACCTGGTGGGCGAGCTGGTCATTGCCGAGAGCATGACCACCCGCCATCCCGAGTTGCAGGGCATGCATCTGGAAGGGTTTGAGCGCGCGGCCCATAACCTGCGCCGCATCATTGCGGATTTGCAGGACATCGCCATGCAGGTGCGCATGATTCCGCTTTCGCGCACCTTCCGCAAGATGATCCGGCTGGTGCATGACCTCTCCTCCAAGGCCGGGAAAAAAGTGCGCCTGGAGCTGGTGGGCGAAGAGACCGAAGTGGACAAGACCGTGATCGAACAGATCGCGGACCCTTTGGTGCACATCATCCGCAACTCCGTGGACCACGGCCTGGAGCCGCCTGAGGATCGGCTGGCCGTAGGCAAGGCGGAAACCGGCGTGGTGACCATCGAAGCCCGACACGAAGGGGGCGAAGTGCTCATCATCGTGCACGACGACGGGCGCGGCCTGTCGCGGGAAAAAATTCTGAAGAAGGCCGTGACCAACGGCATGATCAAGGGCGACGGGAGCAACCTCACGGATGAGGAAGTCTTCAAGATGATTTTTGAGCCGGGTTTTTCCACGGCCGAACAGATTACGGACGTGTCCGGCCGAGGCGTGGGCATGGACGTGGTGCGGCGCAACCTGGAAAAGCTCAAAGGCCGGGTGGACGTTCGCAGCACTCCGGGCAAGGGTGCCAACGTGATGCTGCGCATCCCCCTGACCCTGGCCATCATCGAAGGCATGCTCATCCGCGTGGGCTCTTCGCAATATACGCTGCCCCTGCTCTCCATCCGCGAGTCCTTCCGGCCGGAGAAAAAGCAGGTCACCGTGACCATGGACGGACAGGAAGTGGTCAAGGTCCGCGAGGACATGATTCCCGTGGTGCGGCTGCATGAGTTGTACAAGGTGGAACCGGACGAGCGGGACCTGGAAAAGGGCATCCTGGTCATCGTGGATTCGGGGAACAAGAACGTCTGCATTTTCTGCGACGAGCTTCTCGGCCAGCATCAGACGGTCATCAAAGGCTTGCCCAGCTACCTGGGCAATGCCCGGGGCCTTTCCGGATGCACCATTTTGGGCAACGGCGAGGTCAGCTTGATTCTGGACGTGGGCTCGCTCATCGACATGGCGGAAGGACGTGGTGCCATGGAGGCGATGTCGGCCGAAGGGTAGGACGCTGGGGAGCGGCCCGCCCGGTTCGCCGCGCAGTGCGGACCCAAAGCGAGAACAACTACTGATCCGGCAGGCGGCACGGGGCCGTGTCCGGATTCTGGACTCCCCGGGGAGGGGGGTGAAGCCCGGCCTGAACACCAACGCCCCGCAAGGGGCGGGGATTGCACGGAGGCTGCAATGTTGTTCAGGAAGATCGGGTTGGGACTGAAGATCGGAACGGGATTCGCCGTACTGTTGTTGTTCGTGCTCGGCGTGGGCGCGGCCGGCTATATCGGCATGACCCGCATCGAAGGCGCGGTGAACGTTGCCACCCAGGCGGGCGAACTGACGCGGCTCATTGAGATGGCGCGGGTGCAGGCCCGCACGTACATGACGTCCGGGGACGAAAAGCTGGTGGCCGGGAGCGACAAGCTGCTCCTTCAGATCGGAGACGGCCTGAAGGAGATGAAGGCTGATGCCGCCTCGGGAGAGGCCGTGCTTTTTGACGCGGCCTTGACCCATGTGGATCGCTACGACAAGCTCTTTGAGGACTATGTTGCCGAGGACAAGCGGCGTGCCGACGTGGACTGGCAGATGGTGCTTTCGGCCCGGGCCACGGTCAAGAACGCGCTGCTGCTCCGCGAGGCCTTGGATCAGCGCGCCTTGGAGGCGTCGGCCGGGCCCCTGGCCTCTGGCTATATGCGCCAGGCTCAGGAAGCCGCGGAGATCCTGGTGGAACACCTCCAGGCGCGGCGGCATGAAAAGAACTACATCATCCGGGAAAAGCAGGAGTATCTGGACCGCGTGGCGCGTCTTGCCGCTTCCACCGAAGAACGGTGCAAGGGACTGGAGGCTGGGCTGGGCGATGCGCAGTTGATCCAGCTCGTGCAGCTCGTGCGCGAGCAGACCGGAGCCTATCTTACCAATTACCAGGCCATGGCGCAGTCCATGCAGAAGCTCAACAGCATTGATGCGGCCATGAACCAGGAAGCCGCAGCCGCGGAACAGGCCTTGGAGAGCGTGGTGCTTTCCAAGGCGGAAGGCACCAGGGCGGCCCAGAGCCTGGCCGTGGGGTTGATCATCGGCGGATTTTTGCTGGCCGCGGTGCTGGGCGGTCTGCTGGCCGTGCTCGTGGTGCGCAGCGTGACCCGGGGCATCGGCGCGGCCATGGAGGGCTTGCAGTCCGTGAGCCATGGCGATCTGGACACCCGTCTGCCCGAAGACATGCTGGCCCGCGGCGACCAGGTCGGCGACCTCATGCGCATGCTCCGACACATGATCGCCACTCAGAAGAACAAGGCGGACCTGGCCCAGGCCATTGCGGCCGGAGACATCACCCGCGACGTGGAGTCCGCCTCGGATCGCGACCAGTTGGGCAAGGCCCTGCAACGCATGACCGAGAAGCTGCGCGCCGTGCTGGGCACGGTGCAGGCCGCAGCCCTGCGCATCGCGTCCGGAGCGCGTCAGGTTTCCGATTCCAGCGGCGCCCTTTCCCAGGGGGCCACGGAGCAAGCCTCTTCTCTGGAGGAAATTTCCAGCTCCATGATGGAAATCAATTCCCAGACCAAGAACAACGCGGACAACGCGGCTCAGGCCAGCGATGTGGTCAGTCAGGCCCGGACCAAGGCCAAGGACGGGGCCCTGCACATGAACCGCATGATCCAGGCCATGTCCGAAATCGACGAATCCAGCCAATCCATTGGTCGGATTATCAAGGTCATTGATGAAATCGCTTTTCAAACCAATCTGTTGGCCCTGAACGCGGCTGTGGAGGCGGCTCGGGCCGGGAGCCATGGCAAGGGTTTTGCCGTGGTGGCGGACGAGGTGCGCAATCTGGCCGGGCGCAGCGCCAAGGCGGCCCGAGAGACCGCCGAGCTTATTGAAGGTTCCATGTCCCGAGTGCGCACGGGCAGTGAAATCGCAGGCCAGACCGCCGAAGCCCTGGAAGGCATTGTGGCGGACGTGGGCCGTGCAGCGGATCTGGTGGCCGAAATCGCCGCTGCCTCGGGCGAGCAGGCCGAGGGCGTGGCCCAGGTGAACATGGGGCTCCAGCAGGTGGAGCAGGTGACGCAGCAAAATACGGTGAGTTCCGAGCAGACCGCAGAAGCGGCCGCGCACCTTTCCACCCAGGCCGGGGATCTGCATCGGGTTTTGGATGATTTTTTATTGGAGGAATCCGCGAGGAGCGAAGGCGGAACTCGGGCTCCGGCAGCCCTGTCTGGAAGCGGAAATAGGAATGAAAATCGTTTTGATTCAAATGGTTCAAAGGAAAGCTCCGAGCAACCCGGGGCAAACCAGGACCAGGAGACCCGCCCTGAAGAGATCATTTATTTGGACGAAGGAGAGTTTGGTAGGTACTGATTTCTGTGGTAATGAAAAAGCAGGCTGCTCTCCGTCGTTCGGGCGGAGAGCGGTCCGGGACTTTTACCGCGTCGGGCTTGCACCGGGGCGTTCCCACGAGGTTGGTGTATAGCGTATTGGAATTCTTGTGCAGTTCGAGTTGAGAACGGCCCGAGGGGGGCGAACCGCAATGGAGGGAATATGCGGAGTTTGAGGGGCATACAATTCAAGATCGCCATGTGGACGGGGATCGCCCTGCTGGGCGTAAGCGTGGCTCTGACGGGATTTGCGTCCTGGACCATGTTCACCCAGCAGGTGGAAGGGTCGCGTCAGCAGGCCGTGAACATAACGCAGGGGTATGCGGGCCGCGTGGAAAGCGTGCTCTTGGGCCCGCTGGACATGGCCAAGTCCTTGGCCGACGCTTTTGCGGCCATCAAAGAGGACGGGTTGGATGTGAACCGTGCGGATGTTTCGCGCATGCTGCGCAGCGTGCTGCAAAAGCATCCCGAGATGCAGGGCATCTACACCTTGTGGGAGCCCAATGCTTTTGACGGCCAGGACGCCATGTACGTGAATGCCGAGGCCCATGACGAAAGCGGTCGGTTCATGGCCTACTGGAACCGTGTGGGGTCCAGCATGGCCACGGAGGCCTTGTACGGATACGACGACCCCAAAGACGGCGGGTACTATCTGAACCCCCGCCGCACGGGCAAGCCCGCTGTGGTTGATCCCATTCCCTATGTGGCCCAGGGTAAGGAAGTGTTGCTGGTTTCCGTTACCGCGCCCATCATGATCAACGGTACGTTCCACGGCATTGTGGGAGCGGATGTGACCGTGGAGCGGCTGGCCGCCATGGCGGACAAGGCCGACATCTTTGAGGGCACCGGCAAGATCGCCATTATTTCGCACCAGGGAGTGCTGGCGGGCGTTACGGGCCGCCCCGAACTGGTGGGCAAGGACGCCGAGGCCCTGCATCCGGATTTTCATGCCGAAGGTGAACTGAAGCGCATGCAGGCCGGTGAGTTGATCAATGAATATGAAGGAAAGAATCTGGAAGTGTATGCTCCGGTAGACCTGGGCACGGGCAAGCCGTGGGCCGTGAATTTGCTGGCCGACGACAGCGTGGTGGTGGCCCGGGCCTGGGCCATGGCCTGGAAGATGATCTGGGTCGGGCTGTTCCTGCTGGTGGCGGCCGTGGCCGTGATTTGGGTGCTGGCCGGCATCCTGGCTAGGCCCGTGCGGTTCATCTCCCGCAGTGCGGAACTGGCTGCGGCCGGTGACGTGGAAATGAAGGAACTGAGCCGCAAGGAACGGGAAAAGTTGCTGGAGCGTACCGACGAGTTGGGCGAGGCCGGGCGTGCCTTTGCCGAGCTGGTGGATTACTTCCGGGACAAGGCTCAGGCCGCGGCACGCATTGCGTCCGGCGACCTTACCGTGGAAATTCACCCCGCGTCGGAAAAGGACGAACTGGGCAAGGCCTTGAAGCGCATGGGCGAGTCCTTGAATAACGCCATGTCCGAAATCCAGACTGCGGCGTCCCAGGTGGCGGCCGGTTCCAGCGAGGTTTCGGATTCGAGCCAGTCCATGTCCCAGGGGGCCACGGAACAGGCTTCCTCCCTGGAGGAGATCACCAGTTCCCTGACGGAGATCAACTCCCAGACCAAGACCAACGCGGAAAACGCGTCCCAGGCCAGCCGCCTTTCAGACCATGCCAAGGACGCGGCCTCCCGGGGGGAGCAGCACATGGCTCGGCTCACGGAGGCCATGTCTGAAATCAACGATTCCAGCCAGTCCATTGGCAAGATTATCAAGGTCATCGACGAAATCGCCTTCCAGACCAACTTGCTGGCCCTGAATGCGGCCGTGGAGGCGGCCCGGGCCGGAAAGCACGGCAAGGGATTTGCCGTGGTGGCCGAAGAAGTGCGCACCCTGGCCTCGCGCAGCGCCAAGGCCGCGCAGGAAACGGCCCAGCTCATCGAAGGATCGGCGGATCGGGTGGCCACAGGCGGCAAGATCGCGCAGGAGACCGCCGAGGCGCTTACTGAAATCGTAACCAACGTGACCAAGGCCGCGGATTTGGTGCAGGAGATCGCAGCCGCATCCAACGAACAAGCCGAGGGAGTGGCCCAGGTGAATCAGGGGCTGCATCAGGTGGAGTCCGTGGTGCAGCGCAGCACGGCCACGGCCGAGCAGACCGCTTCGGCCGCGGAGGAGCTTTCCTCCCAGTCCGCCACGCTGCGGGAAGTGACCGGACGCTTCCGCATCCGCGGCGGCAACGGGGAGCCGGTTTCCCGGCCTGCCAAGGCCCTGCCCCAGAGTCGGGCCTCCGGAGCCAGGAACGAGCCTGTGTCCGCCTGGGGGGACGACGCTGAAATGGTAGACCCGGAAGAGGCAATCTCTCTGGACGAAGAGTTCGGGAAGTATTAAGAACCAATGATGGGATGCCCCGCGCCGCGGGGCATCCCGGCCCTGGGGCGGAGCATGAGCGACGACGGGCGGCAGATTGTGGTGAGCGACGTGATGCTCGGGGCGGGGTATGTGTGTGTCCCTTCCCGGCCCGCCAGGCTCTGCGCCGTAGTGGGCTCGGGCGGCGTGGTCACGATCTGGGACCGTCGCCGGGAGCGGGGCGGCATGACCCATTACGTGCGCCCCTACCGCGAGCCGGGCGGACTGTCCACGGCCAGGTACGCGGCTCCGGCCATTGTGGCCCTGGTGCGCATGCTGCTGCATTCCGGGTCCCGCGTGGGGGACCTGGAGGCCCACCTCTTCGGCGGTGCCGAGAACTGCAAGGCGCCGGGCTACCTTGAGGGGGTGGCCAAGGACAACGTCAGGGTCGGGCTGGAAATTTTGGAAAAGCTGCGCGTCCCCCGCGTGCAGAGGGATACCGGGGGAGAGCGTGGACGCAAGGTGGTTTTTCATACTGCCACGGGCGAGGTGGTCCTCGCCAAGGTCGATCGCATCCGGGCCACGGACTGGTATCCGCACTAAGCCGGAAGTCAACGGCGCACCGGACTTACAGCAGAGGGGCGAAAACGCATGTATCAGCTCTCGGAAAAGGAATTCAAGGACCTGCGCGATTTCATATACAAGTACGCCGGCATCAACCTTACGGACCAAAAACGGGCCCTGGTGGTGGGACGGCTGCAAAAAGTGCTCAACCGCGAAGGGTTTACGAATTTTTCACAATATTACGACTATATCCGCAAGGATAAGAGCGGAAAGGCCGTGGAGGAGCTGATCAACCGCATCTCCACCAACCATACTTTTTTCTTCCGCGAGAAGTCCCACTTCGAATATCTGCACACTGCGGTGCTGCCGGAAATGACCGAGCAGATCGCCCGGACCGGCAAAAAGGACTTCCGCCTCTGGTGCGCGGCCGCGGCCACGGGCGAGGAGCCCTATACCCTGGCCATGGTGCTGCGGGAGTTCTTCGGCGGCCAATACAACCAGTGGCAGGCGGGCATGCTGGCCACGGACATTTCCACCCAGGCCCTGCGCACGGCCCAGCGGGCCGTGTATCCGGACGAACGCATGATCCATACGCCGCCCAAGCTGCGCAACAAATATTTCCAGAAATTGGGACCGGACCAGTGGGCCGTGAAGGACACGCTCAAGAAGGACGTGCTCTACCGCCGCTTCAACCTCATGAGCGAGCGCTGGCCGTTCAAGGGCCGGTTTCATGTGGTATTCTGCCGCAACGTGATGATTTATTTCGACCAGGTGACACGGAGTCGGCTGGCGAAAATGTTCTATCAATTCATGCAGCCCGGCGGGTATTTTTTCATTGGCCATTCTGAGACTCTAGGCCGCGAAGACTGCCCCTTCGAATACGTGATGCCCGCCGTGTACAAAAAGGTGGCCTGAATGAACAAGCGAGTGATCAAGGTTCTGGTGGTGGACGACTCCGCACTGGTGCGGAACGTGCTGGAAAAGGGACTTTCCATGGATTCGGGCATTGATGTGGTGGGCACTGCGCCCGATCCGTACGTTGCGCGGGACAAGATCGTTCGCCTGCGGCCGGACGTGCTGACCCTGGACGTGGAAATGCCGCGCATGGACGGTCTGGAATTTCTGCGCAAGCTCATGCCCCAGTATCCCTTGCCCATCGTCATGGTCAGCTCGCTGACCGAGCGGGGCAAACAGATCACCCTGGACTGCCTGGACGCCGGAGCCGTCGATTTCGTCACCAAGCCCACCTCGGACATGGCTTCCGGGCTGAACAGCATGCTGACGGAGCTGCGCACCAAGGTCAAGATCGCGTCCACGGCCAATGTTTCGCACTGGAAGCACAAGCGGCCCGCGTTCAAGCCGCGCTCTGTGCAGGGGCGGGCCTTGTCCGGCACCACGGACAAGGTCATCGCCATTGGCGCGTCCACCGGCGGCACCGAGGCCATCCGCGAGGTGGTCACGGCCTTTCCGGTGCACACGCCCGGCGTGGTCATTGTGCAGCACATGCCCGCTGGGTTCACGCGCATGTTCTCCGAACGTATGAACACCCTGTGCAGCATGGAGGCCAAGGAGGCCGCAGACGGCGACCGGGTCATGCCGGGCCGGATTCTCATTGCGCCGGGCGGCATGCACATGCGGCTGGTACGCTCGGGCGGCATCTACCAGGTACGCTGCCAGCCCGGTCCGCTGGTGAACGGGCATTGCCCCTCGGTGGAGGAGCTGTTCAAATCCGTGGCCGAACATGCCGGGGCCAACGCCGTGGGCGTGATGCTTACGGGCATGGGCGCGGACGGAGCCGACGCCATGAAGGTGATGCGCGATGCCGGGGCCCGGACCCTGGCCCAGGACGAGGCCACCAGCGTGGTCTTTGGCATGCCCAAGGAGGCGTATGTGCGCGGCGGGGCCGAACGGCTGGTGCCGCTGGGTTCCATTGCCCAGGAAACGCTCAACCTGTTGGCCAAAACGGGGGGATAATGGGGGTGATTACGCTCGGTGTCGGTGATTACGGCGCGTCGCGCAAGCCTGGGGAAGTGATCAAGACCTACGCGCTGGGCTCCTGCGTGGCCGTGGTGTTGCTGGACCCCAAAACGCGGACCGTGGGCATGGCCCACATCGCGCTGCCTGATTCCACCATCCAGCCGGACCGGGCCAAGGAGCGTCCCGCCTACTTTGCGGATACGGGCCTGCCCGCGCTGTTCAAGGCTATGGAAAAGCAGGGCGCCGCACAAAACGGGCGGGGTATGATCGTGAAATTGGCCGGAGGCGCCAAGGTCATGGATCATAACGAAGTATTCAATATCGGGAAGCGCAACGTGCTGGCGATAAAGAAAATTTTGTGGCAGTATAAACTAGGCCCCGTGGCCGAGGACGTGGCGGGTAGCATCAGCCGCACCGTGGCCCTGGAGGTGGATACCGGAAGGGTGACCATCACGTCGGCCGGCCGGGGTTCCTGGTATTTGTAACATCGTACAAGGGGCAAAGCGACATTGGGGGAATATGTATGGAACGGGTGATCATCGCTGACGACTCCGCAACGGCGCGTATGGTAATACGCCGGTGCCTGGAAATCGCGGGCCTGGCGGGCGCGGAGTTCCTGGAGGCCGCCAACGGTCTGGAGGCCCTCGAGTTGCTGGAGTGGGGGCCGCCGGATCTTTTGGTCACGGACCTGACCATGCCGGTCATGGGCGGCCTGGATCTGCTCAAGCGGCTCAAAGAGGACGAGGAGTTCAACAATGTTCCGGTGCTGGTCATCTCCAGCGCCAAGAACGAAGCCAACGAGCAGGAGATGAAGGAGCTGGGAGCCTTTGCCGTGCTGCCCAAGCCGGTGAACCCGGCCATGCTGGCCGAGGCGCTCAGCCCGCTGCTGCCGGATAAGGGAGGTGCCGCATGGTGATGGACATGAAAGATGCAGTGCTTTCCGCGGTGAGCGCCACCATGGAGGAAATGTTCTTCATCGAACCCCAGAAGTCCGATTTCCTCTGGTCCAGGGTGCGCGTGCTGGAGCCTTGCACCGGTTCCGTGACCATGGCTTTTCCCCGTCCGCTGCTGGAGCAGATGGCCCGCGCCATTTTCGGCGAGCAGGAACGCATCCGGGAACAGATGCTCTGGGACACCCTGGCCGAAGTGGTCAACACCGTGGCCGGGCGCATCGTGAGCTCCCTGCTGCCGCCGGAAACCACCTTCCGGCTCAGCGTGCCCGAGAACGGCTCGGGCTGGCCCGGAAAAAAGGGGGAGCCCCTGCTCTATATGACCGACACAGGAGGCCTGGTGGTCATGGCCGAAGGCCTGGAAGACTGTTCCCAATAACCTTGGAGGCGGACGCATGGGTGCCGGCATGGATATGGAATTGGCAAAGGCCGTGGTCAAGGCCGCGCAGGACGTGCTCTCCACCATGGCCGGGGTCCGGGCCGAACCGGGCAGCCCGTACGTGAAAAAAGGCCATGTGGCCAAGGGAGACGTCACCGGAATCATTGGCATCACCGGAGACAAAACCGGCTCGCTTTCCATTTCGTTTGAAAAAGGCTGCGCCGTGGCCATTGTCAAGTCCATGCTCGGGCCGGACATTGACGACATCCTGCGGGACGTGAAGGACGCCGTGGGCGAGATCACCAACATGATTTCCGGCCAGTCCCGGGCCACCATGGACAAGCAGGGCCTGAACCTGCAAAGCGCCACGCCTTCCGTGGTCATGGGCGATAACCACACCATCCAGCACGTGACCAGCGCGCCCATCATGGCCATTCCCTTCACCACGCCGGACGGCGCGTTTACCATCGAATTCTGCGTGGAGTAGCGGCATGCCCGAGCGTTTCATCACGGAACAGACGGACGCGAGCGGCGACCGCCCGGTGCTTATTCTCCTGGTGGAGGACGAGAGCGCGCACGCCGAGCTGATCCGTGAGGCGTTTTCCCGCGAAGAGACCACGCGTTTCGAATTGCATGTGGCCGATACCGTGGGTAAGGCCCGCACTTTTCTGGACGAGCACCTGCCTGACCTGGTCATTGCGGACTGGCTGCTGCCCGACGGCAACGGCATTGAGATTTTGCCGCCCAACCGCCGCGAACCGCGCTACCCCCTGATTCTCATGACCAGCCAGGGCAACGAGCAGGTGGCCGTGGAAGCGCTCAAGGCCGGGGCCCTGGATTATGTGGTCAAGTCCGCGGACACCTTTCTGGACATGCCCCACATCGCCCGGCGCGCCCTGCGTGAATTTGCACATATGCGCCGCCGCCGCGAGGCCGAGGAGCGCTTTCGCCAGATGGCGGAATCCATCAGCAGCGTGTTCTGGCTTTCTTCGTCGGACCGCTTCATCTACCTCAGCCCGGCCTTTGGGCAAATCTGGGGCGTGCCCGTGGACGACGTGCTCGAAAAGCCGGACCTGTTTTTTGAGACCATCCACCCCGATGACCGGGACAAGGTGCGGCAGGCCCTGCAACTCAGCCTGGGACCCGATGGCGAGGCCCAGTCCCTGGAATACCGCATCCAGCGTCCCGACGGCAGTATCCGCTGGATCGCGGGGCGCTGGTATCCCGTGCTTTCCACCGGGAGCCGGGCGCGCGGCGCAGGGACGGCCGAGGACGTGACCGAGCGGGTGTTGCGCGAGCAGGAGCTGGCCCGGGCCAAAGAGGCCGCCGAAGTGGCGGACCGGGCCAAAAGCCAGTTCCTGGCCAACATGAGCCACGAGCTGCGTACGCCCATCAACGGCATTGTGGGCATGACCGACTTGCTGTTGCGAACCGAGCTGAACAAAGATCAGCGGAAATTTTTGGAAATGTCCCGCGAGGCGTCCACCAAGCTGCTCAGCGTGGTGGAGGATATCCTGGAGCTTTCCAGCATCGAGGCCAAGGCCATCCGCCTGGAGCGTCGGCCTTTCCGCCTGCGCGAGCTGGTGGATTCCATTTGCGAAAACCGGCATACCGCGTTTCGGCTCAAGGACCTGGAATTCTCCTGGGAAGTGGCCGAGGACGTGCCCGACCATGTGGAAGGGGACCCCACCCGCCTGGCCCAGGTGCTTTCCAACCTGCTTTCCAATGCCGTGAAGTTCACGGAAAAAGGCAAGGTCAAGGTCCAGGTTTCCCTGGCCAGCCGGCATCATCGGGGCGGCGGGGACGGCCAAGGGGCCGTTGTAGTGCTCTTCACGGTGCAGGACACGGGAATCGGAGTGCCGCCGGAAAAGCAAAAGGAAATCTTCGAGAGCTTTACCCTGGCCGAAGACTGCATGACCAAGGCCTACGGCGGTACCGGGCTGGGGCTGTCCATTGCGCGGCAGCTCGTGGAGATTTTGGGCGGCCGTATCTGGGTGGAGAGCGCACCGGACGAGGGCAGCAGCTTCTTCTTTACCTCAGTGCTGCGCCTGCCCGGAAAAAATGGTTCCAGCACGAGCCGGTCCGGCCGGGAACAAGGCTCCCGGGAACGCTCCCTGACCATTCTGTACGCTGAAGACGACGCCACCAACCGGTTCGTGGTGGCCCGCTATCTGGAAAAGATCGGACACCGGGTGGTGGAGGCCGAAGACGGGCAACAGGCCCTGGACGCCCTGGCCCGCGGAGGCATTGACCTTGTGCTCATGGACATCCAAATGCCCCGGGTGAACGGACTGGAAGTGCTGGACATCCTGCGGAAAGGCGATATTCCGGCCGCTCCGGCGAATCTGCCCGTCATCGCAGTGACTGCCTATGCCATGGAAAGCGAACGGGAGTCTTTTTTGGATCGCGGCATGAACGGCTACCTGGCCAAGCCGTTTGAGGTCGAACATCTGCGTGAAACCATCCAACGCCTCCAGCGGGAGCACGGCTGAACTTTGCCGCCCGCGGATGTTCGGCCCTGGCCCGGGCCGCGCTCCTTCCTCTTTCCCTATGATCTCGGCAATGTCCCATCCGGCCGTTTCCAGCGGTTCTCCTTCCCTGGGATGGACGAAAGCATTGTCTTGCGCTAGGGTCTGGACTTTTATTTAGGGTTTTTCTAGAGAGGAGAGTGTCTGAAGCGAAAAAGCCACCGTGGCCTCCGGTTCCGGGGCCTTGGGTGTTTCACCAAACCAGGGGGGCCGGGCGCGTTGCGGCGCGTACCGTCAGAGGGGGCAACGCATGAGAGGCCGGAGCACATCGTGCTCATATCCTGTTTTCGTCGCGCACCGGAGCGCATCGCGTCAAAGCCGCATTGCCTGGCTGGTTCGGGCTATGTTTCTTGTGTTCGCCCTGTGCCTGCTGCTTCCTGGTCCGGCCCGGGCCCTTGGCATTGGCCAGCAGTTCAACCAAGCCTACCGTGACTTCCACGCCCTGACCAACGACTCCAAGCGGAAACAGTTCCGTTCCCATTGGGAAAAGCTGGAGCGCGCTTTCAACGCCGTGTATGAGCGGGACCCGGACGGCTCCTATGCGCCCAAGGCCCTGTATTACAATGGCCGGGTCTATGAGGAAATGGGGCGGGTCAGCTTTGTGGACGCGGATTTTGCCAAAGCCGTAGACTATTACCACCGCACGGCCAAACGCTTCCCCTCCCACTCCTGGACCGACGACTGCCTGTACCGCGCCGCCCTGTTGCAGCGCGACCGCCTGCATGATGCGGCCGGAGCCTATCTGGACCTGCTCACCGTCATTCGCGACCATCCTGACGGCGATATGCACGAACGAGCCCGCCGCGCTCTGGACGAACTGGATACCACCGCGGCCCGGCAGCAGATGGAGCAGCCTGCGCCTGCGCCCGCGCCCAAGGCGGATGGCCCGGCCCGGCTGGACATGATCCGCTACCGCTCCAGCGATGACTACACCCGCGTGGTGCTCGAAATGGACCACCCCGTGGAATACGTCTATAAATTCCTGGCCCCGCTTCCGGAAAAGGACAAGGGGCACCGCGTCTACATCGACCTGCGCCAGGCCCGCATCGGGCCGGACATCAAGCGCAACGTTCGCATTTCCGACGGTATTTTGCGGGGCTTTCGCGTGGGGCAGAACGACGCGCAAACCACTCGCGTGGTGCTGGACCTCCTGGAATTTCAGGACCACAAGGTCTTTCACCTGAACAACCCCTTCCGCATCGTGGTGGACGTGTATTCGCCGGATAAGCAGGCTCCGGCCACGGCCATCTCCCGTCCGCCCTCGCCCACGGCCCTGGAAAAGGCCCCGGAACAGGTGGCCCGGGAAGCGGCCCAGCGTTACAAGGATGTGAATCCTAACGACCTGATCAAGGTGCTCGGCCTGACCATCAAAACCGTGATGATCGACGCGGGGCACGGGGCCCACGACAGGGGCGCCGCGCACCACGGTCTCTACGAAAAGGACATTAACCTCAAAGTGGCCAAGCGGGTGGGCGCGCTCCTGGAAAAACAGGGCTTTCACGTGCTCTATACCCGCACGGACGACACCTTTGTTCCCCTAGAGGAACGCACGGCCATGGCCAATATGTCCAAGGTGGATCTCTTCATTTCCCTGCATTGCAACGCCTATCGCAAAGCGTCCATCCGCGGGTTTGAAACCTATAGCCTGAGCCTGAAATCCTCCTCGGAACAAGCCCGGCGCGTGGCCGCCCGGGAAAACGGAGTTCAGCCCCACCAGATCAGCGACCTGCAATTCATCCTGGCCGATCTCGTGCTCAATTCCAAGGTGGAGGAAAGCTCGGACCTGGCCGAAGATATCCAAAGCAGTGTGGTGACCCATGTGGGCAAAAAGTACGGCATTCGCAATCACGGGCACCGGCACGCGCCCTTTTACGTGCTCATGGGGGCCAAAATGCCCGCTGTATTAGTGGAAATGGGCTACCTCACCAACCGGCACGACGCCGCCAACCTGGCCTCGGAAAAATACCGCGAACGCATTGCCGAAGGCATCGTCAAGGGCATTCTGGCCTATAAAAAACGCATTGAAAGTTTTGCCATGAACTAGGCGCCCGGCATGCGGCCGCCGACACGGAGGAAAATGCCATGCTCAACGTGGAAGTTCCCGGATTCGGCCCCCTGCGCCTGGAGCATCTGGTGCTGGATTACAACGGCACACTGGCCCTGGACGGCGCGCTCCTGTCCGGCGTGGCCGGAGCATTGCGCCGCCTTGCCGCACACCTGACGCTGCATGTGGTTACAGCCGACACCTACGGCGACTGTTCCACAGCTCTGGCTGGGCTGCCCGTGCAACTCACGGTTCTACCCGCCGGAAAAGAGGACCAGGCCAAACGCGATCTGGTGCGGGCCCTTGGCTCGACAAGCTGCGCCGCTATCGGCAATGGTCGCAATGATGCGCTCATGCTCGCCGAAGCCGCTCTGGGAATCGCCGTGATCCAAGGAGAATGCGCGGCCCGCTGCACGGTTCAGGCCGCGGATATGCTGGCTCCGGATATCCTCGCCGCCCTGGAACTGCTGCTGAAGCCCGCTCGGATCGTGGCTGGATTGCGTACCTGAAAAAATCTTAACCCAAGATAAAAGCAATGCCTCCGGCGGCCAAAGGGCCCTCGGCTCCTTGGAACCCCGTTTACCGGCCGCGCTTTCGCGCGCCCGGAGACATGGCGATAATCCCGAGCGTCGCCAGCCGCGAGCGATGAAAGTCTTTGGAAAGGGGGCCCGGGGGAAGAACCTTTCTTCAGAAAGGTTTGCCTCCGGAAAGCAAGCTTGCCCGTAAAATCAAGATAAAAGCAATGCCTCCGGCGGCCAAAGGGCCCTCGGCCCCTTGGAACCCCGTTTACCGGCCGCGCTTTCGCGCGCCCGGGGACATGCCAATAAGCCCGAGCGGCGCCAGCCGCGAGCGATGAAAGTCTTTGGAAAGGGGGCCCGGGGGAAGAACCTTTCTACAGAAAGGTTTGCCCCCGGAAACTGATTATTCTTGAGTTCCGGAATCAAGTCCCAGTTTTTTTGCCCGTGTATCCGGGCTTTGTTCCCGTTGATAGACTCGCAGTCCGAACCAGGGCAGGGCGGCCAGCAGGTGGTCGAAGATATCGGACTGGATGGACTCATAGTTCACCCAGGCGGTATCATTGGTAAATCCGTATATTTCCAGAGGGAGTCCTTGCGGAGTCGGCGCCAGCTGCCGGACCATGAGGGTCATGTCTTGCCGCAGGTGAGGGTTTTCAAGCAGGTAGCGCTCCACGTAAGCGCGAAAGCAGCCCAGATTGGTCAGGCGGCGTCCGTTCAGGGGGTGATCGGTGTCCACGCCGTGTTCTTTGTTCCAGGCCTGGACTTCGGCTTCCCGGGTTTGGAGGTAGCTTTGCAGCCGCTGCACTGAACGCAGGGAGGCGAGGAGGGTTTCATCGGCAAAGCGCACGGACGAGAGGTCCAGAATGAGGGAGCGCTTGATGCGTCGTCCTCCGGCTTCGGTCATGCCCCGCCAGTTTTTGAATGCTCCGTCCACGAGTTTGAAGGTGGGGATGGAGACGATGGTCTTGTCCCAGTTTTGTACGAGCACGGTGTGCAGGGCGATGTCGATGACGTCGCCGTCCGCGCCGAACTCCGGGACTTCGAGCCAGTCTCCTTTGCGCACCAGGTCGCCGCCGATGAGCCGGATTCCAGCCACAAAGGAGAGGATCGTATCCCGGAACACGAGCATGAGTACGGCGGTGAACGCTCCCACGCCCGAGAGCAGGCCCCAGGGGGATTCGCCCATGAGCAGGGCCAGCACGGCCACGCCCGCCAGGATGAAAACGAAGATGCGTACGAGCTGCACGCCGCCTTTGATGGGGCGTCGTCCTGAGAGGGGCAGGGACTGGTAGAGGTCGTTGAGCACGGAAAGGCTGGCCGAGATGGTCAGCGCGCCCACAACCAGGCCGAGGGCGTTGATGCCCCGGTCGATCCAGGCGGCTTGCTGCGGGAACACATCCCCCAGATGCGAGAGCACCAGCAGCGGCGCGAACCAGGCCAGAATGTGGAAGACCTTGCGTCGTTCCAGGATGTCGTCCCAGGTTACGCGGGTGCGTCGTACGGCGGCGTGCACGGCGCGCACGGCCACTTTGCGGGCCACCAGCAGCGCCAGCCAGGCACCGGCAAGCAGTCCCAGGGTGGTCAGGGCGTCGGCCAGCCAGGGGGAATCGGTCAAGAATTGCTGTATCTGCTCCAAGCTGTTCCTCGTATCGTTGGGGGCTGCAATGGTTTCTTAGTGGTAGCAGACCAGGGGAAAAGCGCAAGCCGCCTGGGGAGTCCGGGGGGCCTGGGCCGAGATGTGAAGGGGTGGTCGAGGCTGGAATCGGGGCGGTTGGGGGAGCATCGGGCGGGAACAGGGAGGCTGTGCTGGTCAGCGGAGCACGGGCAGCAGCTCCTGACGCAGCTTTTTTTCTTGTTCAGGGCCGTTGATGCGCATGCCGTCCGCTCCGCGCACGTAGAAGATATCCGCGATGCGGCCGGATTTGGTGGTGATTTTGGCAAGGTGTATTTCGATGCCCAGGCGTCCGAGTACGCAGGCGATGTCGTGCAGCAGTCCGAGCCGGTCCGGGGCGGCCACCTCGATGATGGAATAGAAGTCACTGGATCCGGCGTCCAGCTTGACGCTGGGCGGCAGGGGAGGGGCGGGGCGGCCCTGATGCAGGGGGGAGCGGCGCATTTGTTCCAGTTCTTGCGCCGGGGATATTTCTCCGGAAAGGGTGCCGCGCATGGTCCGTACCAGCCGTTCCCAGACCGAATCGGGAAAGAGCTTGTCCTGCGGCGGGCTGACGCGGAACACGTCCACCACCATGCCGCGCCCCCAGGTGAACACGTCGGCCGAGAGGATGTCCAGATGGTGCATGGTCAGGCTGCCCGTGAGGCGTGCGAACCGGCCGGGGGTATTTTTACAGGCCACGGTGACCTCAAAGGTGTCGGCTACGTCGGATTTACGGGCCTCCAGCAGCACGCGCCGCGTCGGGGATTCCTGAAAGCGGTGCATGAGTTCCAGTTGCCGGGCCAGGTCTTCGGGCGGCAACGCCTGGAAGGCGCGGGGGGAGACGCGGTCCAGGTGTCGAGCCACGAACGGGGGCGGCAGGGTGCGTTCGGCGATGGCGCGCACCGCGTCCCTGGCCTCCATGATTTGCCGCGCGGCCGTGGGGGCGGACATGGGGCCGTGGCTGAGCAGGTTGCGGGCCTTGAGGAACAGTTCGGAAAAAAGGGCCTCGGTCCAGGAGCTCCAGGCGCGGGGACCGGTGGCCATACTGTCCGCCGTGGAGAGCAGGTGCAGCATGACGAGCCGCTCCTTGGTTCCGGCAATGCTTGCGGCGTGGCCCACCACGGCTTCGTCGGAGAGGTCCTTGCGCGTGGCGGTCTTGGGCAGGAGCAGGTGATGCCGGACCAGAAAAGCCACCAACTGAACGTCCTGTTCGGGCAGGCTGAACCGGGCCAGTACGCGCCGGGCGATTTCCGCCCCTGTTTCGCTGTGGCCGGGTTTGCCTTTGCCCAGGTCGTGGAAGAGTCCGGCCAGGAGCAGCAGGTCGGGTCGGGGCACCTCTTGGGCCAGGGAAGCGGGGAATTCCTCTCCGCCGCGCAAAAAAGCGGCCAGGGTGGTCATGGTTACCAAGGTGTGCGGGCCCACGGGGTGGACGTGGTAGTCGTCGAACTGCACCAGGTCCTGCACTGCGCCGAATTCGGGGATCAGCGCGCCGAGAAAACCGGTTTCCAGCATCATTTGGCCGGCTTCCAGGGCGTGCGGAAGGGTGAAGATGTCCAGGAGGTCGTGCAGGGCCTCGGGCTTGGCCGAGAGTGCAGCGGCCCAGTCCCGGGCGTGGCGGCGGACCATGCGCAGGGTTTCCAGGGCCAGGGGCTGGCCTGTGCGTGCGGCGTGGGCAAAGAGCCGTAGCCCGGCATGGGGGTCGGGCGCGTGTTGTTGCGGCTGGCGCAATTGCAGGCCTTGCGGGGTTTCCAGCAGTTGGGTGCTGGCGGAAATCTGCAACCGGCGCACCCGACGGAAGCGGGGAGGAAAACATTCCCGGAAAAAGGCGTGTCGCAGGGCCTTGATCCGCCCCATGCAGCGGTGCAGGCGTGAAAGAAAGTGCTCCACGCCCAGGGCGCGTTCCAGGGGGGCTTGGTTGGAACGGCAAAAGCCGCGTAATTCCGCCACCCGGGGTTGGAGGTCGAAAAACAGGGTGTCGGTGCGTCGGCCCGTGGCTAGGTGCAGTGCGGCGCGGGCCTGGAGGATGAAGGAAAAATCCGTAAGCAGACGTTGGCGCTCGTTGTGGGAGAGGGGGTTGGTCCAGTCCTGGTCCGCGTTGAGCAGCACGGAGCACCAGCCGATCTGGTGCGCGTCGCGCAGGGCGCCCAGACCGTTTTTGAGGTTCGGTTCCAGTAGGGCGCTGGAGTCGCCGTACCGGGCCTCGCGGCCCACGTTTTGCTCCGTGACCCAGGTGGCAAAGGCCCGACCCCGGCTGCGGGCCACGCGCGGAAAGGAAATCTTGAACCGCTGCATGATGCCCGGATCACCGGCCACGTAGCGGATGTCCAGCAGGGAGGAGAGCACCTGGAAATCGTCCCGGGCCAGGGCCAGGCAGTCCTTGACCGTGCGCACTCCGTGCCCTAGGTCCAGCCCCAGGTCCCAGAGCGGGTGGAAGA
>JAQVYA010000034.1 GCA_028708865.1 Desulfovibrio sp. | reverse complement strand
TCTCTCACCAACCAAAAAATCGAACTGATCGAACGCCAGGGGGCCAATGTCCTGCTGGTGCTCCCCTTTACGCGGGAGTTGGCCGCCCTCTCCCCCGAAGAATTCGTCAAAACCTACCTCGTGGACGGGCTCAAGGTCCGGGAGTTGGTCATCGGCTACGATTACCACATGGGCAAAGGCCGCTCCGGAGACTACAAGACCCTTAGCCGACTGGGGGCCCAATGGGGGTTCCAGGTCTTTCGGGTGGACCCGGTCACCTGTGATGGTGCCGTGGTCAGCTCCACACGCATCCGGGACATGGTCCAGGCCGGACATGTCTGGGAAGTCCGCCCGCTGCTCTCCCGCTTCTACCAGGTGGCCGGAGAAGTGGTCCACGGCATGAAACGCGGAGGCAACCTGTTGGGCTTCCCCACCGCCAACCTCAAGCTGGTGGATGAACTGGTCCCCAAGCGGGGAGTCTATGCGGTCTGGGTTGAAATGGACGGACACTGCCTGCCGGGAGTGGCGAATATCGGCACCAATCCCACCTTCGGCAACGACGCCGTGTCCGTAGAGCCGCATATTCTTGATTTTTCAGGCGACCTGTACGGTCGGCACATCCGGGTCCACTTTGTTCAGCGCCTGCGGGATGAAAAAAAATTTTCCGGGCTGGACGAACTCAAGGCCCGCATCGCCGAAGACGTTCGCCTGGGCCGGGCCATTCTAGCCTCGCCCGAAGCCCAACCCGACCTTCCCGCCACCTGTCCGCATCCGCCCTCTGCCGGGGAAGAGGATGCGCAGGAGGTCCCGGCGTGAACCTTCTACTCCAAATCCTGCGCCCCTGGCGGGATTTCCTTCGTACCTACCGGCACGTCAGCTCGGTGCGCTGGCTGCTGCTCGGCGTGGTGGTGGGCGTTCTTTCGGGACTGGCCGCCGTGCTCTTTTTCGGCGCGGTGGAGCTGGGTAAATTTGTCATCCAGCACAAGCTGGCCGGCCTGACCCTGCCCGCTCCGGCCGGAGAAGAAATCTTTCATGGTGCCGCCGGGGAACTCCGGCCCTGGGTCATTCCCGTGGCCACCACCTTGGTGGGCCTGATCACCGGCTGGCTGGTTAGCCGCTTCATCCCGGACAGCGTCCACAGCGGCACCGACGGCACCGACGCCATGATCAAGGCGTTCCACCACCAAGGCGGCGTGCTCAAGCCCAAGGCCTGGCTCATCAAGGGCATCACCTCAGTGGGCACGATCATCTCCGGCGGCAGTGCGGGCCGGGAAGGCCCCATTTCCCAGATCGGCGCAGGAGTCGGCTGCTGGCTGGCCCAACGGCTCAAACTCACGGTCAAGGAACGCCGCATCCTACTGCTCTCCGGAGCGGCAGGCGGACTGGGCGCCATTTTCCGGGCCCCCCTGGGCGGAGCGCTCACGGCTATTGAGGTCATCTACCGCGAGGACTTTGAAGCCGAAGCCGTGCTTCCGGCCGTGCTTTCCTCGGTGGTGGCCTACAGCCTGTTCACGCTCTTTTACGGAACCGAGCCCATTTTCGGCATTCCCCATTTTTCTTTCCACGACGCCCGCGAACTGATCTTCTACGCCTTGCTGGCCGTGGCCTGCGCCGCGTCCGGCTGGTTCTACGTGCGCACCTTTTACTTCGTAAAATACTCGGTCTTTGGCCGGCTTCAGGAAAAGGTCGGCCTCATGTGGGCCACGGCCGTAGGCGGCCTGCTCATGGGACTCATGGGCATGCTCTACCCGCAACTTCTTTCCGGCGGATACGGCTGGCTGGAAGGGGCCATCATGGGCCAGATGACCATCGGCATGATGCTGGCCATCATCCTGGGCAAGACCGTAGCCACCTCCGTGACCATCGGCTCGGGCATGAGCGGCGGCATGTTTGCCCCGGCCCTGTTCGTGGGCGGCATGACAGGCGGCCTCGTGGGCCAGCTCGCTCACCGCTTTTATCCCAACATCGCCCAGGAGCCCGGCGGCTATGTACTCGTGGGGATGGCCGCGTTCTTCGCCGGAGTGGCCAACGCACCCATCGGACCGCTCGTCATGGTCACGGAGCTGACCCAGGGGTACGGCCTGCTGGCCCCGCTCATGCTGGCCTCGGCTCTGTGCATCGTCCTGGGGCACCGCTTCTCCCTGTATGAAAACCAGGTGGACAATAAATTCGACTCTCCGGCCCACGTGGTGGACGCTACCATCAACATCCTGGAAGAACTCAAGGTGGAGGACCATTACCGGCCCCGCCTCGTGGTCACCCTGGAGGAATGCACCACCCTCAAGGCCTTGACGGACGTTATCGCCAACACCAACCAGCTCGTATTCCCCGTACGCAACGAAGAAGGCGAATTCACCGCGCTCCTCTCCCTTTCCAGCGCGCGCAAGGTCATTTTCGAGCGCACACTCTTCGACCTGCTCGTGGTGCGCGACCTGGCGGCCAAACGCGCCTACTTGCGGCCCGACTACGACCTCTACACCGCACTGCTCAAATTCGTGGACACGGACTACGATCAGATTCCCGTGGTGGCCCCGCACGACACCAACACCATCCTGGGGCTCATCGACCGCGAATCCGTCTTCAAGGCTTATGCCGACGCCATCCGTGAAGTGCGCGGGCAGGAAGAGGGCTGATTTTCCGCCCCGTGCGGCAGGGCTTGCCTTTCCCCCGGCCTGAGGGTATTCATGGCTATTGGAGTCGGAATCCAACCGGAGCCATGCTTATGCCGCGCCTTCTTCTCAGTCTTGCCATCATCCTGTTCACCGGATTCACCGTCTGGCCCGCATCCAGCCCCGCACAGCAGGGCTTGCGTCTGGATTTGGACGACGGTCTGGGCCTGCGGGACGCATTTGACGGACGCCCCCTGCCCGACGATTTCCAGGCATTTTCCCGGGAGCCTATTCCGTCCCCCTCTGTGGAAGTTGAAACCGAGGCGCCGGACTCCGATTCCCATGCCCTTCCGGACAGCCAGGACAATACTCCGGGCCCCTTCCTCGGGGAGGGCCTGGCTGAACTGCTGGGCGACTTCAGCGTGCAGAGCCAGATGATCTATGTGCTCACGGACCAGCCCGCGGGCGCGCCTCCTGCCTCGCTGGTCAACGGGGCCTCCGGCGTGGCCAATGTATTTTTGGGATTGCAACTGTTTCACCTGGAGCAGGAGCAGACCGAACGCCCCGGTCCTTGGAGTGCCTACATGGGCTTCAGCTACGCCCCTCCTGGGCTCGGGCCGGATACCGGGCTGGACGGGCAAAGCCCCTTCCGCGGGCCCGAGCGTCAGGACCAGGGCATCACAACGCATTTCGGGGTGAACATTACCTTCTAGCCCTGCGGTTTTCCGCCTTTCTCCATCCCCGCCCCTTGCCAAAGGCCAAATCAGCATTACCCTGATTGCCCATGCACACCTGGACCTTTTCCGGCAACACACTGCACCTTGAACAGGGAAACCTGATCCATGCCGAGACACAGGCCATTGTCAACGCGGCCAACTCCCGCCTTGCCGGAGGCGGCGGCGTTGACGGCGCCATCCAACGTGCCGCCGGTCCCAGGCTGTTGCTCACGGGCCAGGACATGGTCCGGCTGCATGGGCCGGTCAGCCCTGGCGACGCGGTCATCACCCCTGCCTTTGACCTGCCCCACGACTATGTCATCCACGCGGTGGGTCCTATCTGGAACAACGGGACAGACAACGAACCGCGCCTCCTGGAATCGGCCTATGCCGCCAGCATACTCCTGGCTTATGGACACGGCATCGCGTCCCTGGCCTTTCCGGCCATTTCCTGCGGGGCCTACGGCTATCCTGTGGAGCTGGCCGCGCCCATTGCCCTGCGCACCCTGGCCGAAGGGCTGGAGGAAGGACTGGTGCAGACCGTGAAAATGGTCCTGCACGACCAAAAAGCCTTTCTCCAATGGCAACGCATCGCCGATGAAATTTTTTGATCAACCGCGCTTCGGCGCGGCGGCCTGCCGCCCGCCGGTGCGCAAGCAGGAATCACCGCCCCAAAGGAGCGCTCATGGAACTCAGAGGAACCACCATCCTGGCGGTCAAGGACAGTAACGGAACCGCTGTGGCCGGAGACGGCCAGGTCACCTTTGGCCAGGCCATGGTCATGAAACACGGCGCACGCAAGGTCCGCACCATCTACCGCGACAGGGTCACGGTGGGATTCGCCGGTGCCACAGCCGACGCCTTCACCTTGTTTGAACGTTTTGAAAAAAAGCTGGAAAACTATTCCGGCAATCTCATCCGCGCGGCCGTTGAACTGGCCAAGGACTGGCGCACCGATAAATACCTGCGCCGCCTGGAGGCCATGCTGCTGGCCGCAGACGCGGAAAACATCCTGATCATCAGCGGCACCGGCGACGTGATCGAGCCGGACGACGACGTGGCCGCCATTGGCTCGGGCGGTTCCTACGCCCTGGCAGCGGCCCGCGCCCTGAAGAACGAAACCGATCTCCCGGCCCGCGAAATCGCGGAAAAAGCCATGCACATCGCCGCAGACATCTGCGTCTACACTAACGATCACATCATCATCCAGACACAAGAGAAAGCATCATGAGCAATCTGACGCCCCGTGAAATCGTCTCCGAGCTGGACCGCTACATCATCGGCCAGCAGGCCGCCAAGCGCATTGTAGCCATTGCCATGCGCAACCGTTGGCGCCGCCAGCAGATCGACCCGGAACTGCGCGACGAGATCGCGCCCAAGAACATCATCCTCATGGGCCCCACCGGCGTGGGAAAAACCGAGGTGGCCCGCCGCCTCGCCAACCTCACGGGCTGCCCCTTCTACAAGGTGGAGGCCACCAAGTTCACGGAAGTGGGCTACGTGGGCCGCGACGTGGAATCCATGATCCGCGACCTGATGGAAATCGGCGTGAACATGGTGCGCAAGGAAGAAAGCGAACGCGTCCGCCTCAAGGCGGAAAAGGCCGCGGAAGACCGGCTTCTCGATCTGCTCCTGCCCGGGTCGCGTGAACCCAAAAATCAAAAAAGTCCCGGGTTCTTCATGTCCGGTCAAAAAGAGGAAACCCCTCCGCCCGCGCCCAAAACCGATGAAGGCACCCGCGAAAAATTCCGCAAGATGTGGCGCAACGGCCAGCTGGATGAAAAGGAAGTGGAGCTGGAAGTCTCCAGCCAGGCCGACCCGGCCGTAAGCATCATGGCCATTCCCGGCATGGAAGACATGGGCATGCAGATGCAGGACGCCCTGGGACGCTTTTTCCCCAACAAGAAAAAGCATCGCAAGATGAAGGTCAAGGACGCCTACGAGGTGCTCATCCAGGAGGAATCCGAAAAACTCATCGACATGGACAAGGTCGTGGAACTGGCACGCGAACGCGTGGAACAGACCGGCATCCTGTTCATCGACGAGTTGGACAAGGTGGCCGCCCGCCAGGATCAAGGCGGGGGGACGGACGTCTCCCGTGAAGGCGTGCAGCGCGACCTGCTTCCCGTGGTGGAAGGCTGCGTGGTGAATACCAAATACGGCATGGTCAAGACCGACCACATCCTGTTCATTGCGGCCGGCGCCTTCCACTATGCCAAACCCTCGGACCTCATTCCGGAACTCCAGGGCCGCTTCCCCCTGCGGGAAGAACTCCAGCCTCTGGCCAAGGACGAATTCTACCGCATCCTGACCGAGCCGAAAAACGCCCTCACCGTGCAGTACAAAGCCCTGCTCGAAACCGAAGGCATCTCCTTGGACTTCACCCGCGAAGCTCTGGAGGAAATGGCCGCCACTGCCGAAAAGATCAACGAGGAAACCGAAAACATCGGTGCGCGCCGACTCTACACCATCATGGAAAAACTCCTGTCCGAGCTTTCCTTCGAAGCCCCGGACAAGGCCGGAACCAAGGTCCTTGTGGACCGCGATTATGTCCGCGAACAATTGGCCGAGGTGGTTGAAGACCGCGACCTCTCCAGGTATATCCTGTAGAGGAATACTGCGTCGCAGACCATGCGAACCAACAGGGGACGGTCTTCCTTCCGGGAGGCCGCCCTTTCGGTATCCCGGCTCCCCAAACGCGCGGACACCGGCAGCCCAAGGTGGCTCCGGTCCGCCACAACACACGCCAAGGAGGCACCCATGGGAATCATCTGGTATCTGCTCATCGGCCTGTTCGCCGGATTTCTGGCCGGACAAATCATGAAGGGGCGAGGTTTTGGTTTGGTCGGCAACCTCGTGGTGGGCGTGGTGGGCGCTGTTTTGGGCGGCTTTCTTTTCGGAGTCCTCGGCATTCACGGCAGCGGCATGATCGGCTCGCTCATCACCGCCACCGTGGGAGCCGTGGTCCTGCTCTTCCTGATCGGGCTCGTTAAGAAGTGACCGGTCCGGGAAAATCAGGATCGATCCGCTCCTGCTCAAAAAAAACAAACAATACCAGGCTTCCCGGTCTTCCGGCCGGGAGCCCGGACCAAGCCGCGCCCTGCGCCCCTCACGTGGAATCCATTGCGACTCCGGCCCGTCAGTTCCCGTCCAAAGCCGGTTCCGGAATGCGCAGCCGCACCAGTGCGCCGCGTCCTGGAGTATTGTCCAAGGAAGCCAGGCCGCCGTGCTGCTCGGCCACCTGCCGCACAAGCATGAGCCCCAGTCCGGTGCCAGACGCCTTGGTGCTGGCAAAGGCTTGGAACGCGGTTTCCTCGGCGTGGTCGGAAAAACCGCCGCAAGAATCCTGCACCACATATTCCAGGTAACGTCCCGGGCAGCGGGAGGTCCGCAAATGAATTTCCCCCCTGCCACGTTCCTGGAACGCCTCCAGGGCATTGCCCAGCAGGTTGAGCAGGGCGCGCTGTACCGCTGCCGCGTCAATAACGGCAGGCTCCGGCCCGGCCTTAAGCTCCGAATGCAGCGGACACCCCAGGGCCGCGGCCTGGTGGCGCATGGCTTCCACAGCCTGACGCGCGGGCTCGTCCGGATCGCACGATTGCGGGTCAAGGCGTGCAAACCGAGCATAATTGAGCAGATCCATGGAAAGATTGCGGATCTTCTCCACATTACCGCGAACCGCATCCCACCCCTGTTGGAGATATTCCCGTTCCCCGGTCTCCATGCCCTTGCCCAGCACAAACATCCCGCCGTCCAGCCCGGAAACCACGTTCTTGATGGCGTGGGAAAGGTCGGCCACGGTCTGCCCCACGGCGGCCATGCGTTCGGCCTCCAGCAGCCGCTCCGTGCGTTCCTGCACGAGCTGTTCAAGATTTTCAGTATGTTCCCGAAGGGCCGCCCGAAGGGCCATGCGTTCAAAGGCGCGGTCCAAAGCCACTTCCAGCGCTTCATCGCTCACGGGTTTGGTCAAAAAGTCCGCTGCGGAGCGGCGCAAACTGGTGACGGCAAGGTCCATGTCCCCGTGCCCGGTCAGCATGATCACTTCCACGTCCGATGCCCGACGTTTCAACTCGGCCAGCAGCTCCAGCCCGTCCATGCCCGGCATTTTAATATCCGTGATCACGACGCCGGGTGCCTGCTCGTCAAAAAGCCGCAACGCAGCCTCTGCGCTGTCCGCAGTCAGGACCTCGTAGCCCTGGTCCCGCAGGGTCAGGCTCACCACGGTACGGATACCGGCTTCGTCATCCACCAAAAGGACGCTACGGTTTTTCTCGCGACTCATGCGCCCTCCCCGCTGGGGGCCAACGCTTCTTCGGGGAGCGGAAAGTCGAGCACAAACACCGCTCCCCAGCCCGGGCGCTCCTCCACGCGGATTTCCCCGCCGCAGTCGCCCACGATCCCGTAACTGATGGACAGGCCCAGCCCCGTGCCTTTGCCCACTTTCTTGGTGGTGAAGAACGGTTCGAAGATACGCTCGGCAATGGCTTTGGGGATGCCGTGCCCGGTGTCCGCCACCTCCACCACCACCCGTTGCCGGTCCCGGCCCGAGGATTCCACCCGGGAACGCAGGGCAATGCGTTTGTCCGCTTTGGTCCGGTCATGGTTTTCCCAGCGATCCTCAATGGCGTCCCGGGCATTGAGGAGCAGATTGATGAAGACCTGCTCCAGCCGCCCGGAGTCGCCCTGAATCAAAGGCAGCGGCTCCTCCAGCTCCCAGATGACCTTGATCTCCCGCAATTTGAGCTGCTGGGAAAAAATCTCAAAGGCTCGGCGCAGAACATAATTCACGTCCACAGGCTCCAGCACCATTTCCGGCTTGCGACCGAATTCCCTCATGTGGTTGATGATCTTGGAGGCCCGGTCCACATGGCTGTTGATCTCCTCGGCCATGGTCAGGAGAATGTCCTCCCGGATGGGCTGCTTTTTCTTGATTTTGTTCATGAAGAAGCTGGACGCGGTCTTGATCACGGACAAGGGTTGGTTCAATTCATGGGCCACACCCGTGGCCATTTCCCCCAGAGTGGCCATTTTGCTGGCCTGAATAAGCTGCTGTTCGGTCTCCAGCCGCTTGGTGATGTCCGAGGTGGTCACGAGCAGTATGTCCCGGCCCGCATACCTGGAAGGCGACACGCGGATGAAGACGTAAAGAGGCAGGGCGTCCTTGTCGCGGACGCGCTGTCGCGCCTGGGGAATGACCCGGGTGCTGCGCAGCCGGGAAACATACATCTCCCGGTCCTCCTCCGGAAAAAATTCCGCAAAGTTCATGCCCTGGGCCTCGTGCCGTTTGTAGCCGTAGACCGTGTCCACGGCGTCGTTGCAGTCCATGATGTCCAGGGTATCCTGGTCCAGCATGAAGACCGGGTTGGGAATGGTGTTGAAGATGGCGCGGTATTTTTCCTCGGACCGTTCCAATTGCTCGACCAGTTCCTTGCGCGGGGTGATGTCCAGACACATTTCCATGGCCGCAATGATTTGGCCTTCGCTGTCCCGAATGGGTGAGGTGGTCACGATCCAATGGCTGCGCGAACCGTCGCGGCTGTAGCCGTTTTCCTCGCTCACGTGGGACTGCCCGTCCGCAAAGGTCCGGGCCACGGGGCAATCCGGACAGGGCTGGTCCAACCCCTTGTAGGCGGCGTAGCAATGCTGCCCCGGCCGGGGCGCGAACTTGTCCGCGAACTCCTGATTGTAGCTCAGCAGCCGGTAATCCCGGTCCTGCACCGTAATGGTGCAGGGCACCAGCTCGAACAAGTTCTGGTATTCCTCTTTTTGACGCACCAGTTCCGCGTGCTTGGTCTGGATCTGACGGCCCATGTGGTGAATGGCTCCGGCCAGTTCACCCATTTCATCGTCCTGGAGCACGCTCCGGTTCGGAATGTCCTCGCCCTTGCCGATGCGCCGCGTCAGGGCCATGAGTTTGGTCACGGGCTGCTTCACGAAAGCGCGCAGGAAAAAATACATGGCCAGGAACGTGAGGGTGAAGATGGTGGCGGCGAGCCAAAACGACCGCTGGGCAAATCCCGCGATCTTGCGATCCGCCGCGTCCAGGGAAAAAGTCACCTCCAGCAGGCCGAGCACTTCTTTGTCTTCAGGATGAAAATGGCAGGGACCGGGCGAACAGCCCGGCTCGTTGTAGACCGGCGTCATAACCGTCAGGGCGCGATGTCCGTCTAGGCGTACGGTGCGACTGCGTCCGTGCAGGTCCAAGTCCACCAGGGGCGGCTCCGTGCGGTGGCAGGAGGCGCAGCCCTCGTCATTCTGGGGGATGGTTTCGTCGATCTCACCGAGCAAATTGGAAAATTTGATTTCCCCGCGTTTGTTCAACACGCGGATGATTTCGATGTCAGGCTGGCGGGCCGTGTCGTTGATGATGCTCTGGATGTCGCCCCGGTCATTGATCATCATGGCGTACCGGCAACCGAGCCGGATGGTGTCGGAAACGCGGCTGGCGCTGTTCAGGGCGTGCTCCATGGCATCTTCGGTCTGGTGCCGGATCACGAGAAAAGCGCCCACAGCCATGCTTGAAAGCAGCACGATCCCTACGGTAAGTACGACCTTGGAAAACAGACTGTGTCGGAACAAAGTGTACTTCCTTGGCAAAATCCGGCCCTCCGGAGCGGGTCCGGCACAGCGACCCGGCGTTGAAGAATGTTCCCAATTCTAGCAGACGGTTGTCCGATGCAAAAGGCTTTTCCAACCAAAAAAGGATAAAATCTGTTCCGACTTCTTCCCTTTGCCCGGGGAATTTGCTATGCGCCAGCAGGGGATTGGAGGGATACGCGCGAAAGCGGCCCGCGATGGCACGAGGCTGCATGGAGGACTTGATGAAGCTGACCACAAGAAGCCGCTATGGAACGCGCATGGTTCTGGATATCGCCCAACACGACGGGGAAGGCCCGGTCCGCATCGGCGACATTGCCAAACGTCAAAAGGTTTCCGTCAAATACCTGGAAAAGCTCATTCGCGAGCTGCGCGACGCCGGGTTGATCAACAGCCGACGTGGCCCCAAAGGCGGCCATATGCTGGGCAAACCCGCGGAAGACATTTCCGTGGGCGAAGTCGTGCGGGTCCTGGAGGGGCACCGTCACCTGGTCTATTGCGTGCGCGGCAAGGACAAATGCGAACGCAGCGAGGACTGCCTCACCCGTCAGCTCTGGCGCATCGCCAGCGAGGCCATGTTCGACAAGCTGGATTCCATCAGCTTTGCGGATTTGGTCAATGACCAGACCAAATGTCTGGGCAACGGGGACCACGAGGAGGACTAGCCGTCCGAAATCCGTCACATGTCCCGCTTCCGAGCCATGAGCTTCCCGAAACCAGGACATCATTCTCATCCAGACCGGGCGTAGAAAAATTGCTTTGTTCCGGCACACTGAAAATACAGTGTGCCGGATCCGTTTTTCATGACCACAACCGACTAATCCGCCAATCGCTCCAAAAATACCCGCAGGCTGCCATGGTTGGTTGAAATATTCAGTTCCCGGACCTCGTCCAGACAGGGGGGCAGTTCAAAGACCACCTGGCGAAAGCCCTTGTCCTTCCAACCGTCCAGCACGCTGGTCCCACCGTCCAGGCCCGGGTTGCTCACGGTCATCTCCACCTGCACACTTCCCCCTTTGTCTTTATATCGCCCCTTCCATATCCCGCCACCGGTATCCATGCCCGTGATCGTGCCGTCCTGAAGCCGAACCGTGGCGGTACGACTCCCATAGCGCCCCTGATAGGCAATCTGATATGTTCCCTGCACTCCGGGTGTCATGCCGCTCGGCCCCGCTTCTGCTCTTTTTGGACTTGAACTGAAGATACGGAACTTGCGCCGCCGGTGCAACCAGCAAGCCGGAAAAAGGTCCCATGCCGGGCGGTTTCGTACCCGCCTTGCAAAGGGATGAGCCTGCCCCTCCGCAGGGTCTGCTTGCTTTCTACACTTTTCTGAGGGTATGAAAACCCGCATGAAACCACTTCTGCCGTTTGTTTTCGCGCTGTCGCTCTGCTGCGCGGCCTGTAGCCCGTCCACCCGGGTCCAGGCCCAACGGCCGGCCCAGGTCGCCCTGTCCGGAGTGCGGCGCATCGCTGTCCCTAAATTTGAAGGCCGGTTCGCCGAGGCGGCGCGGCAATGCTTCCTGAACACTATCTATGACTCGGACCGGTTCGCCGTGGTTCCCGGGGAACAAGCCCAAGCCGTGGTCCTGGTGTCCATCCAGAGCAACCTCTGCCAAAGCCGGGGCACGGATGAGGTCCGCCAGGAAACCACACGTCAGCGTACCGTCACCGTTCGTGACGCCGACGGTCAGGTGGTGCGTTCCTACACCGAGGACATCCCGGTGGAACGGATCATTCAGCACCCCTATGTGCAGCGGCACGCCGACACCGAGGCGCAACTCCGCGTGATGCAAAACAGCCGTACCCTGGCCCGGACGGACGCCACTCTTTCCCAGGACCGCCGGTACGGCGGCAAAGACTGCCTGGACAGGGAATCCTGCCCTGAAGGGCAGCTCCCACTGACGGATCTGCCCTCGGCCCACAAGACTTTGAGTGAACTGGCCTGTGCAGCCGGCTCCGAACTGGCCTCCCGGTTGCTCCCTGTCAGCTACGAAATCCGCATCCCCCTGGACGACGACGCCGATGCCCAGGTGGCGCGTGGCGCAGAGCTTGCGGACGACGGCCAGTGGTCCGCCGCCATGGCGCTCTGGCAGCAGTCCCTGGACGCCGACCCGCACAACGCACCGGCCCTCTACAACATGGGAGTGGCCCGGGAGCGTGGCGGCACGTTGGAAGACTTGCGCCAGGCGCAAACCTATTATACTCGCGCAGCGGCGCTGGAACCCAGGGAGAACTACCTGGAAGCCCGTCAACGCATTCACAAACGCATCCAGGAGGCTCGGGAGCTGGCCAGGCGTCGGGGTAATTGACCCGCAATCCCCTTAAAAAACAGTGGGCAAAGTCATCTTGAACAATAGTGAACAATGATGATTAAAAAAACTCCGGACCAGGCAAGAGCCGGGGGAGTCCGGACAAGACCGCTAACGTTTTCCCAGCAGTCTGGTCCGAGCGGAATTTCACTGGTGTCTCTTGCGCACGGAACGCCTGTGGCGGCAGGCCCGTTTGACCCGGCCCGACGGCCCCCAATTTTTTGAGCCACGCCCGGTACTGCCGACCTCTTGCTGCGAACTTGATGGTGGACGACTTTTTTTTCGACAATGGCCCATGTGATGGAACAAGGAGGGAATGTGGCGCAAAAGCAAACGGATCGGAAACCGGATCTGACTCCCTTTTTCCAGCCCCGCAGCGTAGCCGTGGTGGGCGCGTCCGCCACGCCCGGCAAGGTGGGACACACGGTCCTGCACAACATGATTGAAGCGGGCTTTACCGGCACGTTGATTCCGGTGAACCCCAAAGGCGGCGAAATTTTGGGGCATCCCGCGGTTCCCTCCGTGGACCAGCTCCCCCACGGGCCGGATCTGGCCGTGATCACCCTACCCCGCCAACACGTTGCCGAAACCCTTCGACAACTGGCCGATAAGGGAACACGCAGCGTCATCGTCATTACGGCGGGATTCAAGGAGGTGGGCCGGGACGGCTGGTATCTGGAACAGGAGATCCGGAAAATCTGCGCCCAGGCGGGCATGGCCCTGCTCGGCCCCAACTGTTTGGGCATGATCAACGCTGCGGCCGGGGTGAACGCCTCATTCGCCGCCGGACAACCCGACCAGGGACGCATTGCGTTTTTTTCCCAATCCGGCGCGCTCTGCGTGGCTATCCTGGACTGGGCCGCGGGTTCGCACATGGGCTTTTCCAAATTCGTGAGCCTCGGGAACAAAGCCGGTCTCAACGAGGCCGACATGCTCGACCACCTGGCCGACGACCCGGAGACCGACGTCATTCTGGGATACGTGGAAAACGTGGAAAACGGCGAGGCTTTTTTACGCAGCGCCCAAGCGGCCTGCCGCAAAAAACCGGTGCTGATGATCAAGTCCGGCACTACGGCGGCCGGGGCCAAGGCCGCCAGCTCCCATACCGGAGCCATTGCCGGGTCGGACCAGGCCTATGAAGCGGCCTTTCGCAAAAGCGGCATTGTCCGCGTGCGCGACGTGGAAACCCTGTTTCACCTGGCCCGGGCCTTTTCGCGCCAGCCCCTGCCCTACGGCCCCAACCTCGCGGTGATTACCAATTCCGGCGGCCCCGGCATCCTGGCCGCGGACGCCTGCGGCCGCTTCGGGCTCTACATGGCCCGCCCAGCCCAGCGCACCGTGGAACGGCTTCAGGCCTTTTTGCCGCCGCATTCCGATTTCTACAACCCCTTCGACATCCTCGGGGACGCGGATGCCCAGCGCTACCGCCGGACCATGGAAATCGTGCTGGACGATCCCATGACCCACTCCCTGCTGGTGGTGCTCACCCCCACAGCCCAGGCCGATGTGGAAGGCACGGCGCGCGCCGTGGCGGACATGGCCCGCCGAATGCCGGACAAGCCCGTATTCGCTTGTTTTTTGGGCATGCAGGGCGTTCGGACGGGAAAGGAAATTCTGGACCGGGCCGGCGTGCCCTGTTTCGTATTTCCAGAGCCTGCGGTACAGGGCATTCGGGCCATGTATGATCATTTTCTGCGGCAGCAACGTCCTCTGGAACCGGCAGAGACCCGGCCTCGCGACCTGGACCGGGCCGCCGCCGTGGTGCAGCGGGCCCGGGAGGCCCACGCCCGGGAAATCGTAGAATTCCAGGCCCAGGAAATGCTGGCCGCCTACGACCTGCCCTGCCCGGCCACCCGCCTGGCCCGCAGCTCGGACGAAGCCGTGCGCCTGGCCGACGAACTGGGCTACCCCGTGGTCCTTAAAATCGCCTCGCCCGACATCTCGCACAAGTCCGACGTGGACGGCGTGCGCGTCAACGTGCGCAACCCCGAGGACGTGCGCCGCGTTTTCTGGGACCTCACGGCCCGGGCCGCCCAGCTCCGGCCCGACGCCTATGTGGTGGGCTGTGTGGTGCAGGAGATGGCCCCCCCCGGCGTCAAGGAAGTCATTGTGGGCTTCCGGCGCGACGAGCAGTTCGGCCCCTTGATCATGTTCGGCCTGGGCGGCGTTTACGTGGAAATCATGGGTGATGTGGCCTTCCGGCTGGCCCCGCTCTCCCGTCGGGACGCCTTTGAAATCATCCGGGAAATCCAGTCTTACATGCTGCTCAAGGGGGTACGCGGAGAGCAGCCTGTGCGCTTCGAAATCCTGGAGGAAATCATCCTGACCATGGCCCAGCTGGCCCTGGACTTTCCGGAAATCCTGGAGGCCGAATTCAACCCCGTGCTGGTAAACCACGAACGCGCCCTGGTGGCGGATGTTCGCATGACCTTGCGTTCCTAGTGCCTTGGCGGTACGCTCATTGTCGGCGAAAGGAGGACCTGATGGTCGGCATTTATATTGGATCCACGTCCGGTTATTCCGGCAAGAACCTCATTGCCGTGGCTCTGGGCCTGAAATTGCAAAAAGAAGGCCTCAAGGTGGGCTATATGAAGCCCGTGGGCGCGGTGCCCCGTCGCGAAGGCGACAAGGTAGGCGACGAGGACGCCTTCTTCATGCTTGAGGTCCTGGGCCTGGATTCCGATCCGGCCCTGGTCACGCCCGTACTGGTCACCCGCGACTTCAAGGTCAAGGCCTTTACCGACGGCGTGGGGGACCGGCTCCAGGACATCAAAACCGCGTACGAGGAACTTTCCCGGGACGTGGACGTGATGATCGTGGCCGGTTCCGGTGCCTATGTGGATTCCGGGGCCTATTGCGGCGTGGAGGGAGCCCGCGTGGCCCGCGAGCTGGGTTGCAAGACCCTGCTCATCGACCGCTACTCCGGCGAGCTCCACTACGACTCCCTGCTCAGCGCCCAGCGCCTGCTGGGGGATCAATTGGCCGGGGTCATCTTCAACGATGTGCCCGAATCCTATCGCGCCGAAGCGGAAGACCTTATCGGCCCCTTCCTGGAACGCAACGGCGTGAACGTGGTGGGCGTAATTCCGTCGGACCCGGTCATGGGCGCCATCAAGGTTTCGGACCTGGCCGAACGGCTTTCCGGGAAGATCGTTTCCGCGCATTTGCAGGCCGACCGGGTGGTGGAAAATTTCCTCATCGGCACCATGCAAGTGGAAAACTTCATGACCCATTTCCGACGGCACAAGAATTCCGCCATCATCGTGGGCGGAGACCGTTCGGACGTGCAGCTGGTGGCTCTGGAAGGAGCCTGCCCCTGCTTGATCCTCACGGGCAACCTCTACCCCAACGACATCATCCTGACCCGCTCGGAAGTACTGGAGACCCCCATTTTGATGGTCCGCGACGACACCTATACCGTGGCCAAGAAAATGGAGTCCATCCTTTCCAGCCACAAGCTGCGGGATACCATCAAGGTCACGCACGGAGCCCAGCTGGTCTCCTCGTCCGTGGACTTTGGGCGGTTGCGTAAGGCCCTGGGGATCTGATCGATAAAGCCCACTGAAATCATTTCTTGTTCCCCGTCTCCGGAGCGTGCTGCGCCCCGGAGGCGGAACTTTTGCCGGCCCGCTGCCCGCCCGGGCTCTCCTCTCCGGAATCCTTGGTCTGAAACCCCTGATCCAGGCTCCATGCACCCCCAACGGAGGAATTTTCAACATTCTGAAATCCAACGAGAACCTTTTTGGTAGAAAATCCGGCTTTCTGACACATCTATTTCCGACCTAAACCGTAGGGATTAGTAAATTTCCTTTGAAAAACTGGTTCCCTCATCGAGCTTTTTCGTGTAAGTCTCGTGGGAATTTTAGCACATAGCTTTTCGACGTGAACAACGTCCTAAGCCACGCTGAACAAGAGTGGGGCGGCGGTCCGGGCCGCCTGCGTCGGATCAACGGCACATGTATCTGGAGGCATCACATGCAGGACAGAAGCAACTGGGATTGGGATCCCGGGAAACGGGTCGTACTTGACACGGCCAAGTGTTCCGAAGGGGTTCAATGGATGGAGGAGCTGCACGTCAGTCCCGACGGCGAAACCGCGGCGGCGATCTGCTGCACGGATGAGGCCGAATTCGGGATCTGTGTGAACGGCGATTTCGGCGAGGACCGATACGAAAAGGCGATCTGTCCCACGTTTACCCCGGAAGGCAAGTACGTGGCTTTGGTTTCGCAGGACATGGAATGGTACGTTTCCGTGGACCGCGAGCTCTGGCCCGAAGGGTACGGCTTCCTTTGGAACATCATGGTCAACGGCGGGGGAGTTGCCGTGGCCGTGCAGCAGGACATGCAATACGGCATGTGCGTGAATGGGGAGACCTGGGAAAATCTTTACGACAACGCCAACAACTTCACCTTTGGTCCGGACGGCAAGAGCGTTGCCGCGGCCGTGCAGGTGGAGCCCATGGGCCAGGCGGAAATCTTCAAGTTCCAGTCCGGCATCTTTTCCGTGGCCGTCAACGGCGAGCCCTGGAAGGAACAATTCGTCAACGTCTACACCCCGGTGTTCAGCGACGACTGCGCCTCCGTGGCCTGCCAGGTGCGCCGCAGCCTGTACGACTACACCATCGCGGTGGACGGCAAGGTCTGGAACAAGAATTACAACTGTGTCTGGGAACCGGTCTTCAAGCCCGGAACCAAGGACGTGTTTGCGCCGGTGCGCATTGCGGGCAAGTGGGGCATGGCCGCCAACGGCGAATTGCAGTGGGAAAACAAGTGGACCCAGCTCTGGCAGCCACAATTTTCCAAGGACGGCAAAAACCTCTGGGCCATCGGTGCCACGGGCTTCGGCAAGTTCACCGTGGTCAAGAACAACGCGCCCTGGAGCGTGACCTTCCCGGTCGTCACCGACCTCGTGCTCAGCCACGACGGTGAAAAGGCCGCGGCCATCGCCAAAAAATCCGGCGACAAGTACACCCTCGTGGTGAACGGATCCGCCTGGGCCGGCGACTACGACATGATCTTCCCCCCGGTCTTCAGCCCGGACGGCACCAAGGTCGGCTGCGTGGCCGAAAAAAATGGCAAGTACAACATCCTGGTAAACGGCAAACCCTGTGGTGAATCCTTTGACCGGGCCTTCACGCCCGCGTTCAGCCCGGATTCGGCCAAGGTGCTGGTCAAGGGTGTTTCCGGAACAGAGTACAGCCGCAGCGTGCTTGACGCCACCGGCTTTTAACCCAAGGGGGAAACCATGCACGATATCTATAATTTCGTCGTCGGCCCCCTGGCTTGGTTCGGCTGGGGAGTGTTCATCCTCGGCGCGATCTACAAGCTCGTGTACGCCTACAACAAATTCATCACCAAGGACGCCACTTCGGCCCATTACATGAGCTGGAAATTCGGCCTGCGGTCCATCGGCGCCTGGCTGATCCCGTTCTTCACCACGGGCTGGAAAAACAACCCGCTGGTCACGGCAGTTACCTTCGTCTTCCACATCTGCCTGATCCTGGTGCCCATCTTCCTGAGCGCCCACGCCATTCTCTGGCAGCAGTTCTTCGGCATCGAGTTCTTCTGGACCCTGCCGGACAACGTGGCCGACATCATGACCCTGCTGGTCATCGCGGCCTGCGTGTTCTTCGCAGTGCGCCGCCTAGCCTACCCCCGGGTCAAGTTCATCACCGAGGCCAAGGACTGGTGGGTGCTCCTGCTGGTGGTCAGCCCGTTCATCACCGGGTATCTGGCCTACCATCAGATCTTCAACTACCAGTTCATGATCGTGCTCCATGTGATCACCGGCCTGGCTTGGCTGGCGCTCATCCCGTTCTCCCGCCTTTCGCACATGCTTTTCGCCCTCTTCACCCGGGCCTACATCGGCTCCGAATTCGGCGGCGTGCGTAAGGTCAAGGACTGGTAAACCGGCCGAAGGAGGGTTTTCCCAGTGAAAGAATCCAAGTTTGACAGAAAAATTGATGATATCGGGTTGAAGGAAGGCATCGCCAAACTCACCCCGGAAAAAATACAGCAAACATTCCAAAAGTTCATGGATTCCGAGGCCGGAGCCAAGCTCCGCGTCTACCATGAAACCTGCGTGCGTTGCGGCATGTGCTCCGAGGCGTGCCACTTCTTCGTCTCCCATGACGGCGACCCCAGCTATTCGCCCGTGGGCAAGGTCACGCAGACCATGAACGTGCTCATCAACAAAAAGGGCCGGGTGGATGCGGAATTCGTCTACAAATGCGCGCAGATCGCCTACACAGAGTGCAACCTCTGCCGCCGCTGCATGCATTACTGCCCTCTGGGCATCGACACCGGCTACATCATGTCCATGGTGCGCCGCTTCTGTCACCTGTTGGGCGTGACCCCGCAGTACATCCAGGACACCGCCCATTCCCACTCCGCCACCTTCAACCAGATGTGGGTCAAGGACGACGAATGGCCCGACGCCCTGCTCTGGCAGGAGGAGGAAGCCCGGGACGAATTCCCGAACCTGCGCATCCCCCTGGATGTGGTGGGCGCGGACATCATGTATTCCGTGATCGGCCCGGAACCCAAGTTCCGCACACAGCTCATCTACCAGGCCGCCGCCATCCTGCACGAAGCCGGGGTGAACTGGACCATGCCGAGCCTGCCCGGATGGGACAACTCCGACATGGCCATGTACACCGGCGACTTTGAAATGATGGGCAGGCTGAAGCGCGCCCACTTTGAATGCGCCCAGAACCTCAAGGTCAAAAAAGTCGTCATGGGCGAATGCGGACACGCGTTCCGCTCCGTATACGACATGGGCAACCGCTGGTGCGGATGGGACAATTACCCCGTGGAAGTGGTCCACTCCATCGAATTCTTCGCCTACCTGCTGCGTACCGGCATGATCAAGATGAAGACCAAATTCCCCGGCCCCGTCACCATCCATGACCCGTGCAACATCATCCGCGGACGCGGACTCATGGACGAACTGCGCTTCGTGGCCCATGAAATCGCCGAGGAAGTCATCGAAATGACTCCCAACCGCGAATACAACTACTGCTGTTGCGCTGGTGGCGGCGTGATCAACTGCGGCCCGCCGTTCAAGAACGTGCGCGTCAAGGGCAACAAGGCCAAGGCCATCCAGCTCAGAGGCGTCAAGGAAAAAGGCGTGTCCACCGTGATCTCGCCGTGTCACAACTGCCACGGCGGCCTGGAAGACATCATCCACGGCTATGAACTGGGCATGGACCTTAAATTCCTGGGCGACATCATCTACGAGCACATGGAAAAGACCAAGGCCGTGGAGTAAGGAGGGAGCGACATGAATAAACTGTATACCTGCATCGCCTGTGCGGCCATTGCCACTCTGCTCTGCTTCCTGCCCGCCATCTCCCAGGAAGACGTCATGACCATCGGCGGACCGGACGCCTTCTACGGCTTTACCGATCCCCAGCGTCCGGTCGTGATGTTTACCCACACCCAGCACATGGACCTGGAGATGATCGACGGATCCTGCCTGCCCTGCCACCATGACGGCCGGGACGAAGAGGGCAACTTCACCGAAGGCGACATGGTCCCCTGCAAGGACTGCCACGATGAGGCCGCCAAGGGCGAGATGTCCCTGCTGAACGCCTACCATAAGCAGTGCATCGACTGCCACGAGCAGGCCGAGGCCGGTCCCATCACCTGCGGCGAATGCCACGTGAAGACCGAATTCTACGGCATGCCGCTGGGCAACGACGAGAATCAAGGCGAAAGCCAGGAATAGACCGACTCCGGTCAACCTTGGCCCCAGCCACGAAACGGTCAGTGAGGCCGCCGGTTCCCGCAGGGAACCGGCGGCCTCTTCTTATGTCCATAAGCTTCTTCGTCGCGTCAGTACGGATGTTATTATCCGGCGCATGGACGCGCTTCAGCGTTGACCTCCGCCCCCTGCCAGGTAGTATCGACAAATTGGATATTCCCTCAACGAAGCACTTACCGGAGGTTGAACAATGAAACGCTCGTTGCACGAACGGCTGGCCCAGGGCGGCATCCTCTGCGCGGAGGGCTACCTGTTCGAAATGGAGCGGCGCGGCTATCTCCAGGCAGGCTCCTTCGTCCCGGAGGTGGCGCTGGACCACCCCGATGTCCTGGCCATGCTGCACCGCGAATTCGTGCACGCCGGTTCCGATGTGATCGTGGCCTTTACCTACAATGCGCACCGGGAGAAAATGCGCATCATGGACAAGGAAAATCTGCTGGAGCCCCTCAACAGGGCGGCCCTGCGTATTGCCCGGTCCGTGGCCGCCGAAGACTGGCCGGAGACGCCCCTTGTGGCCGGGAATATCTCCAACACCAACGTGTTCAACCCGGCAGACCAGGCATCCAAGGATGAAGTGCGCGGCATGTTCGAAGAAATGGTGGGCTGGGCCGTGGACGAAGGAGCGGACTACATGGTCTGCGAAACCTTCTACTACCACGAGGAAGCCGCCATGGCCCTGGAAGAGGTGCGCCGCAGCGGCCTGCCCTGCGTGGTCACCCTGGGCCTGTTCGCCGAAGGGACCTTGCGCGACGGCGTCAGCGTTGAGGAATCCTGCCGCCGCCTGGAAGACATGGGGGCCGATGTGGTGGGCATGAATTGCTTCCGCGGACCGGAAACCATGCTTCCGCAACTTCAGCGCATCCGGGGCGAGGTGAAGGGCCCCATGGCCGCCCTGCCCGTGCCCTACCGCACCCAAACCCAGTACCCCACGTTCTTCAACCTGCCGGACCCGGAAAGTTCTGCGGACCAGCCCTTTGAAACCACCTTTCCAACGGCCCTGGATCCCATGCTCTGCAACCGCTACGAAATGGCCCGCTTCGCCCGCAAGGCCTACGACATGGGCATCCACTACCTGGGCGTCTGCTGCGGTTGCGCTCCCGTGCACATCCGCGAAATGGCCCATGCCCTGGGGCGCACCACACCGTCGTCCATCTATGCCCCGGACATGAGCAAACAGTTCCTGTTCGGCAACGACGCCCGTTTGAAGACCCACATCACGGACGCCAAAACCCGGGCCTGACGAATCCTTCACAGGCCCGGCCGCCTTTGGCTTAAGACACGACAATGCCGGAAGAATATCGTCCATTCTTCCGGCATTGCCTTTGTGCTGTTCATTTCAATCCATTTCCATCCGGTTCAATCCAAGGGGCAAACCTGGCCCGGCTCCTGTCAAGACCCGGCAAACGGGGCCCGGATCAGCTCGGCACTTGCGGATCCTGTCCTGGAACCAACAACACCGCCGCCAGCCCGTGCACTCCGGTGAGCGCCACGTTCAGGCCATCCAACGCCGCCTCTGGCCCGTACCGCTTCTGGCGCAGCGACAGCAGGGCAAATCCGAACACTGCGGCCCCGGTGACCCAAAGGGACCGCACGCCGTGCCAGCGGGCGTGCCCCCCCCAAAAAAAGCCGCTGGTATGCGTCTTCAGCCGCAAGCAAAAGGGCACAGCCGCAGCCAGCACTTGGTCCGCCAAGCCAGGCTCGGCACGGGCCATGCCCCTGACCGACCACGGTCCGGCAGGCATCCAGGAGTCTATTTCAGCGGCTCACAACAAACCAACAAAACAATGTTTTACGCGCCGGATCCCAAGCCTTGACAATCGCTAAATCCAAAGAAGCAGCCGCCGCTCTCCTTGTATTGCCTGCGAAAATTCCCTTTCCTTTCAACGGAAGGGTTCGCCCTTGTTCTTTTCTTCACAAGTAGAGTCAAATTTTCCAACAACAATGCCAGAGTATTAGAATATTTCTCAAGCCCTTGACCAATGCTTGCGTTCGTTTCCTACTTGACGGGTATAAAATAATTCTATACCGCTCCCGGAGGAATTAATTCCGCATGAGGCGGAGGTATGGCCGAATGGCCGAACTTCACGATCAACCATCCGATATTGCGACGCTTCGGCGAGTTCGGGCGGTTTGTTGCTGAAACAACCTGAGGGACTGGGACTATGGAGAAACAGAAAACTTTTCTGCACTGTGCGGGAATCCTGATCCTGCTGCTGGCGCTGACCGGGGTCTGCGTGGCGGCCGGAGCTGCGGATGGAAGCGGACCGGACCCCGCTCCGGGCCGGACCGACGCCATCAGGATCGACGCGCTGGAGGGGCTGGGGGAGCTTGAGCTGCCCGCCGTGACGTTCTACCACGACCGCCACACCGAGGCCCTGGCCAAGCAAGGCAAGAGCTGTGAGACCTGCCACAAGGTCAAGGACGGGGAAATGTCCCTGAAGTACATGCGCTTCGAGGATACGGACCATGAGACCGTCAAAAACATCTACCACGACAACTGCTTCGCATGCCACACCGAAACGCGCGCCCGGGGAGAGAAGTCCGGTCCGCAGGATGGGGAGTGTCGCCGTTGTCACGACGCGCGCCCGGAACCGGCCGTTCGTGCCGAGGCCGGCTTCGACAATGTCCTGCACTTCCGCCATTGGAATTCCGACGCCATTGTCGTGGCGGGGGAAAAGGACAATTGCGCGGCCTGCCACCACGTCTACGACCAAAGCGCCCAAAAGACAGTCTACGCCAAAGGCGAAGAATCCACGTGCCGCTCCTGCCACGAGGCCGCGCCCTCGGTACAGGAAGGCGTGGAGGTTCGCCAGCTTTCGGACGCGGCCCATGCCTCCTGCGTCAGCTGCCATCGCAAGCTTGCCGACCAGAACAAGGAAACAGGCCCGCTCAGCTGTGGCGGCTGCCATTCCGCTGAAGGCCAGGCCGCCACAGCCCGCGCCAATGCCGAAGCCTTGCAAAAAGTCGAAGGCCAACTGCCCCGACTGCCCATGAAGCAGCCCGACGCCGTGTTGCTCTTCCAGCCCCGCCCTGAGCCCGCTCCGGACCGCCCCGAGGCGGCCCAAGCCGCTCCAACGGGCATGCCGCCGGTGGCCTTCAACCATCTGGCCCACGAAAAGGCCAATGACACCTGCCGCACCTGCC
>JAQVYA010000162.1 GCA_028708865.1 Desulfovibrio sp. | reverse complement strand
GTCCAGCCGTCCGGGGAACGGGTATAACGTATTGAAGTCCAACACCATGTTAAACCTCCTTGGTTGCTGTTGCCTGAGTACAGAAATAGGCACGTCCACAGAGTTGTCAACAGGGTGTTTAAAAAAAAGATGAAAAAAAGGCGACTGTGTAGCCGCCTTCTGAAAATCGATGCAACCAGATGGGAGCGGAATCAATCCGCGACGCTCCCCTGCCATTGTTCATCGGGAACACGCTCTTCCACCAACATGACGGGAATTTCCTCCCGTACAGGGTAGACGCCCTGGCAGGCATCGCAGCGCAGGCCGTCTTGGGCCGGGCAGAGGGTCAACGGTCCTTTGCATTCTGGACAGACCAACAATTGCAACATTTCCTGGTCTAGGGTCATGGTATTTCCTCGGAATTTTTGGGGTTGTGGTGTTCGTCGCCTTCATGATCCGACTTGAGGGCTTCGCGGTCCGGTTCGGGAGCTTCGCGGTCCGGTGCCGGTTCAGAGTGTGCCAGCCTTGGCGCCTCAGCCGCCTGGGCCTTCCGCCGGGAGGCGATGTAGGCCTCCAGCAAATCCTCAGCCTGGGGAGCGCCCACAGGCCGGGAAAACATAAAGCCCTGCACGTCGTCGCAATTCATCTGGCGCAGCATGTCGTACTGGCCCTGCTCCTCCACGCCTTCGGCCACGACGCGCAGGCCCAGATTGCGCGCCAGCGAGATGATGGTACCCACGATTTCGCGATTTTCCAACTCGCTGTTGCCGCCGCTGATGAACGAGCGGTCGATTTTAAGATAATCCACGGGAAAGCGTTGAAGGTAGGAAAGCGAAGAATATCCGGTGCCGAAGTCGTCGATCATGAGTTTGATGCCCATTTCCCGCAGCCGCCGCAACTTGTTGGCCGCGATTTCCGCATCCTGCATGAGCACGCTTTCCGTGATCTCCAGCTTGAGAAAACAGGGGGAGAGCCCTTCCTCCGTCAGGGTGGCTTCAATGAATTCCACCAGGTCGGCCTGAGCGAACTGACGGGCAGAAATGTTCACGCTAATGCTTACATCGTCGCCGCAAACCGCTTCCGTGCGCCATTGAGCCATTTGACGGCAGGCCTCGCGCAGTACCCAGCGGCCCAGCGGGATGATCAATCCGGTCTCCTCGGCCAGGGGGATGAAGTCCATGGGGCCGATGAGGCCGCGTTCGGGATGATCCCAGCGCACCAGTGCTTCAAACCCTTGGAGCCCGCCGTGGGCGGCCGCGTAAATGGGCTGGTAATGCAGAACGAACCGACCCGCATCCAGGTCCCGCCGCATCTCGGACTCCATGCGCCCCAGCCGGGCGGCCTGGGTATGCATGCGCCGGTTGAACACTAACCGAGGCCGGTTGCGCTCCTTGGCCTTGTACATGGCAATGTCCGCATCGCGCAAAATATCTTCAGCGTGTTCATACCCCCGGGTATCCAGCACAATACCGATGCTGGCCCCCGTGTGCATTTCCTGGCCGTCCAGGGTCACGGGTTCGTCCAGCATGCGGCTGATGCGGTCCGCCACCTGGATCACCTCCCTGGAGGATTCAAACTCTTCCAGGAGCACCGCGAATTCATCGCCGCCGAGCCGCGCCACGGTATCCACGGTGCGGATGCAGGAAAGCAGACGCAGGCCAATGCTGACCAGGAGCTGGTCCCCGGCCTGATGTCCGTGGGTGTCGTTGATGCGCTTGAACCGATTCAGGTCGATCATCAGCGCCGCGAAATGGTATCCTTCGCGCCGCTTGCGCCGCTCCAGGGCATGGGCCAGCCGTTCCATGTACAAGGAGCGGTTGGGCAGGGCGGTCAGGGCGTCATGGAAGGCTTGATGGGAAAGCTGGCGTTCAAAGGTCTTGCGCTCGGTAATATCTTGATAAATATAATAGGCTCCTGCCATCTGGCCGTCCACGTTCAGGGGGTAGCCCACGATGGAAACGGGCACCGTGCGCCCGTCGGCATGCCGTCGCCGGGATTCCTTATGGATACTGCGCCCCTGAAGAATGGACTGATGAAAGGCCTTGCTCTCGGCATGCAGTTCCTCGGGCACGAGCAGAGCCCGCCCCCGCTGCCCACGGACCTGATCCCCCGGGTGGCCGAAGGTTTCCGTAAAGGCGGGGTTCACATTCAGAATCAGGCCGTCCGTATTCACCAGCATGATGGCCAACGGCGAATTTTCAAACAATTGGCGGAACCGTGCCCGCTGGCGGGATGCCTCCATTTCCGCGGCCCGGCGTTCAGTAATGTCCATGGCCGAGCCTTCGTACCGCTCCACCTTGCCGCGGGCGTCGCGCAGAACCCGGATGTTTTCAGAAATCCAGATAATATTTCCGTCCCGGCGACGGACCATGACTTCAAAACCCGAAATCTCATCCGTTTCGGACAAAGCCAGCAACAGCCGTTCACGCGCCTGCCGGTCCACGTAAAGGTCCGTGTTCACGTCCTGCACCGCATTGAGCAATGCTTCGGGGCTGTCGTACCCGAACATGCGGGCCAGGGCCGGATTGGCCGTGAGCAAGCGTCCCTGGGCCGAGGTCTGAAACAAACCTTCCACCGCGTTTTCAAAAATTCCGCGATACCGTTTTTCCGCCTCCCGCACCTCCTCTTCGGCCTTGAGGCGATCCGTAATGTCCTGAAACATTTCAATGGCGGAGCTGATCTCTCCGGTAAGCCCGCGCACCGGGCTGGCAATGACCCGGAATTTCCGCACGGACCCGTGGACCTCGATGGTGGCTATTTTTTCGTGGCTCTGCCCGTCTTCAAAGGTGCGACGCACGGCGCACTCGTCACAGGGCGGCTGGTCCGGACCGCGCAATTGGTGGCAGGCCGGCCTGCCCGTGGCGTCCAGATGGGGGAACCAGTGCAGCATCTGGCGGTTCAGGGCCAAGATGTGCAGCTCCCTGTCCACCAGGGCCACGCCCGTGGTCATGTTGTCCACTAGGCTGCGATAAAGGCGCTCCTGCTCGCCCAGGGCGCGCAAAAGAGACTCCCGCTGCCGGGCCGTGCGGCGCTGCTCGCGGCTCACGTTGCGGGCCTGAAGCACGATGTAGCCCGCCAGGGCCAGTCCCGCCGCCAGGATGCCCAGGGAGGCCAGGAGCATGTCCCGCCGGTGCGTGGCCAGCTCGGCGTACACCTCGTCCACATAGACCCCGGTACCCACAATCCAGTCCCATTCCGGAACGGACTTCACAAAGGACATTTTACTGCCGGTTCGTTCGAGGTCGTCGTTCCATTGCCAGTGGTACTGGGCGAACCCCTGGCCCGGCCCCCGGGCAATCTCCGCAAACAACCGGAAAAGGTGCACCCCCTGGGAGTCGGTGTGACCCGAAAGGTCCAGGCCCTCCAGATCGGGTCGGTAAGGATGCATGACCAGCCGGGCATTCATGTCGCTGATCCAGAAATAATGTTTGTCCTCGGGCCCGTAGCGCATCTGGCGGACCTGTTCTTGTGCGGCCGTTCGGGCCTCGGCAGAAGAAAGGCGCCCTGATTGCTCCATGGCCACATACGAGCGGATCACCGTATAGGCGGCTTGGGTGAGTCGACGGCTGGTTTCGCGTTTTTGATCCAGAAAACTGTCTTCAAAGGCGGGGAGAAAGAGCAGGTGCATGGCCCCCACGAACAACGCCACGGTAAGCAGTGTGGGGAGGATGATGCGCCAGTGCATCGCTATGGGCGGAGCGTCGGCGTGCGACTGATTCGTCATGGGAACTTCCGCTGTATGAGCTGAAATTTTCCACTGTTAGCAAAAGAAAGTAGCGGAGCGGAGCGGCAAGAGCAAGCGGAATATCTTGGTCGGACAAAAGGGTGCAACTCTGGTCGAGGTGGCCGCAAGCCCAAACCCGAGCACAATGCCAGCCCCATGCACCGGCTGGAATGCCTAGCCATCCCTCCTTGATATCGTATCGTTATCGGTTGCTTTCCAATCCTCCGACATGATGTGAAAAACCATTTTTTCAAAATGTTAGGGCCCACAAAATAGCCAAGTCGGGTTGACGGTAGCCAGGAAATGACGTACCTGCAAAAGCGGAAATCGGGCACGGGCACACCAACTCGTCACACAGGGGGAAGCAGGTGGACGGGTATAAAAAACTCATTGTTTTCGGCTGCCTCTTGCTGGGGGCTGGATATTTCCTGCCCTGGTTCGTGGACGCGGATCAAACCGTCAACGGCGTGGACATGCTGTATGACGTGGTGGAAGTGGTCCGGCCCATGCAGCAAAACGGATCCTATGACCCGTATCTGATCATTATGCTTGCACCAATGTGCATTCCGGCAATCTGCGCCGTGCTCTCCTTTTTGTATTGTATGATCAAGCCACTGAATCGCAACGGATTTCTTGGGTCTCTTTTTTTTGTCCTGCCGCTGCTGCTGCTTGCCCTGGCACACGGCTTTTTTCACGCAGGCGGGCAACCAGGGCTCGGGGCCGAACCGCTGCTGAATCCCCTGCTGCAAGGCGTTTCGCAGGATTATCTTGATCTGGCCGCAACAGGCGGCCTCTGGCTCGTGCATCTCGGCGCGCTGCTCATGTTCCTGGGGCGGCTTGTGCGCGGCAATGGCCGCAAGCCATCATTACGCTGAATCCCTTACATCGTATAAAGATAAAAACGCCTTCCGGGGCAATGGGTTTTGAATTTCCCCTGCGGGCTTCCTTGCGGCCTACACCGGGCGGACTGTTGCTTCTCCATTGTACTACCGTTGCACGGGCGCGCTCACCTGTTCGCAAACATCGCCTGGACGAAGCCGCAAGCTCTTCGGCCACAGCCTCCTTTTTTCAACTTTCCCTCTTTTGAACAATGTTTTGAAAACCAAGGTCAAAGCATGGCGAGTCTGGCTTCGTAGCATTTCCCACTCAGCGGGTATCGATTTGCCGAAGTCTGCGCCGGTTTCTTGTGCAAGGCCCGGCAATGTTGTTTCAAGCGGCTTCCGCTTAATTGTTTTCCTTGATCAAGCGCCCCTCCGGGGCTATAAATATCTTATGACAGTTACAAAGTTCAATACCCCTGAAATCGGCAAACGACAAACCCTCCCTGAGGAACTGGCCGGCATCATCATGCGCCAGATAGAAGGCGGCGACTTCAAGCCCGGAGATGTGCTCCCCTCGGAGCAATCCCTGGCCGGAACGTTCAACGTCAGCCGCACTGTAGTGCGCGAGGCCCTGGCTCGGCTCAAGTTCGAAGGCATTGTGGAGTCCAAGCGCGGCAGCGGTCCGGTTGTGCGTGGCATTGGCGCGCGCAAAACCTTTACCCTGCCCTCGGCCTTTTCATCGCAGACGGAACGTGCCCAAATTATTGAATTCCGCATCATCATGGAAGGCGAAAGCGCGGCCCTGGCAGCGGTGCGCCGCACCGCAGAACAAATGGAAGTCCTCAAGGACTACCTGGAGAACATGCAACTGGCCATCAACAACCGCACATCAGGCCTGGTGCCGGACTACCGGTTTCACTGCCTGATTGCCGAGGCCGCCCACAACGAATATGTCAGCAGCTTCATCAAATTCCTTTCTTCCAAGCTCCTCGGGGGCGTTCAGGAAGCAAGGTCCCTTTCCAACAAGGACCTTCGCCGCGCCCAGATCGTACTGGAAGAACACTACGCCATCTATGACG
>JAQVYA010000033.1 GCA_028708865.1 Desulfovibrio sp. | reverse complement strand
GGGTTGGCGCATCTTGCGGATGCGTTTGGCCCACGCTTCAGAGGTGGCCCCGTCCGGGAGGGCCGTCGACCGCGACTCCCGGAAAAGCGCTAGGGGAGACGCGAGAAAGAAGTGAGCAAGGTGCGGGAAAGACGGCCGTACAGGCCGGAATGCCTCAGGCCTTCGAGGAGGGACCCAGCCGCTGGTCTACGGTTTCATGCAGGCGGCGCATTTCAGGAATATCCGGAAGGTCCTGAAACAGGGCCTCGGCATAGCCCCGCATGCGGTAAATTCGTTTGGCGGCGGTGAAGTTCAGGTCCGCGATCCAGCCCAGCACCAACAGGCGGAAATCGTTGTACCAGCGCATGGCTTGATAGTCCGCGCTTTGGCCTGCCAGTACCTGCTGGTAAATGGAATGGGTGTACTGATTCGGGGCGGGTTCGATGCCCAGCGTCACCACCGGGCTGGCCGCGGCACCGGCTGAAAGGTGCTCCAGAACCACGGGGATGATGTCCAGCTTGTCGCTATCACGCACCACGCGGGTGACGGTTCCCAGCGGTTCCCGCAGGCGTGGGGGCAGGTCGCGCACATTGTGCAGAAAAACCGCGCCGAGCAGGCACCGGCGTTCCCGGCGCGAAAGCCCCTTGGTCAGGCTCGAGCTCAGCAGGGCGGTGATGCCCAGGCGGGCATGGTTTTCTGAACTGGGATCATGGAACGTGGCGTACCGTCTGTATTGCTCAAACCGACCCGTGTCGTGCAGCAGGGCGGCGATGCAGGCCTGGCGGGCCGTCTCCTCGTCCAGATTTTCCTCATGCACGATGCGCCGGGCCAGCTCGTAAACGCGCAGGCTGTGCCGCAGCTTCAGGTCGATGTGGTAGTCGTTGGTGGGCTCGCCATTAAAGAAGCGGGCCACGTATTGTTGAAATGTTTTTTCCAGTTCTTCAAAGGAGATGGTCATGATCGTTCGATGCGGCGTTTATGGCGGCGGTACTGGCCCGGAGTCCAGTCGCCTTGTTCAAATTCAGCCTTGAGTTGCGCCAACTCCTGTTGGCGGAGTTCCTCGGCTTCCCGGTCCATTTCCTTGTCCCGCAAAAGCCCTTTGGGCCCGTGCAGGAAGCGCAGAAAAGCCGCGATAAAGACGAAGATGGCCACCATGAAGCCGATGCGGGCCAGCATGGGGAGCCAGCGCTCACCCGTGCCGCTGGAAAAGGGCCAGAACTCCCATCCCGTGGGTACGGCGCTGCCTTGGGCCAGAAAATGCAGGGGGGTCAGGTCCATGGGTACTCCTTGCTGAATGCTGAAGTAGACATACTGTTCCGGACGGGGCAAGGCAAGGGGGGAATGCGGGGCGGAGTCTGGACAGTCCCGGCTTCATTCCGTATCGTCCCGGTTCTGTTCGCATCAACCAGGAGCAGGGGAGCAAACCATGAAACGTATGCGGATTCAGATCCTTTTCGTCGTGCTTGCGCTTTGCGGGCTGTGTTTTTCCGAACCGGCCTCGTCCTGGCGGCTGGAGCCGGGTGACGGAGACGCCGTCCAGACCACCGTGCGGCAGCCTGGCGGGGTGCCGGAGCAACCTCCGGCGGAATTGCAGGACCGCGCTCCGCGTGGAGGCGGTTTGCAGATTATTCCCTTAATCCTGATCATCCCTCTGGGCTGGCTGTTTTTCCGCAGCATGAACCGGCGCAACGAAGACCGTTTTGATTCGTCGGATGATGCGGGCCAGGGAGGCAGGGACCGGTATTCTCAAGAGGAGGATCCGGAAAACCTTCGTGAAGCCTACCGGCGGGCCAGGGCCCAGTGGGAGTGGATGGAAGGCGCGGAATCGTCTGCGTCGGGCAAACCCTCTTCTTCGCCAGTAGCGGAAAACGCCGGCCCTTCCGGTTTCAATGCCGATGAGTTTTTGCGCGGGGCCAAGCTGGCCTACACGCGCCTGACCGAGGCGTTCGACGAGCTTGATGCGGATGCGGCCGCTCCGTTTGCAAGCCGGGCCATTGTGGACGGCCTTCGGGCCCGGGCGGCCTCGGGCGGAACTCCGACCAGAACCGAGATCGTGCTCGTGGAAGCGGAACTCCTGGAACATACGACGGATGCGGACAAGGAAGAGGCCGTGGTGCTTTATGACGCTCTGGTGCGGCGTGGCGCGGACGCTCCCGAGCCGGAACAGGTCCGGCAGGTCTGGAGATTTCGCCGCAATCCGGGCGATCCTTCGTCCACATGGCGGCTGGAGCGCATGGAACCTTATAGTGAACCCACTTCCTGATTGAGGAGTGAACTTGGCGAAACCACCTTTTGATCCCAAAGATTCTCTGGAAGCATTGCTACATACGGCACAGGCCCGTTTCGGCGAGGTGCACTTCCAGCAGATGGAACTGGCGGGCGGCCCTCTGGATGTTTTGCAGATCAAGGACATGCCCGGATATATTGATAAACTCATAGCCAGGGCTGGAGCCAAGGGCCAGGTGCGACTGCCGCTTTGGGCCAAAATCTGGCCTTGCTGCATGGTGCAGGCCATGTTCCTGGAAAAGTGTCCCGTTGTGGCGGACGGACGGTATCTGGAAATCGGCGCGGGTGTGGGGCTTGCCGGACTCGCACTGGCCCGGCGGGGAGTACGGGTCATGATTACGGATCTGGAACCCGATGCCATGCTGTTTTGCCGCATCAACGCCTTGCGTAATGGCCTGGAGGACCGGGTGGATCTGCGGGTGGTGGACTTCACCCGCGACCGGCTGGACACCACATTTGACGGCATCCTGGGATGCGAGGTCTTGTTCCGGGCCCAGATGTTCGCCCCGCTTCGCAACTTCCTGGGCGTTCACCTGAAGGAACGGCCGGACGCGGAGGTTGTGCTCGGCACAGATGGGAATCGGGAAAGCACGCCCTTTTTCCAGGCCGCTTCCGCAGAGTACGACATCATGCGGCGCGATGTGCCCATAACGGACCTGGAAAATGGCGAACGCAAGACCGCCAGCCTCTTCAGAATGCGGAGAAAGGCCTGATGCTGCGTCTACAATCCTGCCTCAAATCGTATGCTTTGGATCAGGACAAGGCCGTGGCTCCGGAGGAAACGGTCCAACGCGTGCGGGCCTGCCTGGATCAAAAATTCGACGGCGTTCTGGGAAAGCTTGATCGCGTGGACACCGGGCGGCTCGGCATTCCGGTATATGTGAGCCAGTGCGGGCCCCGGGCCCGGGCCATCATGCCCACCCGCAAACAGATGGGCAAGGGAGCCACCCCCTCCCAGGCAGAGGCCTCCGCGCTGATGGAACTAGTGGAGCGTTACAGTTTTTTCCATTTTTGGGAAAACCATCCATTTGAAACGTTGACCTGGAGCGAAGCCGAGGCCCGCTGGCCGGACCGGCTCCTGCCTCTCTCCCGGATGCTGCAATCCGTGAATGAGCGGTTGGACGAGGACGATGCCCGTACCGTGTTGGACTTGGTGGAATGGCGGTTCTGCTCCGCCCTGGAAGTGGCCACCGGGCGAGAGGTCTTGTTGCCGCTGGATTGGTTTAAGAAATTGAATGAGTTCAACGGCTCTTCCGCAGGCAATCGACCGGAGGAATCTATCCTTCAGGGAGCCTGCGAGTTGGTGGAGCGGCATGTCTGCGCAGTCATCGACAAGACAAGGCCCGAACTGCCGACCATTGACCCGGCTTCTTCGGATGATGCCGTTCTTGTCGGACTGCTGGACGCCTTTGAGCGCAACGGCGTGCGCGTCGTGCTCAAGGATTTTAGCCTGGGCCTGCCCGTGCCGACTGTGGCGGCTCTGGCCTGGGATCCGGCGACCTTCCCGGGGATGAGCGAAATTGTTTTTACGGCGGGCACTTCGTCCTCTCCTGTCAAGGCTGCGGTCCGCGCCCTGACGGAAGTGGCCCAGTTGGCCGGGGATTTTTCCACGGGCCGGGTCTACGAAGCTTCGGGACTGCCTAAGTTTACGGCTCTGGAGCAGACCGAATGGCTCCTTCGTGGTCCGGTGGTAAACCTGGACAGCCTCCCTGAAGTGGAGCACGAGGATATTCTGGAGGAATTGCTGGCCTTGGCTCAAGGGCTTGCGGAACAAGGCTACAGCCTGTACAGCGTGGATACCACTCCGCCGGAGCTGGAAGCGGCAGCCAATTACAATGTGGTACCGGGATTCGACTTTCGGGAACGCACGGCACGCCGCAGCCTAGGGCTTTTTGTTGGACGCACCCTGGCTGAGGAAGCGCCGGAACCGCAGGCCGTCATCGGGCTTGAGATGCTGGCGGAAATTTATCCCGATGCCTATTTTATTCCCTTTTTCAAGGGACTGCTGGCATTGCGTCTGGACGATCCGGATTCGGCCGTCGAGTTTTTTGCTCGGGCCGAGCCGGTGCAGCCTGCCGCCGAGGAGCAGGCGCTTACCGCCTTTTATCTGGCCTATGCCTTGAGCCGCCTGGAACGTTGGGACGAAATCGAGGCGCCGTTGACCAGGGCCGCGGAGCTGGATCCCGAAATCAAGGAAGTATTCAACCTGCGTGGGGTTGCACGTTTCAAGGCGGGGAGATACGAAGAGGCCGCATGCGACTTTGGCGCGGCATTGGAGATCGACAGCGGTTCGGCTCCGGATCTGGCCAACCTGGGCCTTTGCCAGAAATACATGGGCAACCGGGAGGCGGCAGCGGATTATTTGGGGACGGCTCTGCAAATGGATCCTTCCCTGGATTGGGCCAGACCGCATCTTGAAGAGCTGCTGGCGCAGGAGTGAGCGGCGTGGTTGCCCGAGAGTATTGACAACTTGGGCACGGACATTTATTCCAGTCCGTGAAAAGTTCGTCGAAAAAGCGGTGGATCGCCGCTTATCGGATAAGGAGCGGCCCGGTGCGGCCGGGCGCAGAGTTGGCGCCGAAAGGCTTGCAACCAACCAGGAGGAAATTCCATGGCTACTGTTGAATTCAACGGCAAATCCTTTGAAGTGGATGAGGACGGTTTCCTGCAGAGCTTTGACGGCTGGAACCCGGACTGGGTCGAGTACGTTAAGGAACAGGAAGGCATCGCCGAAATCACCGAAGACCACCAGAAGGTCATCGAGTTCTTGCAGGACTACTACAAGAAGAACGGCATCGCCCCGATGGTTCGTATTCTGTCCAAGGTGACGGGCTTCAAGCTGAAGCAGATCTACGAGCTGTTCCCGTCCGGACCGGGCAAGGGGGCCTGTAAGATGGCTGGCCTGCCCAAGCCCACTGGCTGCGTGTAGTTCCACGACGCCAGTGATTGTAAAAGGCGAAAGCTTCGGCTTTCGCCTTTTTTTGTGTTGTCTGGGCAGTACGGGGCGAAGGCGTCGTCGTGGTTTGTTGTCGGATTCTGTCGTTGGCGGCAAGAGCACGCCTTGGCGGGCTTTGGAGCTTCTAGGTGGTGTGCAAATGTGTTACGTACCGGACGGGCTGTCCGCGCAGGGTGGACGAGCCGGGCGAACGCTTGAATATTTCGGAGGAAGATAAATGGAAAAAATCGATTTCGGCACTCCCGCCTTGGACCAGGTCCTGACCATGCTTTCCTATTGGATCAGCCAATACGGTCTGCGCCTTTTGGTGGCGCTGATCGTATTTTACGTGGGGCTGCTCGTTTCTCGCAGGATATCGAGGCTTATTGCCCGCATCATGGAGCGGGCCAAGGTGGATGAGACCCTGATTTCCTTTGTGCGAAATATGGTCCACTACCTGCTGTTGACCGCAGTGGGTATTGCGGCGCTCGGCCAGGTCGGCATCAATGTGACCTCATTCCTGGCTGTTCTCGGTGCCGCCGGGCTGGCCGTGGGCCTAGCCCTTAAGGATTCCCTTTCCAATTTTGCTGCCGGTGTGCTGTTGATTTTGTTTCGGTTTTTTCGCGTGGGAGACTACGTCACCGTGGGCGGCACCTCCGGCACTGTCAAGGCGTTGAATTTGTTCAATACGGAATTGAGCACTCCGGACAACCAGAAGGTTTTCGTACCAAACTCCAGCATCCTTGGTGACGTGATCGTGAACGTCACGGCCAATGATACGCGGCGCATTGATTTGGTGGTCGGCATCGGGTACGGGGACGCCATTTCCAAGGCTCAGGGCATCTTGGAAGGGCTTCTGGCTGCGGATGCGCGCATCCTCAAGGACCCGGCCCCGACCGTGGCGGTATCGGAACTGGCGGACAGCAGCGTGAACTTTGTGGTCCGTCCCTGGGTGGCTACTACCGATTATTGGGATGTGCGCTTTGATCTGATTCGCGCCATCAAGGAAACCTTTGATGAGCAGGGCGTAAGCATTCCGTTTCCGCAGCAGGATGTGCACGTGTTCACGGAAAAGTGACGCCTGTGGGCGAGGCCGGACCTTCCGGCTTCGCCCTTGCTTCCGGGCGGGCTTTTTGATAGCCGATTTTGCATGCCGATGGGGGTGCTTCGGCCGGGCCGAAGCTGAGATCACACCCTTCGAACGTGAAGCAGTTTGCACTGCCGTACGGAATCTGGCGCAACTTCGACATTGCACCTCTTTTCGCGCAGTGCCCCTGGAACTTCAATCCAACGGGGCTTTTTTATGTCCAAACAACAACTTTCCTTTGCCAATTTGTTTTTTCTCTGGTTCGGTGCGGCCGTATCCGTGGCTGAAATCCTCACTGGTGGCCTGTTGGCCGAACTCGGACTGGAGCGGGCCATGTGGGCCAACGTCCTGGGCCACATGGCAGGCACAGCCCTTCTGGTGCTGGCGGGATGGATCGGCTTCCGGGAACGGCTCCCGGCCATCATGTCCACGCGTATTTCCTTTGGCCGTCAGGGATCGTACCTGATTTCCGTCATCAACGTGCTGCAACTGCTGGGCTGGACCGCCTGGATGGTCCTGCTGGGCGGCGGCGCGCTCAATGGTCTGACCACGGCCCTGTGGGGACTGGACAATCAGCCCCTGCTTTCCGCAACCGTGGGGGCGTTCATCGGTCTTTGGGTGTTTTTGGGCATCCGGGGATTCAAGTGGTTGAACATGATCGCGGTGAGCCTGCTTTTCGTGCTTACCGTGGTGCTCAGCTGGGTGCTGCTAAGCCGTCCGGAAGCACTTGCAGACGCCGGAGGAGGAGCGCCGTTCCACTTCGGGTTTGAAATGGCCATCATCATGCCTTTGTCCTGGTTCCCGCTCATTTCGGACTATACAAGCATGGCTCGTTCGCGAACCTCGGCCTGGCTGGCTCCCTTGCTGGGATACTTCTTCGGCAGCTGCTGGATGTACGGCATCGGCATTCTCGGGGCGCTGCACTCGGGCAGCTTTGACCCCGCTTCCATGATGCTGGCCGCCAATCTGGGGCTCATCGCCTTGGGCATCATCGGCCTTTCCACCATCACCACTACATTTTTGGACGTTTATTCGGCCGCGGTGTCCAGTCTGAATATCTTTTCCGGTCTGAGCCGTCGCTGGACGTCGGTGGTCTTTGCCGTGGCGGGCACCGTGCTGGCCATGTACGTGCCCATTACCGAGTACGAGTGGTTTCTTTATACCCTGGGCTCCGTCTTCGCTCCGCTGGTGGCCATTTTGCTGGCTGACTATTACATCTTGCGCGCCGACCGCCGGGCCACGTCCTGGGATCCGGCGGCCACGATAAGTCTTGCACTTGGCGTGACCTTGTATTACCAGCTGAAGCCGTTCGGTTTGCTGGTGGGACCGACCCTGGTGACCATTTTAAGCACTTTTGTGCTGCATCTTGGTGTACGCAGTTGTTCCCGAATTCTTGGGAAATGTTGATTTGTCAGGGGAATTTGCGGGAAAGGCCCCGCTGCTTAAAAATGAAAGCCCGAAGACCGCCCCCTTGCCAAACGGGGCGTTAACGGATATATAACTCCGCTCCACGCAATCAATGACAGGAGACCGTCATGAAAAAGGATATCCATCCCAAAGTTTTTAAGGCCAAGATCACCTGCCACTGCGGGTATGAAACCGAGGCTCTCTCCACCAAGGGAGAGAAGATCGAAGTGGAAATCTGCTCCCAGTGCCATCCGTTCTACACCGGCAAGCAGCGCTTTGTGGACACCGCTGGTCGCATCGACCGCTTCCGCAAAAAGTACGCCAAGTTCGGTCAGGCCGAGAAAAACTAGCTTTCGGCCTTTGGGCCGTGGCCGCGAGAAATGCCTCTGTTGGGCCCGCCCAATGGAGGCGTTTTTATTTATGGCCCGGGCGGGTGGCGACCCCGCCATCGCACTTTACTTTTCCCGGGCAGAGCTTATTCTCGAGGGGTAGCTGAACGTCTTTCCCTGTGAGGTTCCCGTGAAATTGACCCATCTTCTTTGCGCTGCTCCCAAGCTTTCCGTGGGCGGACAGGCCGTGATCGAAGGCGTGATGATGCGCGCCAGGGACAGACTTGCCATCGCGGTGCGCCGACCGGATGGAAACATCAAAGTCGAACTGCGCCCCTGGTTTTCCCTCACAGAGCACCCCTGGCTGAAAAAGCCCTTTGTACGCGGGTTCCCCATTCTGCTTGAAACCATGGTCAACGGAATTAAGGCCCTGAACTGGTCCGCCGAGGAAGCCCTCGTGGAAGAGGACGAGCACACGGGCGAGGAAAAAAGCGCTCTGTCCACCTGGCATATTGTTCTGACCATGGTGGCGGCTCTGGCCTTTGCCCTGGGGCTCTTTGTCGTGTTGCCGCACTTTTTTTCCGTGGTCATGCAGTGGCTCGGCCTTTCCGGGGATGTGAACGCCTTGTCGTTTCACATCTGGGACGGCCTGTTCAAGATGCTTATGTTCGTAGGGTACATCATGGCCATTTCGTTGATGCCTGATATTCGACGTGTATTTCAATACCATGGCGCGGAACACAAAACCATCTGGACTTTTGAGAGCGGAGCGTTACTGACCCCGGCCGCCGCCCGCAACTACAGCCGCCTGCACCCGCGCTGCGGCACCGCGTTTTTGCTCTTTGTACTGGCTCTTTCCATTATTCTGTTCACGGTGCTGGTGCCGCTCCTGCTTCGCATCTGGGCGCCGGAACAATTTCTGCTCAAGCATTCGTACATCGTGGGACTCAAGCTGTTGCTCATGGTCCCGGTGAGTAGCCTTTCTTATGAGTTGATCCGGTTTTCCGGCAAGTTTCACACGAATATCCTCTGCCGCATGCTTTGCTGGCCCGGGCTGATGCTCCAGGGACTGACCACCAAGGAACCGGATGATGCACAAATCGAAGTGGCCATCGCAGCCCTTGAATGCGCCGTTTCCGAGGAGAGCGCTTAAATGTTTGCAAAACTGGATGAGATTGAAACGTCGTATCTGGACCTGGAAAAACAGCTTTCCGATCCGGAAATTTTCAACGACCAGGAGCGGTACCGTAAGGTGACCAAAAGCCACAGTGAGCTTGGGGACATCGTGCGGGCCTATCGCGAATACAAGGAAGTATCGGGCAACCTCGCGGACAATAAAGAACTGCTGCGCGACAAGGACCCGGACATCCGGGAAATGGCCCAGGCCGAGATTCCGGACCTGGAGGAGCGGTTGGAGAAGTTGTCCGAGGAGCTCAAGCTGTTGCTTTTGCCTAAGGATCCCCTGGACGAGAAAAACATTATCCTGGAGATCCGGGCCGGTACCGGCGGGGAAGAAGCCGCGCTGTTCGCTGCGGACCTGTTCCGCATGTACTCCCGGTATGCCGAGGAAAAACGCTGGAAAGTGGAGCTCATGGAGCACCACGAAACCGGTACAGGCGGATTCAAGGAAGTGATCGTCAATATTTCCGGGGACCGGGTTTACAGCCATCTCAAGTACGAATCCGGAACCCATCGCGTGCAGCGCGTTCCAGCCACGGAATCCCAGGGCCGCATCCATACTTCAGCCGTTACCGTGGCCATTTTGCCGGAGGCCGAGGAAGTGGATATGGACATCAAGCCCGATGAAATCCGGGTGGATGTCTATCGCTCTTCGGGTCCGGGCGGTCAGTCCGTGAACACTACGGACTCGGCCATTCGTCTGACTCACCTGCCCACCGGCTTGGTCGTTACCTGCCAGGACGAGAAATCGCAGCACAAGAACAAGGCCAAGGCCCTGAAAGTGCTGCGTTCCCGGCTGTTGCAGCTGGAACAGGAAAAAGCCAAGGCCGTACAGGATGCCAACCGGCGCTCCCAGGTGGGCACTGGAGATCGTTCCGAGCGGATTCGGACCTACAACTTCCCGCAGGGACGCGTGTCAGATCACCGCATCAACCTGACCCTCTACAAATTGGAGCAGGTCATGGAAGGAGATCTGGACGACTTTGTGGACGCGCTCAGCGCGCATTACCAAGCCGAGGCGCTGAAGAGCCAGGCCGAAGGTTGATGTGACACTCCTGCGGCTGCGGCCGCGAAAGCAACGTCCGATGCCGCGATATGCGTAATCATGTCCGGATCGGACTTTTTTTTTATCAGGCAGAAGGGTATGGTCATGGATTTACGGACCGTCCTCCAGCAGGGGACCGAGTTTTTAAGCCGTGCAGGAGTGGATTCTCCGGCCTTGTCGGCCCGTTTGCTGGCCGGAAAGGTCTTGGGGTTGACGCCTCTTCAGATATTGACAGAGCATCGACGTGAACTTTCTCCCCGAGAAGAGGCCGAGTTGCAGGCCCTGATGCGCCGGCGCGGTCAGGGGGAACCCGTGGCTTACCTGTTGGGGGAACGGGAGTTTTACGGGTTGTGCTTCGAGGTGACCCCGGATGTGTTGATCCCGCGTCCGGAAACCGAACTGATTGTGGATGCGGTGCTGGACCAGTGGGCAGCGGACCAGCCTGTTCATTTTTTGGATCTCGGCACCGGATCCGGCGCCCTGGCCGTAGCCCTGGCGCATGAACGACCCAAGGCACGCGGACTGGCCCTGGACCGCAGCCGGGCCGCCTTGCGGGTGGCACGCCGAAACGCCTTGAAGCACAGGGTGGCCGGGCGTATTCTTTTTTTGGAAGGGGATTTCCTTCAATCGCTTCCAGCGCGTGATTTGGATTTGATTGTGGCCAACCCTCCTTACGTGACTCAGGACGAATACGATGAGTTGAGCCCGGAGGTGGCGGCTTACGAGCCGCGCAGCGCACTCGTGAGCGGGGAACCTGGAGGTGACGGCCTGGATCATGTACGTGGCTTAGCCCCTGGAGCGGGGAGAGCCTTGCGACCAGGGGGCCTGCTTTTAATTGAAATCGGTTGGCTCCAGGGACGGGCCGGTGTGAAGCTGCTGCAAGATTCCAAGTGGGGGTTCGAAGCGGTCCGGGTATTGCCTGATCTAGCCGGACGGGATCGCGTGTTGGTCGCCCGCAAACAATCAGGCCGATCATAAGGAAATTCTTGGAATTGCCTCGTGGTAAAAATGCTCCAGGCGTTGTTGCAGGCCTGCCACAATTGGTTTTTTTACAACACGCTGCAATCACGTCACTTCAACTAAAATATATGTAAAAACAGCGTATTAGCTACTGTGCTGTTTTTGGTACCTTTTTTGCTTTAGGGGCGTTAGGAGGAGACATGCTGCAAACCACGATTCATTCGACCGTCCGCTGCACCGGAACCGGTCTCCACAGCGGAAAACAAGTCGGCCTGACCCTGCGTCCCGCCACCGAAGATACGGGTATTCTTTTTTCCGTGCGCAACGGGTCCGGATCCGTCTTCCTGACCCCCGCACCGGAGCTGGTGGTCAGCACCGGCCTTGCCACCACCCTGGGCAATGGCTCGGAGTCGGTTTCCACTGTTGAACACCTCATGGCTGCTGTGCGCGGCATGGGGATTGATAATATTTTGATTGATGTGGACGGCCGCGAACTGCCCATTATGGACGGCAGCGCCGCTCCCTTCGTGTACCTGCTGAAACAGGCCGGTCTGCGTACGTTGAACAAGCCGCGCAAGGCTTTGGCCGTGAAGAAACCGTTGCTCTTTGAGCAGGACGGCAAATACATCAAAGCTTCGCCCTATGACGGTCTGTATGTGGATTACACCATAGAATTCGCCCACCCCGTCATTGGTCGCCAGAACCTTTCCCTGGATATTACGCCTGAGCGCTTTGCGGGCGAGGTCGCCAAGGCCCGCACCTTTGGCTTCCTTAAGGAAGTTGAATACCTGCATGCCAACGGGCTGGCTTTGGGTGGCACTTTGGATAACGCCGTGGTTCTGGATGACTATGCCGTGCTTAATTCTGAAGGGCTGCGCTATGAAGATGAGTTTGTACGCCATAAGCTGCTGGATTTCATCGGGGATATCGCGGTTCTGAATCGCCCGCTGCTGGGCCGGTTTGAAATTTTTGCCTCAGGCCACGAGCTGAACAACAAGTTCATGCGACATTTGCAGACCAATGCCGCAGATTTTCTCGAAGATGTTACTGGCACCTTGCCTGCCAAGCAGCCGGTTGATCAGAAAAAGCCGGATCGCGTTGGCGGACTGGAGCCGGTGGCTGTGCCGGTGTAGCTGTTCTTCAATTTTTGAAGGTAAAGCAAAGACCCCGCCTAGGCGGGGTCTTTGCTTTTTCACTTTCCTGGGGCAGGAACGAAGTCGGGCGGTTTCTGGAGTAGGTGGGATTTGCGTAGCCGGGGTGCATCCACTTTTGCTCAGATGTTGAAGTGTGGGGCCATGGGCGCGAGGAGCTCGGCGGGTAGTCCGCCACGGTGCCGCTTGGGTAGTTTTTCCGCAGCTCCGCATGTCAAATCCCATTCGCCTTGAGGACAGGGAACAGCGGCCAGCATCAAGGGGGCCAGTTTCCGGGCGTTCTTGGGCTGGTCCGCATAGACTCGGCAACGCATTTGGGGCGGATGCAGTACGGCACGGATTTGTACGACGCCGAACGGAGCTAGGCGCAGCCCTAAAACAGCGTGCCCCCATATTTGATCCGGGGGCGTGCAGAGCAGTTCCAGTTCGCGGGAGCGGGGTGCCAGCCAGGGGGGATAGGAAAGACGCTCTTCCCGCTTGTTTGCGATTTGGGAATTGATGGCCTGCACGCACTGATTCACGCGTTCCCATAGGGCATGGACATCGGGTGGGAGAACGCTGAGAAAATGTTCCTGGTCCGCGGGTAGGGCCATGTCCAGGCTGTCGAGAGCGGATTCAAAAGCGGCCCGCGAGGTAAAGAAATCTTGCACCAGCACGGCGAGCCCGTTTCCGCGCCCCTTTTTCCGATTCGGAGCTTCCCGCAGGCGGATTTCAGGTTGCAGTTGCAGGATTTCAAAATTGAGCACCGTGCCTGGAGCCGGACAGTTGCCGATATTGGTCAACAGCGGTTCACCGTCAAAAGCTATCCAGGCCATGCCGTTTCCTGCATCGCGCACCACGCGTCCGGAAACAAGGTCCCCTTGTCTGTGGCGGCGGCGAAAGGCGGCGCTCCGTTCGCTGTTTCCAGCGGCAGAGCTGCGAGTCGAATGGGAAAGGCGAGGCAGTCGCATACGACGGGGATGGGGTTAGGTGGCTTGGTCGATGATCAATTGTACTTCTTCCAGGGAAAGTCCAGTGGAACGGGCCAGTTTTTCCGGGGCCGCTCCCTCCTTGTGCCCGGAGAGGATGATTTGTCGCAGAAAGCTGGGGGATTTGCTGTATTCCCGGGCCTGGGTCAATAACTTTTCCAGCCGCTTGGCCTGGGTTTCCAGTTGATCGTCCAGGGCGGCCAGCTGTCGTTGGCGGTCCTGAAATGATGATACCAGTTCCTGTTCCAGTTGGGCGTTGAATTGGAGCTTATTAAGAAATTCCTCCTGGCGCGCCTGAAGGCTGGAAACCAGGGCTTCGGATTTGCGCAGCCGCAGGAAAAAGGCCGTGACAACGCCGAGAAGCACTAATTCAATGAGCGTGAAAAGCACCAGAAGGACGGTAGTGGTATCCATTGCGGATCAGACTCTCTTGTTCACGATGTTGCCGGACCAGGGGGAGGCGTTGGAAGCCAGCGGAGGTTCTTCCTTGTCTTGCCGCTGCTCACCCCGGGCATGCTGCTGGGCACCGCCCTGGTTGGATCCGCCGTCCCTGGTGACGGTTGCCGCCTTCTCCTTCTTTTCCACCTCCTGCACACGCCGACGTTCCTCCCTTTGCTTTTGTTCCAGCAAAGAGGCGAACTGTTCCTGCCGGGCTTCCGGGTGAGTTTGCTCGGCGGTTGCCAACTTGCTCACAAAGGGAAGCTGTGACACCAGGATGGGATAGTCGATGGGAGAAGACATGGCTTCACCTCACCAGGTACTCCTCAAAGAGGATTGTTTCGAACCGGCCGGCGGGCATGTACTGGTTGACCACGGCCAGCAGTTCTTTTTTCAGTTGTTCTGTATTCTCTTCATCGGTTAAAAATTGCAGATCCTTATTCCTCATGTAGTAATAAAGCGCATATCGAACGGTGGGGGTCTCCCGCGTAAGGTTGGAGGCCAGTCCCACATCCGGCGTTGCGAAAACCAGACTTACTTCCAGAAAGCGCAATTCGCCTTCGGCGTCGCGCTGTTCAATGAGAAACGGATCCAGCCGCACTAGGGATTCTCCGGGGGGCGGCTCCTCTTCTTCCACCATGACCGGCTCCGGTTCGGTGGGCTGTTCCGGCACAGGCTCCGGTTCAGCCGGAGCCTGCGGCTGGGGACTCTCGGCTACGGGCGGGGCGGGCGGCTCTTCCTTGGGGCCGGAAAACAGGAAGAACGCCCCCGCTCCCAGCAGCAGCCCCACAAGCAGACCAACGATCAGCAGCTTGTTTTGCAGCCAGGCCGGAACCTTTTTTTTCTTCTTTTCCTCTTCCTGTGACTCAACGGGAAGGGGTTCCTCTTCGAGGATTTCCTCTTCCTCTTCGTCTTCCTCAAGAAAAGGAGCGTCGTCCAGGTCCAGATCGACCTTCTGGGAGGCACGCGAGGTTTCGGTGTCGTCGAGCTGGGCCTTGAGAGTCCCTTCGGATTCCTGATCGCCGTTGGGCGTTTCCAGGGTTTCGTCCGGCTCGTCCGCCGCCATGAAGACCATTGCCTACCTCCCCGACGGGTTACCCGCCAAAGATTTTGTCGATTTTTTGACCAAGCGTCTCCGGCGTGAAGGGCTTGACGATGTAGTTGTTCACCTTGGCTTGCACGGCTTCGATGATATTTTCCTGCTGTGCCTCGGCCGTGACCATGAGAAAGGGGACATCGGAATATTCTTCGCTGGCGCGGACCTTGCGCAGCAGTTCGATGCCGGTCATCTGGGGCATGTTCCAGTCGGAAATGATGAAGTCGATATTATCTTTGTTCAGGACTTCCCAGGCCGTGGTGCCGTCGTCGGCCTCGACCACGTTGTCGTATCCGAGCTGACGCAGGATGTTCTTGATGATCCGGCGCATGGTGGAAAAGTCGTCCACAACCAATATGCGCATTTTGGGATTCGTTTTCATTCTTCGTCGATCTCTGTGGTTAGGGGTTATTCCGTGTCAAAGCGTTCCTTGTACTTGGTGCGCAGCTTGAGCAGCGCCTGGGAGTGAAGCTGGGAAACGCGGCCTTCCGTAATATCCATGACCTCGGCCGTTTCCTTCATGTTCAACTCTTCGCCGTAATAGAGAGCGATGACGAGCTTCTCCCGAGGTGTCAATTCTTCGATCAAATGGGCCACCTTGTCCACCATTTCCTGAAACGCGGTGGACTGGTAGGGCTCGTTTTCTCCCAGGGCGTTGCGGCCGCCCACAAGATTTTCCTGAAATGCGTCCAGGCTGATGCAAAGTTGATTTTGCAGCGCTTCCAGTCCCTGCTGCACCTCTTTGGCGCTCAGGCCGGTGTGTTCCTCGATCTGCGCAGCAGTGGCCTGTTGCCCGGTTTCGTGCTCAATGCGGCGGCTTGCCTCTTCAATGGTTTTTACCTTGTGTCGCAATCCTCTGGAAAACCAGTCCATACGCCGCAGTTCATCCAGCATGGCCCCCTTGATGCGATTTTCCGAATACGTATCGAATTTGATTCCCAGGGAGGGATCGAACTTTTTTAGCGCATCAAGAAGCCCCACGCTGCCGGCGCTCATGAGTTCGGACAACTCTACGCTTTGCGGCAGTTTGGACTTAAGTCTCAACGCAAGAATACGGATCTTCGGGGCAAAGTGCCGGACGACGGCCTCCTGCTGCTTGGGAGCGAAATCCTCCCAGGCGATGCGGCCGCTTTCCAGGTCACGCCACGGACCGTTCTTGGAAGAGCAGTTTTTTCCAGAAGAACTTAATGTTTCCATCGACGTTGGACGGTACTTTCCATTTGTTGATGCGTTGGGCCGCCTTTTGCACCGCGGCGCTGGCCGGGGCATCGGGAGCGGACAGAACAAAGGGCCGCTGGTGGACCACGGCCTTGCGTACGGCCTTGTCCATGGGCACGAAGCCCACAAGGTCCAGGGATACTCCGCTGAGGAAGTGGTCGCAGGCATTGGAGAGCTTGAGATAGACCTCCTTGGCCGCGCGTTCGTCCCGGACCATGTTGATCAGCACCCGGAAGCGTTCAACACCGTGGTGCACCTTAAGCACCTTGATCAGGGCATAGGCGTCGGTAAGGGACGTGGGCTCCGGGGTGAGCACCAGCAAGCGTTCCTGGGCCGCAATGTTGAAATATAAGACATTGTCGTTAATCCCTGCACCGGTGTCAACAATGAGATAATCCAGGTCGTCTTCCAGCACGTCCATGGCTTCGAGCAGTTCCAGCTTTTGGCCGGTGGAAAGGCGGACCATGTCACTCACGCCGGAGGCGGCCGGAAGAATCCTGAATCCATAGGGCGTTTCCATGAGGATTTTATCCAGAGAAGCGCCTTCGTGGAACAGGTGGAACAGGTTGTATTTCGGGGCCAGCCCGAGGATGACGTCCACGTTGGCTAGGCCCAGGTCCGCATCGAGCAGCACCACGTTTTTGTCCTGCGCGGCCAGGGTGCAGGCCAAGTTGACCGAAAGATTGGTTTTGCCCACGCCGCCTTTGCCGGAGGTGACGGAAAAGACCAGGGGAAGATGGTCGCTCATGAGTTATGCATGCTCCTTGGAGTTCTGCTGACCGGGCAGCTGGTGTTTGAACAAAAGCCGCCACATCATTTCCGTGTCGGCCGGCCGGATGCCGTCCCGAAATCCCGCACTGTATGAAAGAGCGGACACGGGCAGGCCGGTTCGGGCCGCCACGTTGAGCATGGCTCCATACGTACAGGCTTCGTCCAATTTCGTCCAGATAAGGCTTTGCAGGCTTTCCGAGTGGTAGTGTTTTTCAAATGTGCGGTACTGAGCCGGGCACAAAAAGGGCGGCAGGGTCAGGTGCACGGCGAAGTCGTCATCCGGCAGCATGCCCAGCCGCAACAGGCGCGCGTCCAGAATTTCGTTACGCTCCAGCCCGGGCAGGTCGATGAGCACGAGGTCAAAGAGCGGAGCTTCGCTTTTGAGCTGGGCAAAGTCGTCGGCTGTGGCGATTTCCCGGAATGCCAGGCCGGAAAGATCCGCATAGTGCCGCAGGACTAGGCGTCCCTGTCCACGGGATTGGTCCGCGCTGACCACGCAGACCCGCGCCTTGGGCCGCCGTTTTTTTTCTTGCAGGGCCAGCCGGATGCAGCAAGACGTCTTGCCCGCTCCATTGGGACCGGCAAAAGCGTGAAATTTTTGCAGCCAATGGTTTGCGCCAAAGGGCCGGGCCGAAGCCATGGAATCCAGGATCGGCAAAATGGTGCGTTCCGGTCCTAGATGCAGCTCACGGTATACATCCATTATCACTTCGTCCTCGACCCCTTCCCGTTCCAGGTAATCCAGGGCCACCCGCTGGCGGGGAGCAAGTTCCTCCAGGCGCATCTGGGGCTTGAGCAGGGCGGTGAAGTGTTCCTTGAGCCGGCACCATTCCTGGGCAAAGGGCATACCGGCGTCCAGGGCTTCGGCAAATACGTCGTCCTTGGTGGGTTGCGCCGGGTGGTCATTGCCGGTGGCGGCCCGTACCTTGCCGATGGCCCGCGCCGCCCGGGCAGCCTCTTGTTTTGACTCGCTTCGCTCCACAGCCGCCATGATTTCACAAACCTTGGAACCGTTTTGATCCACGGTCCTGTTGGACAAGATCACGGCATCGTCGCCAAGGCTTTCCTTGACCATGAGCAGGGCATGGGCCGTGCTTTTGGCATGAAATGTCTTTACCTGCATGAGCTAGCTCAACTTGACCACGGCCAGGGAATGGATTTTCACGTCCGCCGGAATTTCGGCCTGAGAAATCACCGGCAGGGTCGGCAGGAAGCGGACCGTCAACTGGGCCAAATGGGTACGAATGTGCGGAGCCACCAGCAGAACCGGGGTGCCGTCGGTGCCTACGGCATTATCCAGCGTCTGGTTGGTATTCTGGATGATGCGTTGGGCCAGTCCTGGCTCCATGGCCAGGTAGGCGCCCTGGTCGGTTTGGCGCAGGCTGTCGTTGAGAAGTTGATCTATTTCCGGGTCCAGGGTCAGGATGGGCAGACTGCCGTCCGAAGCCAGATAGGGCTTCAGGATGGTGCGCCCCATGCGGGAGCGAACGTACTCCGTAAGCTGGGCCGGATCCTGGATGGCCGTGCCGTAATCAGCCAGGGTCTCCACAATGGTCAACAGGTCGCGTATGGAGACACCTTCCTGCTCCAGAGATTGCAGAACCTTCTGGACGTTGCCCAGGGACATGATGCCCGGGACCAGGTTTTCCACGGCTTTGGGGGCGCGCTTGGACAGGTTGTCCAGTAGCTCCTGTACCTCTTGGCGGCCCAGGAATTCATGCAAATTGCGACGGAAGACTTCCGTAAGGTGCGTGGCCACCACGGTGGAAGGGTCCACCACGGTGTAGCCCGCGAGCATGGCTTCTTCTTTCTGGGCTTCGGGGATCCAGACCGCAGGGAGGTTGAATGCGGGTTCCATGGTTTCCACGCCCTGGATGCGGTGCTTGGCGTCGCCCGGGTCCATGGCCAGGTAGTGGTCGATGAGAATTTCGGCCGAGGCCACCGGGTTGCCCTTGATCATGACGCGGTATTCTCCGGGCTTGAGCTGGAGGTTGTCCCGCAGATGCAGTGAGGGAATGATGACGCCCATGTCCAGCGCGAACTGGCGGCGGATGGACCGGATGCGCGAAAGCAGGTTGCCGCTTTGCTCTTCATCCACCAGCGGAATCAGTCCGTACCCCACTTCCAGTTCAAGCTGGTCCAGAGCCAGCAAGGATTGCACTTCCTCCGGAGTGTCCAGGGTGGGGGCGGCGCTCTGAGCGGCTCCGGCCGGGTCTTCGCCTTGCAGGGACTGCTGCTGGCGACGGGAAAGCACGCTCAGGCCGTAGATCAGGCCGGCCAGGAACAGGAATGCCAGGGTGGGCATGCCGGGGACGATCCCAAAGATCAACAGGATGCAGGAAACCAGCTGCAAGGCCTTGTAGTGGAAGGTGAGCTGGCCAATGAATTCTTCGCCCATTTTGGCTTCCGAGGCGGCGCGGGAAACGATGATGCCTGCGGAGGTGGAGATGATCAGCGAGGGAATAGTGGCCACCAGCCCGTCACCGATGGTCAGCAGGGTATAGGTGGAGGCGGCGTCCCTCCAGTCCATGCCTTTTTGCAGCACGCCGATGAGGAATCCGCCGATGATGTTCACCATGGTGATCATCATGCCGGCCTTGACGTCACCGGATACGAACTTGCCCGCACCGTCCATGGCGCCGTAGAAGTCGGCCTCCCGACGGATATTTTCGCGTTGCTGTACGGCCTGCTGCTCGTCGATGAGCCCGGCGTTGAGGTCGGCCTCAATGGCCATCTGCTTACCGGGCATGGCGTCCAGGGTGAAGCGGGCCGCCACTTCGGCAATGCGCGTGGTGCCCTGAACAATGACGGTCTTATTCAGGATGAAGAGGATCAGAAAAATGACGATGCCGATGACATAGTTGCCGCCGACCACGAATTCACCAAAACTTTGAATCACGGACCCGGCGGCGCCGGTTCCTTCGTCACCGTACAGGAGAATAACTCGGGTCGTGGCCACGTTCAGGGCCAGCCGGAGCAGGGTGGTCACCAGGAGTAATGACGGAAAAATTGAGAATTCCAAGGGACTTGTCATGAACATGGCCGTGATGAGCACCACCAGACCCAACGAGATGCTCACCGAAAGCATGAAGTCCAGAAACAGGGTTGGAAGGGGCACGAGCATGACGAACAGAATCACCACCACGCCCCCGGCCAGCAGAATGTCGCCCTGGTTGGCGAATTGTTTGTAGTCGATGTTGCTCAGGAAATTCTTGGTGTTGGTCCCGGCCATATTTTTGACACCTCGCTCGATTGGTCAATCTGTGTGAGCGGAGCCGGAAATCAACGGTTGGCGCGGAATTTGTCGAGTCTGGCAAGAATCGCGGCCACCGCCTGAAACAGCTCCTCGGGGATGGTATCCCCGATCTCCACCTGCTTATACAAAGCCTGTGCCAGGGGCTTGTCTTCGCGGATGGGAACATTGTTTTCTCGGGCGATGTCCTTGATGCGTTCCGCCACGGCTCCGGAGCCTTTGGCCAGAACCAGGGGAGCGGGGGCCTCCAGAGGGTTGTAGCTCAGGGCAATGGCCAGATGCACAGGGTTGGTGACCACTACGTCGGCTTTGGGCACGCTTTCCATCATGCGCTGGGCCATGCTCTGCATCATCTTCTTGCGCTGTTCGGCTTTGACTTCGGGGTCGCCTTCGGCCTGTTTGCGTTCGTCCTTAATCTCATCCTTGGTCATTTTGAGCTGTTCTTCATAGTTCCAGCGGTTGAAGATCAGGTCGATGATCCCGATGATGAGCATGGGAACCAAGGCGTAGCAGGCCATTTTGTACCCGATGCTGAGGATGTAGACAGCGATGCCCTCGGGGGTCATGTCAAAGAGCGTGGGCAGTTTGGGGTATTCCTGCATCAGGATGATGACTGGCGCGACCCCCACGGCCACGGCCTGACCGATGCTTTTCCCCAGGCGGAACAGAGCCTGCGGACTGACCATCAACCGCTTGATGCCCTTCATCAAATTAAACATCCGCCCCCATTTGGGGCGAAAGACCTTGGTGGTCCAGAGTTTTCCCACCTGAAGCCGCATGGTCAAAAAGCCGATCAGGGCGATGACGAGCAAAATCGGCATGACCAGAAAGGCGATTTCCTGCACGCACCAGACGAAGAGCTCGTATGCCCGCTGCTTGTCCAGCTCCATGAACAGGGCATCTTGCAGGCTCCAGCGGTAGATGGCGGTGAGATGTTCATAAAAGTACGGAATCATGATGCGTAGCATGATGATCCCGGTGAGCAGGGTCATGACCTTGCCCATCTCCGAACTTTTGGGGACGTTGCCTTCGTTGCGCGCTTTTTTGCGGCGCTTGGCCGTGGCTTTTTCCGTTTTGCTCGGATCGCTTTGTCCAAAGGCCATGCCCGGCTCCTACCCGCCCAGTCCGGGGCCCAGGGCGCGCAGCAAGTTGCCGTATACCGCGTCCAGGGCTTGAATATAGTTGCCGACGTAGGTGGACATAATGTCGAAGAGGATACTCAAAAAGAAAAAGCCCACGGAAATTTTGATGGGGAACCCGAGCACCAGGATGTGCATTTGCGGCGCAGCGCGGCCGATAAGGGCCAGGGCTAGGTCGACCATGAACAGGGCGGCCATGATGGGGGCGGCGATGCGGATGGCCAGAATGAACAGCTGGCGGGAAAAGTCGAAAACGTGGTTGGCGGCTTCCGGGGTGAGCAGCAACGACCCCGGGGGAACCAGCTCAAAGCTGCGAGCCACCCCGCTGAGCAGATGCAGAGGGCCGTCCAAGGCCAGGAAGGTGAGCATGGCGATCATGTAAAGGAAATGGGCGGTGACGGCTTCGCTGGTGCCGGTCAGCGGGTCCACCACGTTGACCATGGCAAAGCCCATTTGGAAGCCGATGAGCTGGCCACCGGTCTGGATGGCCGCAAAGAGGAATTGGACCATCATGCCCATGGTCAGGCCGATGAGCAGTTCTCCGAGGAACATGATGAGTATTTCCCAGGGATTTCCCGGCATCAAGGAACCAGGAAAGGACAGTTCGGGCCAGACTGCCAGGGTCAGGACCAGAACTAGAGCCGCTTTGACGGGTTTAGGAATGGATTTGCCCCCGAAAAATGGCAGCAGAAACAGGACCACGCTGAAGCGAAACAGCGTGAGGTAAAAGCTGAGGAGCGAGTCCGGGTTGAAATCGAAAATATCCATCGGTGTTCCGCTAGCAAGTTCCAGTCCAGGGGCGTGGACGGCTTTGCTGTCCCCATGCGCCGCCCTGTTCGGCAATACAGGAAAAAACAGCGTCTGGAAAGGCGCCCTCCCGTGCGGGCTTGTTCCTGAAGGGGAGGCCGGAGGAGGGCAAACGGTTCGGCCGGGGCCGGAACGTGGAGCGGAACATGCACGCGAGCGTCCTGGGAAACCGGGGTTCCCGGAGGGCGGCATGGGCCTGTTGATCTACTGGCCGGATTCCGGGGTGACCAATTCAGGTTCAGGGGGAACCGGCGAAGCCTGGAAATCAAAAGGCCCTCCGTGTGGAGGGCCTGGGTCTAGTTCAGGATGTAGTGTCGCGGGTCCACGGGCATGCCCGAGAGCCGGACTTCGTAGTGCAGGTGGGGGCCGGTGCTGCGTCCGGTATTGCCGACACGCCCGATGATCTCGCCTCGCTCGATTTTGCGCCCCACCTTGACGTCCACGGACTGCAAGTGCGCGTATCGCGTCAGCAGGTTGGAGTTGTGCGAAATTTTAATGGTCAGCCCATAGGAACCGTCCCGGCCGGCATAGACAATTTTTCCGCTGGCCGGAGCATAGACCGGCGTACCTTCGGGCGCGGAAACGTCGATGCCCTTGTGGAATTCCCGCTTGCCCGTGAATTTGGAAATGCGCGGGCCAAAAGGCGAGGTGACCCAGCCTGCCGTAGGCCAGATGGAGGGGGTGGTTTCCAGCAGGTCCTGGTTGGTGCGCAGGGTTTGCAGGATTTCCTGTTGCCGCACCTCTTCCAGTCGGGCTTCCACATTCAGCTGGTTCAGAAACTCGTGCATCTTGCGGGCGAGCAGTTCCTGCCGGTAGAGGGGCAGGTAGCCTTCGGAAAAGTCCGCGCTGGTGGGACCGCCTTGGGGGTTGACGGTTTCTCCGGAGTTCTGGTCGATGTTCATCATAACCCGCAGCTTGGAATCGAAATCCCGGATGCGGGTCAGGTTTTCCTGGAGATTGGCGATTTTTTGGGACAGGGACAGGAGCTGCGTTTTTTGCTCCTGCACGATTTTTTCGGAGATGGCCAAGCCCCGTTCCAGACTGGCGTGGTTGCCGTAATATTCCCAGAGGTAGACGTTTCCTCCGGCCAGTGCGGCCATGAGGACGAGCAGGAAGCAGATCATCCAGCCCCGGATTTGGAATTTCCGGCAAGAGCCCTGTCTGTCCTTGAAGACGACAATGTGATATTTTCTAAAAAACATCGACTATCCGGAGCGTTGAGAGGTGGAGAGGCCGTGGTCGCACAGTTGTTTCCTTGTAGGATGTCATACTCTAGAGTTTTTGTAAGGTCAAGTCAAGCTGGTGCCGTTTAAGCGCATTGAACACCTTGTTTTTTGTATCTTTTCCAACTTTCATGCAGGCGTCGATACGCTCATGGAAATCAGCCCGGCGAGTTTTGCCGCTGGAGGGGCAAAGATTTTCCCAAATGGGCAGATTCCACTGGCGGGCTGCGGTTTTCATGTAGGATTTTTCCAACAGCAAAGCCGGGCGGATGACCTGCAACTG
>JAQVYA010000032.1 GCA_028708865.1 Desulfovibrio sp. | reverse complement strand
CCATCACGGACCATGGCAACATGTACGGGGCGGTCACGTTTTATTCCGAGGCCAAGGCCATGGGGCTCAAGCCCATCATCGGCTGCGAGGTCTACGTGGCCCCGGGAAGCCTGCATGAAAAAAACGCCCAGAACAGCGGCGCCTACCACCTGCTCCTGCTGGCCAAAAACCTGCGCGGCTACAAGAACCTGATCCAGCTCGTGTCCACGGCCTGGGTGGACGGCTTCTACTACAAACCACGCGTGGACAAAGACCTGCTGCGCCAATACAGCGAAGGGCTGGTGGCCACCTCGGCCTGCCTCGGCGGGGAGGTCTGCCAGGCCCTGCTCAAGCAGGGGCAGAAAGCGGGCGAAGCCGTGGCCCGGGAATACGCCGAAATCTTCCCCGGCGAATTCTACCTGGAACTCCAGGACAACGGCATTCCCGAACAAAACCAGGCCAACCGCATGCTCATCCAGGCCGCGGAAAAAACCGGCCTGCCCCTGGTGGCCACCAACGACTGCCACTACCTGACCCGCGACGACGCCGAAGCCCACGACGTCCTGCTCTGCATTCAGACCCAGTCCACCATCCATGACGAAAAACGCATGCGCATGGAAACGGACCAGCTTTACTTCAAGACCCCGGAGGAAATGGAGCAGGCCTTCAGCCACGTACCTGAGGCCATTGCCAACACCCAGCGCATCGCGGAAAAGTGCAACCTGGAAATCGAGCTGGGCAACTATTCCTTCCCCATCTATGAATTGCCCGAAGGCGTCTCCATCACTGAGGAATTCGTCCGCATGTGCCGCGAAGGGCTCAAACGCCGCCTGCGCGACGCCGCCTACGAAGTGGACGAAAAACGCTACTGGGAACGGCTGGAATACGAACTGGGCGTGATCAAGGAAATGGGCTTTCCCGCCTATTTCCTCATCGTGCAGGACTTCATCAACTGGGCCAAGGACAACAAAATTCCCGTGGGGCCGGGCCGAGGCTCCGCCGCCGGGTCCATCGTGGCCTGGGCCCTGCGCATCACCAACCTGGACCCCCTGCCCTATGACCTGCTGTTCGAACGCTTCCTCAACGTGGAGCGCGTGTCCATGCCGGATATCGACGTGGACTTCTGCGAACGCCGGCGGCTGGAAGTGGTCAAATACTGCTCGGAAAAATACGGGCACGACCATGTGGCCCAGATCACCACCTTCGGAACCATGAAGGCCAAGGCCGCCATCCGGGACGTGGCCCGGGCCATGGGCATGACCTTTGCCGAGGGCGACCGCATCGCCAAGCTCATTCCCGACGAAATGAAGATGACCATTTCCAAGGCCATGGAAATGGAACCGGAACTAAAAAAACTGGCGGACGAAGAACCGCAGATCGCCAAACTGCTGGACATTTCCAAGCGGCTGGAGGGCCTTTGCCGCCACGCCAGCACCCATGCCGCGGGCGTGGTCATCTCGGACACGCCCATGACCGAGTACCTGCCCATCTACAAAGGGAAAAAGGACGAACTCGTCACCCAGTACGACATGAAGCGGGTGGAAAAAGTCGGGCTGATCAAGTTCGACTTCCTGGGCCTGCGGACCATGACCGTCGTCGAGGACTGCCTGGACATCATCCGGGAACAGGGCAAACAGGCCCCGGACCTGGACACCATGGCCCTCACCGACCCCAAGACCTACGAGATATTCTGCAAGGGCGACACGGACGGCGTGTTCCAGGTGGAGTCCTCGGGCATGCGTAAGTACCTGCGCATGCTCAAGCCCTCCTGCTTCGAGGACATCATCGCCATGCTCGCCCTGTATCGGCCCGGTCCGCTCAATTCCGGCATGGTGGATGAATTCATCAAGCGCAAACACGGCGAGATCGAAGTCAGCTACCCGCATCCCTCCCTGGAAGACACCCTCAAACCCACTTACGGGGTCATGGTCTACCAGGAGCAGGTCATGGCCACGGCCATGGTCATTGCCCGCTACTCCCTGGGCGAGGGCGACCTGCTGCGCCGGGCCATGGGAAAAAAGATCGAATCCGAGATGGCCAAGCAGCGCAAGCGCTTCCTGGAAGGAGCCCGGGAAAACAACATCCCGGACAAAACCGCCAATGAAATCTTCGATCTCATGGAAAAATTCGCGGCCTACGGCTTCAACAAGTCCCACTCGGCCGCCTATGCGCTGATTTCCTACTACACGGCGTTCCTCAAGGCCCACTTCCCCGTGGAGTTCATGGCCGCGCTGATCAGCTCGGAACTTTCCAATGCGGATAAGGTCTACACCTACATCAACTCCTGCCGCGACCTGGAGATCGAGGTGCTCCCGCCCGACATCCAGACCAGCCGCCGCCGCTTTTCCGTGCAGCACGGCAAGATCGTTTTCGGCCTGGGCGGCGTGAAGAACGTGGGGGACGAAGCCGTCAACGAAATCGTGCGCGAACGCGAAGCCAACGGCCCGTACAAGGACCTGGTGGACTTCTGCACCCGCGTCAACCTCAAGCGGGTCTCCAAACGCGTCATCGAATACCTGATCAAATCCGGCGCCATGGACAGCCTGGGCTGCACCCGGGCCGGTCTGTTCGCGGCCATGGGCCGGGCCGTGTCCATGGGCCAGAAAAAGGCCAAGGACAAGGCCTCGGGCATGCTCAACATGCTGGACATGCTCGGGGGCGGCTCTTCCGGGCCCGAAGCGGACGCCTGCTTCCACCTGGACGAAATCGACGCTCCGGAATGGGAGGACGCCGAGAAACAGCGGTATGAAAAGGAAGCCCTGGGCTTCTACCTCACCAGCCACCCCCTGCTGCCCTACCGGCCCGAGCTCTTGCGCATGCGCCTGACCACCCTGGAGGAATCCTGCGATCTGCCCGACGGCACCATGATCAAGACCGCCTTGATCGTGCCGGCGCGGAAGGAGTACATCACCAAACGCGGCGACAAGATGGCCTTTTGCACCGTGGAGGACCTCAGCGGCATGGGCGAACTGACCATGCTGCCCAACGTCTACGCCCTGGCCAAGCCCCTGCTGGAGCAGGACCTGCCCCTGTACGTGGAGGCCAAGGTGGACAAACGCGGCGCCCCGGGCGAAGAAGAAGGCCCCAAGCAGGCCAAACTCCTGGCCGAAAAAGTGGAGCTGCTGGGCGAGGTCACGGCGCGTAGCGATGCAGCCGTGGTCATCGACGTGCTGGAATGCATCTGCCAAGAGGACCGCCTGGCCGACCTGCGTTCCATCCTGGAGGCGCACAAAGGCCCGGCCCCGGTGCTCCTGCGCATGCGCACACAGGAATGCCTCTGCACTCTGGAGCTGGGCAACGGCTGGCGCGTGCGGCCCGACTCCCGGTTCTGGAAGCAAATCGACGAATGGCGTGAGGACGTGGCCTGATCCCGGCGGCCGCGCCCGAACCGAGCCCTGCAACGCGACAATTCCCGGAGGCCTCATGGAACAAGGACTCTTTCTTCAATACCTGCTCTTCGGCCTGGGCGTACTGGTCCTGCTGGCTCTGGCCGCGCCCTTTCTGGCCTGGCGCAACAGCGCGGAAGCCGTGCGCCTCCTGCGCGAAATCCTGCTCCAACAGGAAGATGCCAACGCCATGAACGCGGAAATCCTGCATCGGCTCGAACGGCTCGAACGTTTGGAAATCCATCTGGAAGCCCTGGCCGATCCGCTTCTTCACTCCCATGCCGGGACCGCCGCCCCGTCCCCCCGGATGCACCCGGGCTGTGGACCGCACACGGACTGCGGGCCGGATGCGGACTACGGCCCGGATGCGGATCTGGACCAGCCCGAAGACGCCGCCGCCAAACCGGCTCCGGCCCAGGGACAACGGCACGAACAAGACTTCGAAACCCTGGAGTTCGAAACCCTGGACACGGACCGCGACGACGCCCCTTTCCCGGGCGACCCCATCCCTCGCAACAAATAATCCGGGCGGCCCCCGCCCCAAGACGCGCCCCAGCGCAAGGAGACACGCATGCCCAGCCCCCTCTGGCGGCTCACCGTGAAACTCGGCTTTTCCGCCGCGCACCAGCTCCGCAACTACGGCGGCAAGTGCGAGCGTATGCACGGCCATAACTTTGGCGTGGAAGTGGTGGTGGAAGGGTCCCGGCTGGACCCCAAGGTGGAGTACCTCGTGGACTTCAAGGTGCTCAAGAATCTGACCCGCGAAATCCTGGAGGAATTGGACCACCACCACCTCAATGAGCATCCCTTTTTTCTGGAGCGCAACCCGTCCAGCGAAAACATCGCCATGTACGTCTATCGGCAACTTTCCGGGAAGCTCCCTGAAAATGTCCGGCTGGTGGAAGTTTCCGTCGCCGAAAAAGAAGCGCAAAAAGCAACCTACATGGAGGTCTGAGCATGACCATGGACAAACGCCCCCTACCGATTCCGGGCGCGCTGAGCGCGGACGCCGAGTTGCGCCGCCTGCTGGGCGGTGTGCGGCGGGAACAGGACGCGGACCTGGATCGCCGACTGGAAGACCTGGCCCCCGAGGAGCAGGAAGCCTACCTGGACCGGGAGTGGGCCCGGCTTGAGGATCGGGAAACATGCGACTCGTAGTGCAGCGCGTACGCTCGGCCCGAGTGCGTGTAGACCAGGAGGTGGTGGGCGAGATCGAACATGGCCTGCTGGTTTTTGCGGGCTTCGGAGCCGAGGATGTGGACCACCGTGCGCCCAAGGACGGACTGGCCGGGTCCCGGCTCTGGGAAAAGATGCTCGGCAAGCTGTTGGGGCTGCGTATTTTCAGTGACGAAGCCGGAAAGATGAACCGCAGCGTTCAGGACGCGGACGGCGGAATTCTGGTGGTTTCCCAGTTCACCCTGCATGCGGACTGCCGCAAGGGCATGCGTCCTTCCTTTGCCAACCGTGCGGCTCCCCCGGCAGAGGCCGAGGCCCTGTATCATCGGCTGGTGGCGGACCTGCGCGCCCGCGCCCGCGGCCCGGTGCAGACCGGCCGGTTCGGCGCGGAGATGCAGGTGGAATTGGTCAACGACGGCCCCGTGACCATCCTGCTGAACAGCGAAGAGTTTGCCTCGTCCTGACCCGCGCCGCACCTGGACTTTGCCCCCGGGTCCGGCTAGGGTCGGTTTCCCGAAAAATCACCCACCGGAGACGCCCATGCCCTCAATGTCCGAGCCTCAGCGCCGCTGGCCCAAATTTCAAACCCGCAAACCCCGCATCCTGCTGCTCACCAGCCAATATTTCCTGCTGGGCGAGGTGCGCGCCGCGTGCGAACGCCTGGACGTGGAGCACGTACTCCTGGATTTGCAAGCCAAGGAAATGGGCCTGGAAGATTTTGTGCGGACCATTCTGGGCGCCCTGACCACGTTCCGGCCCGACTTCGTGCTCACGGTGAACCACCTGGGCGTGGATCGGGAAGGCGTCCTGCTTCAGATCCTGGAGGCCCTGGACCTGCCTCTGGCTTCCTGGTTCGTGGACAACCCCCATCTGATCCTACCCGCCTACCCGCGCACCCACGCGGAAAAAACCCTGCTCTTCACCTGGGACGCGGACAATGTGGAATCTCTCCAGGCCCTGGGCTACCCCCATGCCTCCTGGCTGCCCCTGGCCGCGGACACGCACCGTTTCGTCCCCGGAGCCCCGGGCAATGCAGCCTGGGACGCGGACGTCTCCTTTGTGGGCAACTCCATGACCGCCAAGGTCCTGGGGCGCTTCCGGGCGGCCCAACCCAGCGACGCCCTGGCCGGACAGCTGCGGGAAATCGCCGCAGGCTTCGGCCCCTCGGAAGAGTCCTCGGCCGCGCGCTATCTGTTGACCAACTATCCCCACCTGCGCGAGGAGTTCATGGCCCTGGGCGAGCCCTCCCGCATGCTGGCCCTGGAAACCCTGATCACCTGGCAATCCACCCTGGACTACCGACTGGACTGCGTGCGGCGGCTGCTGCCCCTCGCCCCCCTCATCGTGGGGGACCCAGGCTGGCACGACCTGCTGGCCGGGGAATCGGGCTGGCGGCACCATCCCGAAGTATCCTATTATGACGAGCTCCCCGGGCTGTATCCGCGCAGCAAGGTCAACTTCAACTGCACCAGCCTGCAAATGAAGGGGGCCGTAAACCAGCGGGTTTTCGACGTTCCCGCCTGCGGTGGATTCTTGATCACGGACCAGCGCCGCCAGATGGACCGGCTCTTTGAACCGGACCGCGAGGTGATCGCCTATACGGACCCGGAAGAAATCCCGGATCTGGTGCAGCGCTGGCTGGACGATCCCCAGGGCCGCGCCCGGGTGGCGGAGGCCGCCCGCTGCCGCGTACTGGCCGAGCACACCTATGATCACCGGCTGGAAACCCTGATGCAGACCATGCGACTGACCTTTGAACCGGGCGTCAGCAGCTAGCAGCACCGAATCTCTCTTCCGGCCCCGGCTTGGTACGGGCAGGGCTTGTCACCGCGCCCGGCTACAGGTAACTAGGCGGCATGGCCCAGGACCCGATCCTTATCCTTCAAATGCAGCGCATGGGAGACTTGATCCTCTCCTTTCCGCTCATGCTCTGGCTGCAACGCCTGCATCCGGGCCGTCCAGTGTGGGTGGCGGCCGAACGCGGATTCTACGAGCCGCTCATGCCCCTTAGTCCGGGCGTGACCTACTTCCCCTGGGAAGGGGTCCACGTGCTCAAGCGGCACCAGTACAAGCTGGTGATCAATCTTTCCATCCGCCAGCGGGCGGCTCGTCTGGCCGGAGAGCTGGACGCGGACGCAGTGCTGGGTCCGGCGCTGGAAAAGGGCCTTGGCCGCGTGCACGGCTCCTGGCAACTATACCGCGCCGCCCTGGTGGGCAACAATCGGCACAATCGCCTGCACTGGGCCGACCTCAACGCCCTGGACTGCGTGCCCCTGGCCCGCATGCGCGCCACCAGGTTCGACCCGCCCCGCCCCCCGGACCGCTCCAAGCCGCAAGTAGGCCTGTTTCTCGGAGCCAGCGACCCGGCCAAACGACCCGATGCCGCATTCTGGGCCGGACTCCTGCGCGAGTTGGTCCGGCGGGACATCCGGCCCGTGCTCTTTGGCGGCCCCGCGGAAAAACAGTTGGCCCGGGAAACCCGGGAACGCTTCGGCAAACCCGTGCCCGACTTCTGCGCCCGCCTGCCCCTGAGCAAACTGGCCCGGGGGCTCAACGCCTGCTCCCTGCTCATCACCCCGGACACCGGCCCCATGCATCTGGCCGCCTGGACAGGATGCCGCACCCTGAACCTCTCCATGGGCAACGTCAGCCCGCACGAAACCGGCCCGTACCAGCCGGGCCATTTGGTGCTCCGCGCCGACATGCCCTGCGCCGAAGGTTGCTGGGAATGCTCCCGCCAGCGGCTGCACTGCCACGAGGCCTTCACCCCCGAAGCCGTGGCCTACGTGGCGGCCCGCGCCGTGCGCGGTCTGTCCCTTTCCGGCGCGCCCCAGGGGCTGGCGCTGTACGAAACCGGCCGCGACCGCACCGGGCTATTCCGGCTCTCCCGCCTGGACGCACCCGACAATGCCGACGACCTCACCGGTTCGTTTTGGAAAAGTTTTTTCGGCTGGCGGCTAGGTCTTTGGGGAAACCGGCCCGCCCAGGCCGCGCTGGAGCAACTGCGCTCGGCCGCCCCCGGCACCTGCGCCTCCCTGGCCGAGACCCTGCCCCAGGCCGTGACCGTGTTTACCCGGGAACTGGGCGGCAAACGCTCCCCGGGCCGTGAACCTAGCCGCCACGCCACGCCGGGCAGCCTCCCGGCCGGAGAACAACGCGACAACACGCCTTGCTCCCGGGGCTCGCTCTGGCAGGACGGCCCCCGGGAACTGGCCCCGTTCACGGGACTGGCCGAACTGGCCCTGCAAAACAGTGATTTTTCCGCAGAGTGCTGGACCACCCAGGTGGGGCACCTGGAAGCCCTGGGCGAATTGCTGGCGCGCTGCTGATGCTGATCCCGCGGGCCTCCTGCGGGGCACCCGGCAAAAATATCCTCTTTCCCGCCTCTCCGCTTCTCATCAACACCTTTAAATAGTTACGCATCAACTTTGGCACGGCTCTTGATTGCTATCAGCGCAAAGGAGTCAGCCATGCAAGATGTTCCTCTGATCCAATCCACGACCAACGCCACCCAGGCCACCGGGAGAACCGCCCTGTTCGGCGGCGCGTCCGCTGGTTCGGATTTCGGGTCGAACATTTTTCAAACCTTTATGGACCATGAGTCCGGCATGGGCAGGGACCGGGAGTTCGCGGCCGCGCCCAGCCTGGACACCGTGTTCCGCGACGTGGCCCGGACCGAACGGCAGACGACTAGGGAAGTGGAATCTCGGGATACCCAGGTCGAAAAAGAACCGGAACTGGACGACATGAAGGACGTGCCCGTTGATCCGGAAAGCTTCCAGGCCATGAAGCCGCAGCTGGAAAAGTACGGTCTCACCAAAGAGGACATCCAGGAGCTGGAGGACCGGGTCAACAGCAAGGAAGGCATGACCTGGGGCGAATTCGTCTCCGCCCTTTCCGACAAGATGGACGGCTTGCGGCAGACTCTGGAATTTTCTTCGGGCCAACGTCAAAAGATGATGACCCTGTTCCAGAAGCTGGGCTTTTCGGCTTCGGAATCCAAGGGCATGGTGGGCGAACTGGCCCAGGGCAATGTTTCCAACGTGCTGGAGGCGCTGGGCCGCCGCATTGAAAGCATGTCCCCGGACAAGCTCTCGGGCCTGGACAAGGAAGAACTTGCCGCTTTCATGGATGAGCTGCGCAAGCTCAAAGGCGAATTGCAGGGCAAGGAACTGGGTCTGGTCCGCGTGGTGGGCAAGACCATGCAGGATGCCCTGGCCCACGCCCGGGAAAAGGCCCTCCAACTGACGCAGAACAAGACCGGGGAGCACGGCAAGGCCGACACCCTGGCCGACGCAGCCCGCCAGGCCGCCCGCACCAACGCCGCCCGGGCTGAACAGCTTCCCCAGAACATGACCGCTGACGAAGCCGCGGCCAAGGCCGCCCGGGTGGAACAAAGTCTGACCGGCAATCTTTCCGCTGACCAGCGACTCAAGGCCCACACCAATACCCTGGGCGAACAGATCCGCCAGGGCATGGAGTTCAACGACCAGCGCAACGCAGACCAGTTCGCCCGCCAGGACGGCAAAAGCGGTGAAAACGACGCCTGGGCCGAATTCATGGGCAAAATGCGCCAGGAACGCGGCGACCTGGGCAGCCTGCGCAACGCAGGCCAGTCCGTTCAGTCCATCCATTCCGCCATGACCAGCGCCCTGAACCAGACCGGCGGGGAAAATGCCAAGACCGCCCGCCCATGGCAGAACGCCCAGGCCCCGCGCATGCTCTCGCAGGTGCAGGACGCGGCCCTGAAAAGCCTGGCCAACGGCGGCAAGCGCCTGACCATCCAGCTCAATCCCCAGGAACTGGGAGCCCTGTCCGTGTCCCTGACCTACAAGAACAACGAAGTGCAGGCCATGATCCGCACGGACAACCACGAGACCGCCAAACTCCTGAGCGGCCAGCTCGACGCCCTGCGCCAGAGCCTGGAAGACCAGGGCGTGAAGGTCTCCAAGATGGAAGTGCAGACGCAGCTCGGCAGCGGCCAGGACGACCGCCAGTGGCTGGGCGAGCAAGGGCACAACCGGGCCCAGGACGAGCAGACCCGCCGCGAAACCCAGGAACGCATGCGCAACCTGCGCACCGTGGGCGGCGTGGAGCAGGGCCAGTCCGTGGCCGATGTTCAGCAGGCAATTCTTTCCGGCAAGGGACTGCACGTGGTGGCTTAGGCCTCCGGCAGTCAGAAGGAGCAGACCATGGGATACTACGGCGTGAGCAACATTGTGGGCGGGCACGAACAGTACGTGGCCGAAGCCAACGCCCCCAAGCACAAGTCCCAGATGGACAAAGACGACTTCCTCAAGCTGCTGGTGGCCCAGCTCAATCACCAGGACCCGCTGAACCCCATGGAAGACACGGAAATGACCGGCCAACTGGCCGAATATTCCAGCCTGGAACAGCTCACCAACGTGAACACCACCCTGGACACCATGTTGGAGCAGACCGCCAAGGACCAGATGACCACGGCCGTGAGCTTCATCGGCAAGTCCGTTTCCGCCAAGGGCTACAACGTGACCAAGGAAGGCGACCAGGTCAGCACCATCACCTACAACCTGGGCGAAGCCGTAACTCAGTTGAAGGTCAATATTTACGACGAAAGCGGCGACATCGTCCGCACGGACCTGCTTGGCAGCAAAGAGCCCGGCATCTTTGAATACGCTTGGGACGGCAAGGACGACTCCGGCAATATCGTGGCGGACGGCACCTACTCCGTAGGCATGCTCGGAGAAGACGTGGACGGCCAGCAGGTCATGGTCCAGACCGAGGTCTCGGGCGAGGTCACCGGCGTGGTGGCCGAGGAGAGCGGATACTATCTGCGGCTCAAGGACGGCCGCTACGTGAACTTCAACTTCGTCACCGAAGTGGTCTCTGAAAGCAAAATCGACGGAGGTGAAGATCCCGGCGGCGAGAGCGACGGAGACGGCGAAAACAACGACGAAGAAAACGGCGATGAAACGGATACCGGAGATGAATCCGGCAATACGGACGATACCGGCACCGGTGCCTAACGGGAAGCATGGCCCGGCGTCTTCACGGATGAGGAATATGAGGAGTCAAGGAGGTCTACAATGAGTCTTGCAGCATCGCTGTACTCCGGCATCACCGGCCTTTCGGCCCACGGAGAACGCATGACCGTCATCGGCAACAACCTGGCCAACGTGAATACCACGGCCTACAAAGGTTCGCGCATGCATTTCGAGGACCTGATGAGTCAGGATTTCCCCACGTCCAATGGCATCAGCCAGGTGGGACGCGGCGTGCGCGTGGCTGCCATCTACACGGACTACAGCCAGGGAGCGTTCGAAACCACCAACGAATCCACTGATATGTCCATTGGCGGCGACGGATTTTTCATGGTGTCGCCCAAGGATACCGAAGCCCAGTACTATACCCGGGCCGGTACTTTCCGGTTCGATAAAAACGGTTACCTCGTGGACCCGCACGGATACGTGCTTCAAGGATGGGAAATCGAACAGTCCCAGCCCTCCGTGGCCACCACGGGCAGCCTCTCGGACCTGAACGACACCAAGGTCAAGGGCGCCATTAAGGATATCCGGCTGGAAAACTTCCAGTCTCCGCCCAAGGCCACCAACCAGGCCAGCTTCATCACCAACCTGGATCCCCAGGATGAGAGCCGTTCCAATTCCACCACCAACCCGTATTTCGCGCTTTTTTCCGCCTGGGACGGCCAGGACGCGGACAACGACGGGCGGTTCATCGCGGATACGGCCTATTCCTACTCCACGAGCATGAAGGTATACGACGACATCGGCACGGCCCACACCATGACAACGTATTTCGACCAGGTGACCCTTTCCAACTCGGGCGGGTACCAGGTTTGGGAATATATGGTCACGGTGCCGCCCTCCGAAGACGGACGTTTCTTCGGCTCGGGAGCGAGCTTCCACCGCATGTCCGACACGTCCAACGGCGGCGTGCTCATGACGGGTACGCTGACCTTCCGCTCCGGGCAGCTCGTGGGCCAGTCCGCCTACACCTACAAGGGGTCCAACGACGGCGACGTGGGCGCGCTCTCCAACTGGAGCCTGGCCCGCTACTCCACGCGGGGCTACCCCCTGTGCACGGGCAACTTCCTGGGCGCGTCCAACGCGTCCCTGGCCACCTCGGAAAACGCCCAGCCCATTGAAATCAACTTCGGCATCCGCAACACTTCCAGCATCACCAGCTCCAACATCGGGGGCGGCTGGAGCGTGGCCGGAGGCGGCACCCTGCCTTCCAACGCGGCCATGGTGGGCAACAACATCACGGACGTGCAGTCCACCCTGCCCAACGCAGAAATTCCGTCCATCAGCGCCCTGGCCTCCCAGAGCTTTGATACGGGCGGCTCCAGTACCCTGTACCAATCCCAGGACGGCTACCCCGCAGGCATCCTGCAAAACGTTTCCGTCAGCCGGGACGGGGTTCTCACGGGCCGCTACTCCAACGGGCAGGTCATTGAATTGTACAAGATATCCCTGGCCACCTTCACCAATGAATGGGGCCTGCGCCGGGAAGGAGGCAACCTCTTTACCGAAACCCAGGACTCGGGCCAGGCCCTCACCGGTTTTGCCGGGGAACAGGGCAAGGGCACCATTGACGGCAACTCCCTGGAAATGTCCAACGTGGACATGGCCGCCGAGTTCGTACGCATGATCACCACCCAGCGCGGATTCCAGGCCAACACAAAGGTCATCACCACAACGGACTCCATGCTCGGCGAGGTCATTGCCATGAAGCGCTAGGCCGCCGTCCCGGAACGCGGTTGCCGCTTTCAGGGCCTCCGCAAAAAAGGCAAGCCGCCACGGCGGATTGCCATACGACTCCACTCATCCGATCCGGCCACCGGTCTTCCTCCCGGCGGCAACGGCAAGGCGGCGCGCCCCTTCCCAGGCGCGCCGCTTCCTTTGGTGCGTTCCCAGAAAAATACTTTGCCCCAAAAAAGAAAGCGGCCCCCAAGGACCGCCTTCTCGCATATGGCTCGCGGCGTTACCCGCCGGGCCGTTATTTTCCTTTTTTGAACACGATGAGCGGGCAGTTTTTGCAAATGTCCGCTCCGGGGAAGCCGTCGCCGGGGCGGGTGATGGAGCTGCTGGCCGCCTCAATGCGGTCCTGCAAACGCTGGAAAACATCCTTGAACTGCTTGCCCGGGATGATCACGTTGATCTCGCCGCGCTCGGTCTTGCCCGCGTTGTAGCTGCCGGAGCAGGCCGGAAGCATGTTGAACTGCTGCTCCATGAAGGTATGCACGTTGCCGCCGCAGGCGGAGGAGTTCATGGTGATGCTCGGGCGCAGGGGGTGCGTGTCCGTGGCGGCCATGTAATCCACGGCCAAGTGGTAGGCCTGCATGTTGTCACAGTAGAAGTGGACGGTGTCGGGCTCGTAGAGGCCGTCCACGCTGCCCAGGGGAGCCACGGCCACGCCCAGCAGTCCCTCGCGCAGGCGAGGCTTGGTCTTGACGAAGCGCTCGGCCTGTTCGCGGTCGCGGGTATATTTGAGATGTCCCTTGATTTCGGACTCGTCCAGCTCCTTCCAGCCGAAGCAGAACCGCGCATTGCCGCAGCCCAGGCCCTCTTCACCCGAATAGACGATCTGCCCTTTCATGCGTGCGCCGATTTCCCACTGGCAAAAGGTCATGGGCTTGATGGGCGTGACGATCTCCGGGGCGGTGTCGTGGAAGTGGTCCAGCTCGGCCTGGTCGTAGAAGAACTTCACGGCCACGGGGTAATGATAGAGCCGCAGCTCCTTCATCAGGACTTCCTGCATTTCCTTGTACGACATGATCATGATCCTCCTGAAGGGGGTTGTTTCTCAACATGGCCACCGCCGGCAGCGCCGGGCGGGACACGGTTCATGCCTCGGGCCTAGCAATCTTCCCCCCCCCGGGCAAGCGCTCTCCACGCTTGTGAAATCCAGAACATGCCAAAACGCTTTGTAGTGCGAGTCAAGCCCGTTTTCCGATTTTTATTGTGAACGGCGGAACGAAACTCCGCTCCAGAAATTCCGGCAGGCGGATCCGTCATGACGTCACCCTCCCGAAGCAGGCCCGGCACCTTTTACCCGCCGGCAGTGCCAACTCCCTGACGCGCACGGCAGAAAATTCTCAAAAGCCCCGGCTCACGCAGGTTTTCTAGAATATATTTAGATCACTAACGTGCACAAATCAAAGTCTAATTCATATTTGGCACACACGATGCTTGATGTTCGGCCAAAGGGTTACACCGCCAAGCGGAAAAGAAGGAACTTTTCGTTTGAACAAGGAGGTTTTCTCATGTCCCTCGTGATCAACCACAACCTGATGGCGATGAACGCCGCCAGAAACCTGACCGGACATTACGGCGAGCTGGCCACGTCCACCCGCCGACTCTCTTCGGGTCTGCGCGTCGGCAACGCGGCGGATGACGCCGCCGGCCTGGCCATTCGCGAGCTCATGCGCGCGGACGTGGCCTCCCTGCACCAGGGCGTGCGCAACGCCAACGATGCCATTTCCATGATCCAGACCGCGGACGGCGCGCTTCAGGTCATTGACGAGAAGCTCATCCGCATGAAGGAACTGGCGGTCCAGGCGGCCACCGGAACGTACACCTCGGACCAACGCCTGATCATCGACTCGGAATACCAGGCCATGGCGTCGGAAATCACCCGTATCGCCAATGCCACGGACTTCAACGGCATCCATATGCTCAACGGCTCCCTGGCCGGGCTGGACCCCAACACCCAGGAATCCATCGAGCACAACGGCAACGGCCTTGTGCCCACCGGGCCGGTAAAGATCCACTTCGGCACGGGCAACGACTCGGCCGAGGACTATTACTACATCGCGGTGAACAACTCCACGGCCTCGGCCCTGGGGCTGCACAACTCCCATATTTCCACCCAGCGCGCGGCCCAGCTCGCCCTGGAGAACCTGCAAAACGCCATCGTCTCCAAGGACAAGATCCGCGCCAACCTCGGCGCCATGCAGAACCGTCTGGAAAACACCATCACCAACCTGACCATCCAGGCGGAAAACATGCAGGCCGCGGAATCCCGCATCTCAGACGTGGACGTGGCCACGGAGATGACCGAGTTCGTGCGCCAGCAGATTCTCTCGCAGTCCGCCATTGCCATGCTCGCCCAGGCCAACTCCCTGCCCAGGATGGCCATGCAGCTCATCGGCGGATAACCCCGAGCCGGCCCGGACGTGCGGGAGCGCCCTTCAGGACGAAGAGCCTCCCCCTCCTCCGAACCACCTGTCCCCCAATGCGAACGGGACCGATTCCCAGGAATCGGTCCCGTTCGCATTGCACGCCTCCCAACTCCCGCCCTTGACATTCCCGCCGTAAACGCGTTTGCTTTAAGCATCCGGTTCCGCCCGCGCCCGTTCCTGCCGTACCCCGGTCCGCGGCATGCCGGGTCCCATACCCCGCGCCGAAACATGCGCGGAAGTCACTCGCCGACGGCCATCCCCGGGCCCCCGGAGAAAAACCAGCACCACACCAACGCGTTCCGTTTATGAAGCCGCCCCGGCGGTTCGTCATACTTTTTTTATTTTTCATCGGAGAATACATTGATGCTCAAGGAAACCATTTCCCTTCACGATCACTACCAATTTGAAATAAAGCTGAGCCTTCCCTTTGAAGATCCAGGCAGCAAGGGCATCTACAGCGTGGATACCTATCTCTTCATCCCCAACAGCCTGAACATCCACCCAGGTACACTGGGCCGCAAGGAATTCTTCGGACGGCTCAAGAACTACATCCGCCTGCGCATTCCCTGGACCCGCCTGGACGCCCTGGACGCGCCCCAAGGGCCGCTGGGCCGTCTTGTCGCCCTGCTGCACAACGCGGAGAACGGCCAACAGCCAACACAGGAAGAATTCGAAGATCACGTCAAGGTCTTTTGCCTTGCGGCCAAACGCGCCCTGCGCGCCCGGGGGCTCAAGGCGGCCTCCTCCCCGGCGGACAGGGCCCCCGGAGCCGCCCTCGAATATTTATGCCAGAGCCGGGACCTGCTCCGGGAATACCGCGCCCTGGCCCCGGTGGTGCGCCGCACCGGCCTGGAACACAGCCCCGCGTACGGCTACGGCGAGGAATTCCTCAGCATCGTGACCACCTATTACGCCTTTCGCATGCTCGACCGTTTGCAGGCCATGCCCGCGGCACAAGAAGCGGCCAGGCAAGTCCATGCGTTCATCAGCGCGGAACTGGCCTGCCGGTCCCGGCTGACCGGGGCGGCGATTCCGCGTCCGGACGACGACAACGAACATTTTGTCTTCCGCTGGAGCATGTTGAAGAAATACATGAGCAGCGCCCTGTTCCTGGACGTGCGCGAGCGGCGGGACCGCCGATTCTGGCAGCAGGTGGTGGCCGGTGTGGCCGCGGGAGTAGCCATGGTGGTGGCCACGGCCATCGCCTTCATCTGGCAGGGGCGGTACGGCTCCCTGAGCACGCCCCTGTTCATGGCCCTGATTATCAGCTATATCTTCAAAGACCGCATGAAGGACCTGCTCAAGGCGTCCATGTCCTCCTGGCTGCGCCGGATTCTGGCGGACCGCAAACTGGCCATTTTCCGCAATTTCACAACCCTGGTGGGCGTATGCAAGGAAACCTTCGGCTACGTGTCCGAAAAATCCCTGCCGCCGGAAATCCTGGCCCTGCGGGACAAGGTGCACATGGTGGACGTATCCAACGCCTTCCGCAAGGAAACCATCATCCACTACCACAAGGACATCATCGTCAAACCCCGGGCGCACAGTCTCATGGCCAACGGATTTTGCGACGGCATGCTGGACATCACCCGCCTGGGCGTGCACGATTTCCTGCGTTCCATGGACGACCCTGAAGAACCGCTTTATGTGCTGGACGGGGACCGCTGCCGCCGGGTGCGGGGCAGCAAGGTCTACCACTTGAACATGATCCGCAGCCGGATCGGACCGGAAGGCCGGAAAAGCAGCCGCTACCGCATCGTGCTAGACCGGGACGGCATCAAACGGGTGGAACGCATCCGCTAAACCGGTCGCGCCGGGCCGGGTTGGTTGACAGCGTCCACGTTTTGGTTTTCAGGTAGCGACGCAGGGTTCATGAAGGAGACTCCAGAGCCTGAACAGCCCGGGAAGCGGCCGTTTGCTCGGCCTTCTTCACGCTGCCGCCCCGGCCCTGGAATATCCGCCCGTCGGAAAGCTCCACTTCCACCAGGAAGCTCTTGGCGTGCTCCGGCCCCTCGGAGCCGAGCAGGCGGTACACGGGCAGGGAATGGAGCTGCTGCTGCGTGATCTCCTGGAGGCGGCTCTTGTGATCCTTGGAGGCGCGCACGTCCGGCTCTTCGGGCCAAAATGGAGTGAAGACGCGCAGGATCAGGGCCTTGGCGGCCGTGTAGCCGCCGTCGAGAAACACGGCCCCAAACAGCGCTTCCAGCGCATCGGAGAGCAGGGAATCGCGGGTGCGCCCGCCCTGGGATTCTTCGCCTCGGCCCAAGAGCAGATACCGCTCCAGGTGCAGGACGCGGGCCGCGTCGGCCAGGCTTTTTTCCTTGACCAAACGGGAGCGGATGCGGGTCATCTGCCCTTCGCTGGCCTCGGGATAGCGCAAAAAAGCCTCCTCGCTGATGCACAACTCCAGCACGGCGTCCCCGAGGAATTCGAGCCGCTCGTTGTCCTCGCCCGCTTCGTCGAACTCGTTGGCGTAGGAACTGTGAGTAAGCGCCCCGCGCAAAAGCTTGACTTGCGAAAAGTGATAGTCAATACAATCCTGAAGGTCTGAAAACTGATCATCCATGAAGCTGGTCCCCATGTTGCCGATACATAACGCCGACGCCCTGTTCGCCCCCCGATCCGTCATCGTGGCCGGGGCCTCCGCCGACCCGGCCAAGGCCGGACACAAGGTGCTGGCGAACCTGCTCCGTTCCGGATACAAGGGCCGCATCATTCCCGTCAATCCCGCCGGCGGCGAGATTCTCGGCCTTGAAGCCGTGCCCGCGGCCCAAGTGCCCGAAGGCATGGACCTGGCCGTACTCTGCGTTCCCCGCCAGGCTGCGCCCGACGTGCTCACAGAACTGGCAGGGCGCGGCATCCGCGCCGCCGTGATCCTGGCTTCCGGCTTCAAGGAGCAGGGCCGGGAAGGCTATTACCTGGAAGAGCAGCTCGCGTCCATTGCCCGGCGGCACGACATCGCCCTCATGGGGCCCAATTCCCTGGGGCTGTGCAATCCCGGCCTGGGCCTGCATGCCCTGACCGTGCCCAACCTGCCCGGCCCGGGCAATGTGGCCTTTTTTTCCCAATCCGCCTCCCTGTGCTTTGGCCTGTTGGACTGGGCCGCCGGTACGGGCACGGGATTTTCCAAATTCGCCAACCTGGGCAACCGGGCCATCTTCAACGAAGTGCACCTGCTTGAATACCTGCGGGACGACCCGGACACCGCCGTGGCCCTGGGCCACGTGGAAAGTCTGGACCACGGCCAGGAATTCATGCGCGCGGCCGAGGATTTTACCGAGCACAAGCCCCTGATCATGCTCAAGGGCGGAACGACCCCATCCGGGGCGCGGGCGGTCTCCAGCCACACGGGAGCCGTGGCCGGTACCCGGGAGGTCTACCGGGCCGCCTTTTCCCAAAGCGGCGTCATCCAGGTGGACGACGTGCGCTCCATGTTTCTGCTGGCCGAGGCCTTCTCCACCCAGCCCCTGCCCCAGGGCCCCAACATGGCTGTGATCACCAACTCCGGCGGCCCCGGCATCCTTGCCGCGGACGCCTGCGAGGGCACCCGCCTGCACCTGGTGACCCCGGCCCGCAATACCCTGGAAGCCCTGCGCCAAGCCCTGCCCTCGTACGCCTCCCTGTACAACCCCATCGACATCATCGGCGACGCCGGAGCCGAGCGCTACCGCCTGGCCCTGGACGCGGTGCTGGCCGACCCCACGGTGCACGGGGTGCTCGTCCTGCTCACGCCCACGGCATCGGCGGAAATCGAAGCCACGGCCCAAGCCGTGGCAGAAGCGGCCCGGGAATGCGGCAAACCCGTGCTGACCTGCTTCATGGGCCAGGACCGGGTAGAGCCGGGCCGGGTGCTGCTGCGTCAGGCAGGCATTCCCTGCTACGCCTTTCCTGAACACGCGGTCCAGGCCATGGACGCCCTGTTCGGGTACTGGCTCTGGCGCAACCGGGGCTATCCGGTCCATGTCTGCTTCCGGCGGGACCGCGCCCGGGGCGAACGCATCATGGACCGTTGCCGGGAAACCGGCCTCACCGAGCTGGTGGGCTTCGAGGCCCAGGAATTCGGTATGGCCTACGAGATGCCCTTCCCGGAATCCAAGCTGGCCCGCACCTCGGACCACGCCGTGCGCCACGCCAAAAAAATCGGCTACCCCGTGGCCATGAAAATCGCCTCCCCGCACATTGCGGAACGCACGGACGTGGGCGGCGTGCTCCTGAACCTCACCACCCCCCGGGAGGTGCGCAAGGCGTTTTTGGAGCTCACGGCCCGCACGGCCCGCCGCCGCCCCGAAGCCCATATCCTGGGCTGCCTGGTGCAGGCCATGGTGCCCGGGGGAGCGCGGGACGTCCGCGTTAAAATGGTCCGCGACCAGCAATTCGGCCCGCTGATCACCTTTGCCAAGGGCGGGGTGCACAGCGAGGTGCTGGGCGACCAGGCCAGCCGTCTGGCTCCCCTGGCCCTGGGGGATGTGCAGGGCATCATCCGGGAAATCAAAGCCTTTCCCCTGCTGCGCGGCGTGCGCGGGCAGGACAGCGTGGACATCTGCGCCATCGAGGACATCCTCCTCACCGTGGGGCAAATGGCCACGGACTTTCCGGCCATTGAAGAAGCCGACATCGGACCCATTCTGGTGTACAACAAAGGCGCGCTGGTGGTGGACATGCGGCTGACACTGTCCCAAGCCCGCCTGCGCGGGGCCTGACCCCCGGCGAAAAGGCGCGCCAAGGCGCCAAGCAACAGACAGCCTAGCAAGGACGGAGGAGCGTATGCCTGGACTGTATATCGGAGCCACCTCGGGCTACTCGGGAAAAAACATGGTGGCCATCGGCCTGGGATTGAAATTCAAAGAAACAGGCCTCGACGTAGGCTACATGAAACCCGTGGGCGCGCTGCCCCTGGAAAAGGACGGCAAGCTCGGAGACGAGGACGCCTTCTTCGTGCAGGACGTGCTCGGCCTGGCCGGAGACCCCGAACAGGTCACCCCCGTGGTGGTGACCCACGACTTCAAGGTCCAGGCCTTTTCCGGCAAAAGCGAACCAGCCGTGCCCCGCATCCAGGAGGCCTACCAGTCCCTAAGCCAGGGCCGCGACATGGTGCTGGTGGCCGGGTCCGGGTCCATGTATTCGGGCAAGTACTGTGGGGTGGACGGCGTGACCCTCTGCCGGGAGCTGGACCTCAAGTGCGTCATCATCGACCGCTTTCAAAAGGACCTCAAATACGACTACCTGGCCATCATGAAGGAAAGCCTGGGCGACCGGCTCGCCGGCGTGATCCTCAACGACATTCCCGCCACCTTCATGGACGAGGTCAACGAGCTGATCAAGCCATTCCTGGAACGCATCGGCATCCGCGTGCTCGGCGTGATCCCCACGGACACCATCATGGGCACCATCACCGTGGCGGACCTGGCCGACCGCCTGGGCGGCAAGGTGGTTTCGGCCCATGCCAACGCGGACCGCGTGGTGGAGCGCTTCCTCATCGGTACCATGCAGGTGGAGAACTTCATGACCCACTTCCGCAAGCACCAGAACGCGGCCATCATCGTGGGTGGCGACCGCTCCGACGTGCAGCTCGTGGCCCTGGAGGGAGATGCCCCCTGCCTGATCCTCACCGGAAACCTCTATCCCAACGACATCATCCTGACCCGTTCCGAAGTGCTCAAGACCCCCATCATCATCGCCAGGGAAGACACCTTCACTGTGGCCAAGAAGATGGAGTCCATTCTCTCGCGCCACAAGCTGCGCGATAAGATCAAAATCGAACAAGGCGCCAAGCTCATCGCCGAACACATCGACCTGGAACACCTCCAGCGGGAGCTGGGAGTCTGACGCGGCCTCGGTCGCCTCAAAAAAAATACGGGGGAGCCCAGGCAAGGCTCCCCCGTATTGGTTTCAGGGAGGGATATCCCCGGATCGGCTAGGAATTGAGCCGCTTGATGGCGCAGAACTCCCCGCACATGGTGCAGACGTCGTCCTCGCCGATCTCGCTCTGCTCCCGGTAGGCCTTGGCCTTGGCCGGGTCGATGCTCAGTTCGATCTGGGCCTTCCAGTCCAGCTCCTTGCGCGCCCGGGACATGGCGCGGTCCCGCTCCAGAGACGCGGCCCGCCCCCGGGAAAGGTCCGCGGCATGGGCCGCGATCTTGGAGGCGATGGTGCCGTCGTGCACGTCCTGCACCGAGGGCAGACGCAGGTGCTCGGCCGGGGTCACATAACAGAGAAAGTCCGCGCCGTTCATGGCAGCATAGGCTCCGCCAATGGCTCCGGCGATATGGTCGTACCCGGCGGCCACGTCCGTGACCAGCGGGCCGAGGATGTAGAACGGTGCGCCGTCGCAGAGGATCTTCTGCTGGCGCATCTGGTCGGCGATGCGGTCCATGCTCACATGGCCCGGTCCCTCGATGATGACCTGGACGCCCCGCTCCCAGGCCCGGCGGGTCAGCGCGGCCAGGGTGAGCAGTTCCGCTGTCTGGGCGCAGTCGCCCGCGTCCGCCGTGGCGCCAGGACGCATGCCGTCGCCCAAGGAAAGGGTCACGTCGTACTCGGCCAAGATGTCCAGGATCTCGTCATACTGTTCATAAAGCGGCGACTCGCGCTGATTCTTACGCATCCACTGCACCATGAACGCGCCGCCCCGGCTGACCACGTCCAACAGGCGGCCCTGGGCGTTCATGGCCTCCAGCGCCGAGCGGGTGACCCCGCAGTGAATGGTCATGAAGTCCACGCCTTCCTCGGCCTGACGGCGCACCGTGGTCAGAAAGTCGTCCATGGTCATGTCTGCCATGTCCCGCTTGGACGCGGAGAGTTCAAAGGCGGTCTGGTACAGGGGCACGGTGCCCACCATGACGGGCGAATGTTCCAGTACGGCCCGGCGGATGCGGATCTGGTCCGGTCCGAGGGACAAGTCCATGGCGGAATCCGCGCCCGCGGCCACGGCCGCGTCCAGCTTGGCCAGTTCCTCGTCCAGGCTGGAATGGTACGGCGAAGCGCCGATGTTGGCGTTGACCTTGACGGATGTTCCCCGGCCCACGGCGCGGGGCTGTTCCAGCTTGCGTCCCGCGTTGCGGGGAATCACCAGGGTGCCTTTGGCCAGTTCGTCGCGGACGAATTCGGGAGCCAGGCCTTCCTGGGCGGCCACGGCGGCCATGTCTTCAGTGATGATGCCTTGTTCGGCTTGCTGTTTGCGGGTCATTGCCCACCTCCTGGCGGTTTGCGGTTGGTGGGGCGGCTTGCGTGCGGAGAAACAAAAAAGCCGCCTTCCCCTGGGGAAAACGGCAGCGGTGCGCGACGCTTCGGATATCAGCTCCCTTCGCCGGTATTACCCGGATCAGGTCATAAGGGTATCCTCTCAGGCTTTCCAGCCACCCCTGCATGCCCTTCAGCCGTACCCGGGCCGGACGCAGGCGTCAACCGGAATCGGATTGTTCCAAAGCAGAACAGTTCAAAGGAAAAAGAAAAAACATCAAGGCAGCCCCGCCCCGCACAACGGGTTGATAAGAACTCCCCCAAAACAAAGCTCAGCCTGCCGTGCAGGCATCATTTCATCTGCCGCGCAGGCAGAGCTTCATCCACCAGCAGGCCGTCAGCCCCCAGGTCGCGCTGGCCGTCGAAACCACGGTCAGTTCCAGCCCCGCGTCCGCCAGGGGAGACGGCTCCATGGGCAGGACGGGCAGCAGCCCCGTATACATGAGCACCCCGGGCAGCAGGGCAAGCAGCACCGCCTTGAAAAGAGCGCGACGCCCGGGCCGAACAGCCAACACCACCAGACCACCGAACGCCCCCCAGGCAACGCAGCGTTCCAGCCAAACCATCCCAGGCCAAAACGCCCCCACCACCCCGGTATGCCGCTCCAGGAGCAGGCCGCACAGCCAGTAAGACAGACCTGCGGCCAGAAGTCCTCCCAAGGCTCCGCCGGTCACGGCGGCGGAGAAACGCAATCCCGCCCGGCGCAATGCTTCCGGATTCCACATGCCGCCCCCCTCAATCGCGGGAAACATCCTGCCGCGGCTCCACGCGGCCCAGCAGCAGGCGAATTCCGAGCAAGGCAAACCCGACAGGTAACACCAGCATGATCAGGGCCAAAATGATATTCACTGCGCCGGACAACTCCCCAGTCCATAACAACATCGGCACCACCACCAGTACCGGCAGCTGAAGGACCGCGCCCAGACCGCCCAGCAACCGCACCCGCCACGACACGCCGCTCCGGGTCCCGACTTCCGGTTCATGCCGTGGGGGCTCCCCCTGCCCGGCCCGGGTTCCGGCCAGGCTCCAGATCAATAAAACCCCTGCCAAGGACGTCACTAAAAGAAGTTGCATTTTGCTTTGGTAGCCCGCTGCCGCGCCCTGGTCAACAGGGGCAGCCAGCCATTGGAACAAGAAACAAAATAAAATTCTAACGGGAAATCATAGGCAAGGGGATTGACCCACCATGTCTTATTAAAATATATACCTCTTAAAGACTGAATGTTGTGACCAACTTGTCCAACCCGTAATGTGAGGAGAGTCGAGATGTTGCGAAAGAGTCTTTGGATGCTGCTCTGTTTGACGATCACATTATTGAGCGTGGGGACGGCTCTGGCCGATTACCCCAAAAAACCCATTACCCTGGTGGCCCCCTACAGCGCCGGAGGGGCCTCTGACCTGGCGGCCCGGGCCCTGGCCTCGGTCGCGCCCAACTATCTGGCGCAGCAGGTCATGGTGGTGAACAAACCCGGTGCGAGCGGCATCACCGGTTCGGCCTTTGTGGCCAAGTCCAAGGCCGACGGCTACACCCTGCTTCTCTCCCGGGTGGGCGGCAATTGCCTGGTGCCGGCCATGAACGCCCACACCCCCTTCACCTGGGATGACTTCACCTTCCTGGGCCTGTTGGAAATCAACCCTTATGTTTTCGTGGTCCGGGACGATTCGCCCTACCGTTCCCTGAACGATTTGGTGGCCGCCATCGAGCAGAACCCCGGCAAGCTGAGCTTTAGCTCCAACGGCCCGTTCGGCCTGCTGGCCATTGGTCCCAAGATGTTGATGGACGTGGCCGGGCTCTCCCCCTACGCCGCCAACGACGTGCCCTACAACGGCGGCGGAGACGCCAAGGTGGCTCTCCTGGGCGGGCATGTGGTCTTTCTCGGCGTAAACCTCTCGGCCGTCATCGACCAAATCAAGGCCGGACAAATGCGCGCCCTGGCCGTGACCACTTCC
>JAQVYA010000031.1 GCA_028708865.1 Desulfovibrio sp. | reverse complement strand
GGCAACCCCACAAGCGCGGAACTGGTGGATCACGGCGTCCTTGCAGGCGGAGACGGGCTGGCAGGACGGAATGTGCACATCGTGCAACGAACCACAAAAATTCCTGGACGCCAAGGTTTGGCTTTTGGCCTGCTTTTCCGGCTCCAGGGTGCGGTAAAGGCCCCCCTCAGCTACCGCACTGTGATCAGCTTCCGTCCGGCCCCCGGCACCCATACCGGGGGGCAGCCGAGGACGCGCATCGCCAAGACAAGTCGCGCCAAGCCCGGAAGTACCCAGGCGCTCTGGCACCGGCTGGATAAAACCCAGGCCGCTCAGCCTGGGCAATGGACACTGAGAATTACCAGCGGCGGACGAAACCTGCTGCAACAGACCTTTTTCGTTGAACCCGAGGAATAACGGAGTCCCTATGCCCCAACCCAAGGTGCTCGTGACGCGGGCCATTCCTGAAAACGGACTGGAACTGCTGCGCATTCATACGAACGTGACGGTCAATCAAGAAGACCGCCCCATGACACGCTCGGAACTGCTGGAAGCAGTACATGATGTGCAAGGCGTAATCGGCCTGCTTACAGACCAAATTGACGCCGAATTTTTCGATGCCGCTCCGGAACTTACAGGATACGCCAATTATGCCGTGGGCTACGACAATATCGACGTACCAGAAGCCACCCGGCGCGGTATCCCCGTGTCCAACACTCCCGACGTCCTCACACAAGCCACAGCCGAACTTGCCTGGGCCCTGCTCTTTGCCGCAGCCCGCCGGGTGGTGGAAACCGACACCGTGATGCGTTCGGGACTCTGGCCCGGCTGGGGCCCGCTGCAATACCTCGGAGCCGACGTTTCCGGCCGCACGTTGGGCATTGTGGGGGCAGGGCGCATCGGCACGGCCATGGCCATGATGTCCCGTGGTTTCGGCATGCGGGTGCTCTATCTTGAATCCCCATCCGGCCAGCGCAACCAGACCCTGGATGAACACCTGAACGCTGAATGTGTCTCATTTGACCAGCTTCTGGCTCAATCCGATTTCGTCAGCCTGCACTGCCCGCTCACTCCGGCAACACGGCATCTGTTCGATATGGAAGCCTTCCAACGCATGAAGCGCACGGCCATTCTGGTCAATACGGCCCGCGGCCCGGTCATCAACGAAGACGATCTGGTAAAGGCGCTTCAAGAGCATCTCATTGCCGGCGCTGGTCTGGACGTTTACGAAAATGAACCTCAGATCGCCCACGGACTGGCCGCGCTCTCCAATGCCGTGCTTCTACCCCACGTTGGTTCAGCCACCAAAAACACTCGCGAAGCCATGGCTGAGCTGGCGGTACGCAATCTCCTGGCCATGTTGCGTGGGGCCACGCCCCCGACTTGTCTGAATCCGGAAGTCTTTAAATAATGCGGGAAAAACAACCTGTCCCGGGCAACACCCGGGACAGGGATCCCCAAAGACAATTCACGATCAGACCCGGGAATACCGCATACCGGGCAACTGACGTATCTTTCCGGAAAGCTCCAGGAGCAACAACACCTGGCTGACGCGAGCGCTCTCCCAGCCAAGGATTCGGGTCAGTTCGTCAATGTGCCGACGCTCTTGCCCCAAAGCCTGCCAGACGGCAAATCCGTCCGGATCGGCGCCTTCATCCGGAGCCGAAACACCTTGCGTCACAAAGGAAGAGCGACTTCCCGCAGTAAACGTCGAGTCCCCGGTAACCCAATCCACACCGGGGCTTCCCCCTGTCTCTCCATTGCCGGAGTCGACATCTTCGCCCGACAGCGACCTTTGAGGCGGTATTTCCCCACTTCGGGACAATGGTTCGGGGACTCGTTCCAATTCCTCGCGAAATTGAAAACGCAATTCGCGCAGAATATCCTCACCTGAATCCGCCAACATGGCACCGTCGCGGATCAAGGTATGGCACCCAGTGAAGGCGGCCTGTCCGGCAGGTCCTGGCAATGCAAAGACCTCGCGCCCCTGCTCCCCGGCCAGTCGGGCTGTGATCAGACTGCCGCTGCGCTTAGCCGCTTCCGCGACCACCACGGCCAGAGAGAGTCCACTAATAATCCGATTACGATGGGGAAAATTATTGCCGTCCGGACGGGTTCCAGGCGCAAATTCGCTGACCACGCAACCCCGTTCCTCCAACGCCGCCCGCAGGTCGGCATTCCCCTTAGGATATGACACATCCAGGCCGCACCCTAAGACCGCCACCGAGGAGCCGACTCCGGAAAGCCCCCCCAGATGCGCCTCGCGGTCCACGCCCAAAGCCAACCCGGAAACGACGGTCAACCCCATGGCAGCCAGTTCCGCGCTCACGCGACCGGCCGCCTGCAACCCGTGGCGAGTACACTTGCGCGCCCCAACCACGGCAATACAGGGTCCGGACAACAACGACACATCCCCTGCCACATAAAGCAGAGCCGGTGGATCGGGAATTTCTCGCAATCTCCGGGGAAAACGGGAATCGTGCCAGGCAAGCGCCACCATTTTTCGAGACCGGGCGGCCCGATATTCCATTTCGGCATCCTCCCGCCAGGCCTCAAGCCGCATCGCCTTGGCCTGATCCTGACGGGCCAATCCCCTGTCCGCCCACTCGTCTACAGCGCATAAGGCCTGGTACGCACTTTCATACGCCCCCAGAATCCGCTTCCAGGTTCGCGGCCCCAGTCCGGGCGTATGCCGTAGCGCCAGGCAGGCGAAAATTTCCTTGTTCCGATCCATGCTCTGATCCGTCGTTCCGATCCGGTTTCGCAGGGCTGTTCACGCAATACGAAAGACAAAAAAAGTCCCCAAGCGGGGCACATGGGGACGCGTTCGCACCTTCAACTTCCTGACCGCGGCTCGTTCTTTGCGAGCCCAACGGCGTTTAGCGCGCTCATCCGGCGATCTGCCGCAACAACTGTCGCGCCAGTCCCGCAGGTGAGGAGCCAGGATGGTCATCAACCAAGGTCCGCAAATAAAAAACAGCGTTGTCCTTATCCCCCACGTTGCGGTAGGACATGCCGATTTTAAGCAATGCGGCCTGGGCCTTGTGATGCTTAGGATACTTGGCGACCACATCTTTAAAGGCCAGGATGGCTTCGGGATATTTTTTTTGTCCGTACCAACTTTCCCCGATCCAATACATGGCATTGGGGGAAAGGCCATGTCCCGCATATTGCTTTAAGAACTGCTCCAGGGTGCTCCGCCCCTGATCCAGACGGCCGGAACGCACAAGATTCAACCCCTTATTATACAGGGCTTCAGCTCCGGCAATGGCGGTCTGCCGGGGCTTTCGCACTTGCGCCTCCAGCGCCGGTCCGGGGACCTCGGCCCAGGGCTTTTCCTCCTCGCTCTCCGGCCCGGCTTGCACCGGAGCAGGCGTTGCAACTTTTGGCTCCATGGCAGCAGAAGGAGCCGCCGCAGGCTTGTCCCCCATGTCCGGATCAACAGAAGAAGATTGAACCACGCTTGGCCCGGGCTTGACCGCCGCGGTTTCGGATGGTTTTGCTGGAGACGCTTCTTCCCCTATAATTTCCGAAACTCGCTGTTCCAAGCGGTCCAAACGTTGAGCCAGTTTCGCATCGGCCAAACGGGCACGCTCCGCTTCCTGCCGCTGCGCCTCCTGAAAATCCAAAAAACTTTCTTCCAGCGACTGCAACCGCCAGTCCCGGCTGGCGTCCGCCGTGGTGGTCATCTGGGCGGCACAGCCCGACATCAACAACCCCGCCCCCAACAACAGCGATAGGAAAATCCGATTCATGCTCGACTCCAGCGACACTTTGTATTCACTTTATTTTCTCTATGGCAAAGGCCCCCTTTTGGCAAGGAGCTGCCCTGGACTTGCTTTTCCGCTGTTGAAGTGACATTCTCCCTGCGCCCATCCGGTTTGCGGTTCTCGCCGGGATATTTAGAACCGGCAACAGGCTGTATTCCCATCCAGTCTGATATCCCGAAACGGATGATTGGTCCATACATGTACAGAATAATGGACCGCTTTTTCGGGCAGCCATACCCTGGCAGCGATGCCCGTCCGGACAAGCTGAAAAACTGCCGGACCACGTGCAGACCTTTACGCTTGCTCCCGCAAATAGCGGGAAGTGTTTCAGCCCCTTGGAGACCATGCAATGATTTCAGCCGATCTGATTCACCTCATCTCTCAACTCGCGGCACCCGCCTTTTTCAACATGCTCGCCGCCGCCGCTCTCGGGGCCCTGGCCCTTGCCATGGTGATCGAAACGGTATCTCTGGCCACGGGCAAAGCCATGCCCTACAAGTTCGCCCAACAGCTGGCAACCATGTTCACAACGTTCATCTCCGTGGGTACCATTGCCTTTCTCGGCGGAGCCATCATTGTAAGCCGCTCTCTGCCCTGGCTGCGCTCCTGGCTGACCTCCACAGAATCTCCGGCACTGCCGGTGCTCATCTCCTGGGGACTGGTGCTGCTCTTCGGCGGACTTTACCAGAGCACCTTCAAATCCCTGCGCAACCGCAAAACCGCCCACTGGCTCCTCGGCCTTCCAGGCCTATTGGCGGCACTGGCCGCGTTCCCCTTGACGCTGGCCGTGACCCCCGACCTGCTCCAGGCCTTTTCCACTGGCGAGGCACCAACGCAACATCCGTTCACCTTTCCTGCTCAGGGCTCCTTGATCTGGCCGTTTGTATTGCAATTCGGACTCCTGGCCCTGGCCCTGGCCGGGGGGCTCGGCATGGCCTTCATCGTCTATCGACGACACCGGGACGACTGGGGCCGCGACTACTACAACTACGCTCTGCCCATGGCCGCCCGTTTCGCCGCCCCATTCATGCTCCTGCAACTGAGCGGTATGGGCTGGCTGCTGGCTATGATCACTCCGGATGACCGCAACCTGCTGCTTTCCTCATCCTTTGGCCCGATACTAGGACTAGGCGCGATCCTGGCGGTTATCTGCTGCGGCCTCTGGATTCCGGTCTGGCGCAGCCGCACCCCTATGCAGCTCAAGGGGCTGACCATCGTGGGAGCGGTTCTCTGCTGGGGAGTTCATCTCTGCGCCGTCACCATGGCCTTTGTACTCCTCCCGGCAGCCTGATTTCCCTCGTCTGATAGAACACAACAGGCCGAAAGGAATGTAGTCCTTCCGGCCTGTTGTGTTCTGGACAGTAACGGTGCACACCGTCCCCACCCCAGTACGAAAAAAATTAACTTTCCAAAGCCCGGGCCGCCGCGGACCGAAGCACCTGCCCTTTGGGACGCTCCAGCCCACGCGCCTGTGGACGCCCCATGGAAGTAGCCAAAGAGTAAATTTCGTGCGGATCCAGAATCAGCACCACAGAGCCGTCCCCCATGATGGTGGCACCGGAAATACCGTCCAGATCAAAATCACTGAGGTACTGCCCCAAAGGTTTGATCACTATTTCCTGACGCTCCAGCAGACGATCCACAACCAATCCTACGCGCCGGTCATTATCGTGGACAATGACAATAGGCAAAATGGAACGCTCTTCAGGATACGGAGGCAAGTCCAACAATTCGGAAAGCTCCACCACGCCGAGCACTTCGCCGCGCAAGGTCACGGCTTTGCGGCTGTTCACATCAGCTAATTTTTCAGCCTTGATTTTGGTTGTTTCGGAAACCGCATCCAAAGGAATGGCAAACGTCTCCCCGGCAACCTCCACCATCAATGCGTCAATAATGGCCAACGTCAGCGGCAGGGTCAGAGTCAGCTTCGTTCCCTTACCGGACTCCGACTGGGTATGCACGCTGCCCTTGAGATTTTTAATGTTGGTTTTGACCACGTCCATTCCCACGCCCCGGCCGGAAATATCCGTGACTTTCTCTGCGGACGAAAATCCGGGATGAAAAATCAGTTCAATGGCTTCGCGATCATCCAGATTGGCGGCTTCCTCAGCAGTGAGCACCCCTTTGCGCACGGCCACGCTCCGCATCTTTTCCGGATCAATGCCGCGGCCATCATCCTCAACCTCAATGGCTACGGAATTGCCTTTGTGATAGGCCCGCAGCCACACATGACCGGACGGGCTCTTCCCCAAACCCACCCGGTCCTCTTCATCCTCCAAGCCATGGTCCACGGCATTGCGCACCAAGTGCACCAACGGATCACCGATTTCCTCCACCACGCTCTTATCCAGTTCCGTCTCCTCACCTTCTGTAATCAGCTCGACGCGCTTGCCACTCTTACGGGACAAATCACGCACCAGCCTGGGGAACCGAGAAAACACGGTCTGTACCGGCACCATGCGCACGTTCATGATCGTATCCTGAAGGTCATCGGAGATACGGGCCATGGCGTAGGTGGTCTCGGTCAGCTGTTGGGCCACCACATGCACTTCCTCCTGACCTTCCTCCAGTGCACGGGCCAGCAGTGCGTATCGATTCCTGTTGATGATCAGCTCACCAATCAGATTCATGAGATGATCCAACTTGTGATGATCCACGCGGATGGTACTGGCGGTTTTGTGTTTGACGCTGCTGTTGGCCGAAGCTCCCGAAGAAGCCGCTGTAGGAGGCGTAGGCGTAGAAGAAGCACCGGAAGCGTTCGGCCCAGCACTCCCGGTTCGGAGGGCGGAGGAACTGGGATTATCCAAAACCGTTGAAGTTGGGGCGGAATCCGGAGCCGGAGACGGCTTCGCAACTCCGGCGGGGGAGGCGGCAACGCCTGCCGCTTCGACACGCTCCGTCTCCTGCCCCCCGGAAACAGCCTCCACACTGCCCGAATGCATTTGCGTTATGGCATCGTCCAGGCGCTCGGCCACGATATCCACTTCCTGCCCGAGGATGTCGAGCAATATACCAAAATCACCGCTCTTTCGCCCTTGTTCCACCAAGCTTGCGGTCTGAGCTGCATAGTCGCGCAGCGCGTTCAGGCTCATATATCCGCAGGAATTCTGAATCGTGGTCAAAGCCCGGAACATGCCATCAACATATTGTTCTTGGGAGGCATCTTCCCGAAGCCGCGCCAGGGCGGTACGCAAATTGTCCACCTGCTGGCCCACGGCGCTTTCAAAGATGGCTACGTCTTCAGGGTCAAATCCACCCTGGGCCAACACTTCTGCATCGTCATGAGACGATGCAGCCCCGCCCGGGTCTGACGCAGGGGGAATGGTGGTAGAAGGCTCGACAGGCTGCATATCTCCCTGAGGGACAACATCGGGTACCGGGACCTCCCCGGCAGGCTGAGGCTGCTCCGCCAAACCGTGCTCTTCCGGCGTATCCTGGATTTCAGGTATTTCCCCATCCTCATAGGCGCGCTGCAACAACTCCACCATGCCGGAGCTGTCCATGGGCGTCACCTCGCCGGTGGAAGGCTCCACATGACCAACCATTTCCTCGATAAGATCCACCACAGCCAGCAAAAGATCGAACAGCGCCTGGGAAGAGTCCATCTCTCCCTTGCGAACACGGTTCAGTAAAGTCTCCGCCTCATGAGTCAGGGCGTTGAGCTCTTTAAAACCGATAATACCGCTGTTTCCTTTGAGGTTATGGAAATAGCGAAAAATGTCGTTGATCAGCTCCCCCGGATCATCCGGAGCCCCTTCCAACGTCACCAGAGAGCGATTCAAATCCTCAATGATATCGAGAGCCTCTTCGAGAAAATCGGTCAAGTGGCCTTCGCCCACCGTGGTCAGGGGATATGGGGTGTTGTCGAAATCCGGATCCTGCGCCAACTGAATGCGGACCCCATTGGACTTGGCCGCCGCAGGTTTCGCCTCAGCGATAAGGGGCTGATCCGCAGTTACCGCCTCCGTGTTCGGCCTGATTTCCTGTTCCGGCGCAGAGGATGGCGCTTCGTCAGTCGGTTCCTGTTGTCGCGTGTCCGCTTCAGCGGCATGTTGAAGAGCTTCCACGCGACTGATAATCTCCCTCACGTCCACATCCCCTTCCGTCCCCGAAGTTTCCAGATTATCCACCATGGTACGCAGGGCATCCGTTGCCGCGAGAATCACATCCATGATCTGGGAGGTTACCGGGTGCAGCCCCTGGCGCAGGTCATCCAAAATATTTTCGGCCTTGTGCGCCAGTTGATTGATTTTATTCAGTCCAAGAAATCCGGAGGCCCCTTTCAGCGAGTGCATGGGGCGAAAGATATCGTTGAGCAACCCGAGATCCTCGGGATTGTTCTCCAGTTGCAGAAGATTCGGCTCAATGGTTTCGAGGTGCTCTCTGGCTTCGTTAAAGAAGTCGGCAAGCAGTTCCGGGTCCATGTATTCCTGACTCATGCGCCGCTCCCTGTGGCGTGGGGTTGAAGCTTCATGTTTCCGGGGTTTTCCTCGCAAGTCAAGCCTTTCCCGGCCCGCCCGGTTCAGCCGAGCAGCATCTTGGCGTTGCGCATAAGTTTCTCGGGTTGCGCAGGTTTGACCATGTAGATATTCGCGCCAATGGAGATGGCGGAATCAATGTCCTGGTTCTCCCCTTCCGTAGAAAGCACAATGACCGGCAAAACCCGGTACCGCTCCTGTTCCCTCATATTTTTGATGAAACTCAGTCCGTCCATGCGCGGCATATTGATATCGCAAATAACCAAGTCCACGTCCTCGGCACCATAAAGTTTTTCCAGCCCGTCCAGGCCGTCCTCGGCCGTGGTAACCCGAAATCCTTCTTTTTTCATTATAAAGGCCACCAAATTGCGCACGGTCTTGGAATCATCAACAATCAAGATATGTTTTGGCATCCCCCCTCCTCATCGTTCAGCATGCTCCAGGTCAAAGCATGCGAGGACAGCACACTGGCATGGTTCCCGAAAATACGGACTAGCGTCTTCTTTAGCCTGATGCTCCGGCCTCCAGACATTCCGACACCAGTGCCACCCGCCCGTTTTATCCCTTTGCGAGTCTCTGCTGGGGCAACCCGGCATTGCCTCCAAAACAAGACGGGCCTATTCAATGCCCTGCCCGTTCCAGCAGTTGGCTCTGCGTAGTTACTGTTCATACGCAGCCTCCTCTAGTCCAACTTCCGGTAAATAATAGCGCCGGGGTGATGTTCCGGCTTGAATGCCCTGGAAATATTATGCAACGATTCCGAATGCCCGATAAACAGATAGCCGCCAGAGGTCAGGTTGTCATAAAACCCGCTGATCACCCGCCGCTTCATATTTTCATCAAAATAGATCAAAACATTGCGGCAAAAGACCACTTCCGATGGCTCCACCCGCCGAAGCTGCGAACGATCTTTGAGATTGATGCGCCCAAAGGACACAAGCCGCTTTATCTCCGGCCGCAAGTGGAAGAGCCGGTCATGAGGTTCAAAATATTTCTTGATGACATCGCGAGGAGTGGTCCGCAAAGCATAGCTGGAATAGATTCCGCTTCGGGCCGCGTCCACAACCCGGGCAGAAAGGTCATTCGCCGTGATCTTGACATCCCACAAGGGCAACTCGCTTCCCAGCGCCCGGTGTATGCAGATGGCCAAGGTATAGGGCTCCTCTCCAGTGGAGCAACCGGCAGACCAGACTCGCAATCGCCGTCGCCCGGATTGGCGCAAAACGTCGAGAATCCTGGGCAAAATCGTCCCTTGAAAGACTTGAATCTGGGGAGGATTACGGAAAAAGCTTGTCTCGTTCGTGGTGATGACTTCAAAAAGTTTGTCGATCTCTTGCCGACGCTCCGAATCATACCGGAGATAATAGTAATAATCGCCGAAGCTGCTCAGGTTCAGCGCCCTTACCCTGTTAATCAACCGATTTTCCATCAGATACTGCCGATTATCCGGGATGTGGATACCGCACAGCTCGTAGATAAACGTCCGGAGGTCGTCAAATTCCTGCTTCGTTATCTTCAACTTGTCTTCGCCGGACAAAGATTTGGAAAACAGAGACGCCATTTACTGTCCTCCTTCCTGAGCCTGCATGGCTTCAATGGCGTCTTGCGCCGCATCCGCGAATTCCTGATCGTCCTCGCCGGAAATGGCAAGCAGGGCCTGGAACGCCTTGCTGCCGCCGACGTTGCCCAAAGTATGCACCGCCTTGATCCCCAACAACCGATTGGGGGAACGCACCAAAGCGGTCAGCTGCGGCACGGCCCCTTCCACACGCATTTCCCCCAGCGCTTCCATGGCCCGGATGCACACCCAGTCATCACTGTCTTCCAGACTGTGTAGCAGATGCGTGACCACCTCCGGCATGCCGCAGGCTCCAAGCAAGCGAACCGCCACCAGCCGGACTTCGGGCTGCGGGTCCTCAAGCATGCTCGCCACCAAGGGAAGTACACGTTCCTTATTCGCGCACTGGTCCGCGACAGCCTCCAAGGCGATCTTGCGCACCCGGGGCGATTCATCGCTAAGAGCACGTTCCAGCACTGCTAGGTGCCGCGCTCCGTCCAGTCGCCCCAGCGCATACACTCCCATGAGCCGTTGGAGTACATTCGTCTTCCGACAAAATTCCAAAAAACGTGCTGTCATGCGTTCGCCCCCCACGGCGATGCACGCATCCAGAGCCGCCTCCTTCACGTCGTTGTACTGGTGGCCCAAAAAAGAAAACAGCACCTCTCCGGCCTCCCGATCATGGAGCTTTTCTCCCAAAAGGCGCAGTGCTCCACGGAAGACCTTGCCGTCATAATGCCGGCGAAGCACGATGAGACAAAATTCACGCGCCTCAATCCCGGCAATGGAAAACAAGGCATCCATGATCACCCGTTGCAGGTTCAACGGCTTTTGCCAGAAAGCCCGCATCAGCAGACGGGAAGCTTCCGGCCCCGGGCAACGGGAAAGCGCGGCAACAGCAGTCAGAGCCACGCTCAAATCGCTGCTTTCCAATCCCTTGACCAAAGCGTCCGTCACCCCAATGGACGCCAAGGAGTTCACGGCAATCTCCAGTCGTTCGGCATGGGCATCAGCGTCCAGCCCGGCCGCAATGTTCAGGATGGCCCAGGACGCTGCCTCCCCGCCAAGAGTGGCCAGCCCCTGCATGGCCGCATTTTGCACTTCGGGGTCTTCGTCTTCCAATGCTCCCAAAAGGCAAACCCGCAATCGTTCACGCCCTTCATCCGAAAGAAGACCCAGCGAGCGGGCCCCGAGAATCCCCACAACAGCGGTAGCAGCCTTGTGAGCTAACACTTCAGGGAACCTGGGCAGCCTGTCCAGCAAGCGGGAGGCCGCTTTGGGCGTGCCGATGTCGCCCAGGGCGTCCACCACCATGGAGAGCACCAGGTCGGAACAACCGTCCATGGCGGCCAGTAAGGCGTCCACGGCTCCGCTGTGTCCGATCTTGGCCAGGGCCTCCACTGCCGCGTACTGTACCCACTCTTCATCCCGCATGGCTCGGCCCAAAGCGGGCGCCGCCTCCACACTGCCCAACTCCCCTAAACTCACAGCCGCCTGGGAACGCACGTTGGACTCTGGATCGTGCAGCAAAGCCCGCACCAGTGGCTCCACCGCCCGCACACTGCCCGTGGCCCCCAGAATATCGGCCACAAAAATACGTACATCCGGGTCCGAGTCATGTGTGAGTTCCAACAGAGCGTCTATGTGTTGCCCTCCCACAGAGCGCAAAATATCCATAGCCACGTTGCGTACAGGAACCCGCTCGGAACGAAGCAAGGGAATTACCGCCTCCACTGCTGCTGAGCCCCCAATGGAACGAAGCGCGGCATCGGCCGCTTCCTGCACCCCGATATTTTTATTTTCCAAAAGCCCGGCTAAAACCGGAACCGCCTCTACAACGCCCTGCTCCCCCGCGAAAAACGCGGCCTCACGGACATCGCTTGCGTCGTCCCCCCCAAGGCGCTGCAACAATTCTTGGCGCTCGTTCATCAGGCGTCGCTCTCTTTCGGTCACGGCCTCCGCAGTGGGCCTTTATTGGAAAAGATTGTCCATGATAGCCCGGGCCATGTCGTCCAGATCCACCACGCCGTCCGACAATCCCGCTTCCGCCACGGCTTTGGGCATTCCATAGACCACACAGGTCTCATCGCTCTGGGTCAGTGCTCGGCCGCCTTTGCTTTTGAGGTCGGCAATGCCCTCGCATCCATCGTTGCCCATGCCCGTCAAAATAACGCCCAGCCCCCGCCGGCCCACAGCCTTGGCCACGGAATGCAGCAGCACGTTGGCTGAAGGCTTGTATAAACTGTCCGCCGGTTCATCCCCCACCCGGATTTCAATCCGTGAAACCCGCTGCTTGAGCGTAGTGTGTCTGCCACCGGGCGCGATATAGGCCGTGCCGGCTGTAAAAGTCTCCCCGTCTTCAGCCTCTTTGACGCGAATTTTGCAAACCCCGTCCAACCGCTGGGCAAAAGGACCAGTAAACGCCTGGGGCATGTGCTGGGCAATGACGATTCCTGCCGGGAAATCCGCAGGAAGGGCAGAAAGAATGGCCTGCACCGCAGGCGGCCCCCCAGTGGACACTCCAATGGCCACCACGTCGCGCCGCACGGCCAGACGGGAAGCCGGAGTTTTGGGCACCACGGGACGATCCATGGTCGGACGCTTCCGCACAGCCGGCCGAAAGACCTTGCGCCGGGCAACGCTTTTGACCTTGGCGATCAAGTCATCTTCAATTTTAATAATATCCAGCGAGACACGGGAAAGCTGCTTGGGGATATAATCCACCGCCCCAAGCTCCATGGCCTTGAGCGTGTCCTGTGCTCCTTCGGTGGTCAGCGAACTAACCATCAGCACAGGACGCGGCATTTCCATCATGATGTGCCGCAGGGCGGTCAGGCCGTCCATACGGGGCATCTCAATGTCCATGGTGATCACGTCCGGGTCCAGGCGGCGGGTCTGCTCCAGCCCTTCCTCGCCGTTGCGCGCCGTTCCCACGACCCGGATGCCCGGATCATTCTCCAGCATGGTGCTGATAGCCTTTCGCATGAAGGCGGAATCATCCACCACAAGAACCTTGATCAACGTATACTCCTCGGCTTCCTGATCTGGTCGACCATGCGCCACGGCGCATGCATCCCAATTCCGCGTAAAGACGACAATTCATCTTATTTCATTTCGACAAGAAATCAAAACGGTTCCTGCCTCTTCAATCAATAGCTTTTTTTTAATTTTTTTAATCTTATTATTACAGTCGACTACCAAAACCAACCATGTTTACACTTTTTTTATCTCTCAAACACCCTTGCCTTTTACAACTGATTTGGCTAGAAGCCTTTCTCCACACGGGATGTGGCTCAGCCTGGTAGAGCGCTGCGTTCGGGACGCAGAGACCGCGCGTTCAAATCGCGCCATCCCGACCAGGAAAAGTTCAAGGGGTTGCGAGAAATCGCAACCCCTTTTTCGTGTCCCCAAAAGTCTACAAACGAAACAGGTCTCCTCACCGGACCAGGGTGACGTCCAAAATTTCTGGCGTCGCCGTATGCACCCGCCAAACGTGCCCGGCCACCTCCAGCTCCGGAGGCCCCAGCGGCACCGTCATGCGCTCACGCCGCAGGACCCGGGGCCGACTCCCTCCGCACAGGTGACGCAGCTCGAATACAAGCTGCATGCCTTCCTTTCCGAGGTAGCGCAAAACGTACTGCTTTTCCGTTTCCGGCAAAACCCGGGTTCGCCGGACACGTTGAAACCGCACTCCAGGCGGGGACACTTTCCCTTGCACGACGCGGTACCTTCCATGCACATTGGTCGACTGGTAAAAAGTTTCGCCCAAACGGCCACTGAGTTCAACGAACCCCAATAGATCCTCAAATAAAACAGCCCGAAACCAGTGGTCCGCACGGAGCGATTCGTACGTCACATTGGAATATCCATAAAAAATCCGGGAAGCCCGACCATCCTGCAACTCAATTCGAAAATCACGGGAGGCGCGCACCTTGGGCAAGGTCAGGACCTCTTCGTCGTAACGCCCCACCCGCAACAAGTCCTGCCCCTGCTGCACCGAACGACGCTCTCCCGGCCGCAATGTGGCAAAACGCACCTTGCGCACTTCACTCCGCTGCGCCGCCCCGGTCAGGTCCACATCCAAGGGGACCATATCCTCTTGCTGCCCCATTCCGGAGGCGGCTTGCGGTATGGTTGCGGCCTGTTCCCACGGAACACAGGCCCCCACCAAGAGCAGCAGAATGCTGACCAACCAACTATGCGCCAAATGTCTGCATCGCATAGACGACGCGCTCCTCGTTTGTTTGCAATCGGCCGGCCACATCGTCCGCTTGCTCAAGTCGTGGACGGAGTCCCGCCAGGTTGGCAACCTGGATAGCCAGTCCAGGGCGGGCATTAAGCTCCAGCATCAGCGGACCACGATCCCTGTCCAGCACAAAATCAACTCCCAAGTACCCCAAGCCAGTGACCTCGTATCCCATGGCTGACTGGCGCAACAACTCTTTCCAACCGGGAATGCGCACCCCGGAAATGGCCTGCATGGTGTCGGGGTGACGATCCACACTGCGGTTCTTCCAGACGGCCGTGGTGGTCGTGCCCGTGGCAATGTCCACGCCACACCCCATAGCTCCCTGGTGCAGGTTGGCCTTGCCATCGGATTCCCTGGTTGGGAGCCGCAGCATGGCCATGACCGGAATCCCTTTGTAAACGATGATCCGAATATCCGGTACGCCCTGATAGGCGATTTCCGCAAAAACAGGATCAAAACGGACGCAATATTCCACCAGAGCCTTGTCCGGCATGCCGCCAAGGCTGAACATGCCGCTGAGGATATTGGAAACATGAAAAAAGACCGCATCCAGGGCAATCAAAGAATCATCGGGCTTCCGAAAGCGATCCCCCAGCCTGCCGGAGACGACCAGGATGCCGTTCCCGCCCGATCCCCGCGCTGGTTTGATGACAAATGAATCTTGCTTGTTCAGAATACGCGGCAGGCGGCGGACCTCATGCGGAGCACGCACCACGCCGTACAGGTCCGGTACGTTCAACCCCGCCGAAAGGGCCAGCTCCTTGGTAACGCATTTATCATCCACCAAAGGGTAAAGCTTTCTGGGGTTGTTGGGCAGCACGTATTCCGCATTGCGCCGGTTCATCCCCACCACCCCGGCCCGACGCAGTTTGGCAAATGGATTCAACATCGGCGGTCCTTCCTTACTTCAAGAAAGCGCGAAATCGGACGAGATCCAGCAGGCGGTATCCGGTATACCTGCCCAAAAGCAGGGTCACGGCCAGCAAAACCAAAAAAAGTTCGGGGAACACAAAGACCAGATGCCCCACCAAATCGTTAATCATGACCAGATACGTAAATACGGCCACCCCCATGGTACCCAAAGCCTGCTTGATGGCCTGCCAGGGACCGGACTCATCCCAGACCACGGAAATGCGCTCAATGGTCATACTGAGAATAACCATAGGGAAAAGCGTGACCGAGACGCCCCGGGGCATGCCGAGCTTGTAGCTCACGATGCTGATGCCCGCCATGAGCAGCACCACGACAATGAGCACACTGGCCAGCCTGGGCACCAACAATAACTTGAGATGCTCCAGATAAAGCCGGACCGCCAAACCAAGAAGGATCACCAGCGAGAAAAGTCCCAGCCCCCAGAGAAGTTCCGTTTCCCGAAAGCTCAAGGCGATGAGCACGGGCATGAAGGTGCCGAAAGTGCTGAAGCCCACCACATTGCGCAGGACCACCAGCACCAGGGCCCCGACAGGAATAAGAAGCAGCATGTGGTACATGGCTTGAGCGCGAACAGGCAATCCCAGCAATGAGTAATCCAGCAGGGCGCTGTTGGTGGAGGAAAGCCGAGCGCTCACGTTGCCCAGCGCGCTCATGGTGTCCTTGACCACGGAAAGCCGGACAGAAGGGTTTCCGGCCCCGGTGGTGGCCAGCAACGGAGCATGCCCGCGCCACCAGGGGACGAAATTCCGGGGCGTGGCAAAACGGGCGTTGGCCACGTCAAACATACGCCATGCCGTCCCGTCGTGAATTTCCAGCCAATGGCGTACCGTGGCTGCACTGGCGGTTTCCAGCATGATTCCATGTACGGACTGCGCCGGAATACCTGCCAAATGCAACATGCGAACCGCCATGTTCACCGCATCCAGGCGGCTGTCGGTTTCCCGAAGCAAAAATGCGGCATTTGGGTCGCTTTCCGGGTGCAGCAGCGCTTGCATGAGGAGCGGCACAAAAGTTTCCAAGTCTGCGGACTCTCGCCCAGCCTTACTCAGCAGGGCGTCCGCCGCGGTCAGTTCCGCGTCGGAAAAAACAGGATCCACAATACCGGGTACATTCTGGGACGGTATCCACTCGGCATCCGGTTCAGGACGAAGAATGGCGTAATAGAAAATATCCTGTTTTCCTGAAGCATTCCTCCGGGACCAGACCGCAGCGGCATTGCCGTCGCTTTCCAGAGAATGCACGCCGAACTGGCCGCCCACGTAGTGCTCGTCCGTAACGACAAAACCCGGCACCCGGTTGAGCGTCTGGAGCCGCACCTTGACCGGCCCGTCCTGAGCATCAAATCGAACATGCGCTTCCACCTTCCAAAAGGGGGACGTTTGCTCCGGAAAAAAAGGAAACCCCAGCACCCAAACTTTGTAGCCGAAGATCGAAAAGCCGGAAAAGATGAGAATGGCCACGAGCAGCCTGTATTGAAATTTGTTCACCTGACGATCCTTATTTGCCAGAACGCGGAAGAGGCAGAAGATTTTTTCGGGACGCGTCCACCCAGATTCCATTTTCCAGGTCACGACGCCCGATGAGCAGTTCGTAGTTGAAATGCGAACGGTCGGCGAGGTTCATCTCTGTCAGGAACTCCTTGGTTCCCAGTTGCAGGCGCATCCCCACCACCGGGCGGCGCAAAAACCCCTCGGGGCGTCGCTTGATCCGGACGGTGCGGATATAAGGGCAGGTCATGGGCACACGATTCCCGTCATCGGAAACGAATACAAAATGTACCACGCCCGCCTCCTTTTCCACACGCACGTCCTCGGCGTGCAGGGAAGAGGTCAGCGCTCCGGTATCCAGCTTGGCCCGAATTCGTACACTGTCTCCCTCGCCCGGCGGACCGATCAAGACCTGTTCCACCCAGCCAGCCACCACAACGTCCGCCGGAATGACCGCTGTCCCCGAAGGGCTCTTCGCGGGCAGGCTTCCGCCCATCCCCGGCACTGGTGCGACAAGCAAACAAAGCATCAAGAGGGTTATTCTCACGAATCGCATGGGAATCTCCTTGTACGGGAGTCGACAAAATCAGGCAGGATAGGCGCGTATACCTTTGCGTAAAATCGCTGGCAACCGAAAAAAGAACCGCGCCCAAATGGAAAAAAAGAGCGAAACCAAAGCAACCGCCTTGTGTCCCTTGGTATCCGTTCGGCCGAACGGATAAAATCAGCTTTTAATCCAGTGTGCTACAATAAATCGCTTCAATAGAACGCGCCACGGCCGCTATGGAAAACATTTTCTGAAAACGTTCGTGGGCGGCTTCTCCCATGGCCGCTCGTTGCTCCGGCCTGGACAGAAGGTCTTCCATGGCGCAGGCCAGGGCCCGGGAGTCCCGAGGAGGCACCACCAGCCCTGTCACTCCGTTCTGGTTCACCCAACCTGTGGCCGACCCCGGGACGGCAGTACTGATCAGCGGCCGACGTAACAACATGGCCTCCATAAGAACAATGCCAAATGCTTCGGAACGGTGAATGGACGGCAGGCAGAACACGTCCGCCTCGGCCATGTGGCGGTGCAGCTGCACATCGGGGAGATACCCCAGCAGGCTAACCCGGTCCTGTACGGCCCGGACTTGGACCCGTTGGTGCAACGCGTCCAGGCAGGGGCCCTTTCCGGCAATTTCCACCCGAACTTGAGGAAGTTCTTGCGCAGCATCAATGAGGTATTCGAAGCCCTTGTACTGGGCCAGTCTTCCTGCCGCGAACACTCGGGGCTTCCCCTCAGGTTCTTTTCCTGCATCGACGCTGATGCGATCCGGGTCCAGCCCCAGAGGAACCACTGTGCATTTCCGAAAAAACGGCCGCAATGTTGGGCTGGCATGAAGGTATTGTTCCGAGGTAACCACGACACGATACGCACGGCGAAGGGCCTGCGACTCAAAAAGGCGATACACGGGATACCCGATTCGGATTCCCAGGCTCTGCCCGCCTTGCACATCCGAATGCCAATGCAGTATCAAAGGAATGGATCGAGGGAGAAACTGAAGGAAGGCCACGGCAGGATTGGGCAAATGCAGGTGAATCAAATCGGGCTCTGTGTCCCGGACAGCCCGGCGAAGCCGGGAGCCCCAGGCGGGGGCCACTGGAGCAAAACTCAGATGGCCTTGAATCCTGACTCGTTCTATCCGTACCCCGCTTCGCACTTCAGTCGTATCAGACCGACCTGTAGCGCTGTGGTGACAGAGCACTGTAACGTCATGCCCGCCGCGAACCTGCTGAACAGCAAGATCGCAAACAAAGCGTTCGATTCCGCCTGGCTCCGGCGGGTAATATTTACCAATGTGTAGTATTTTCATAAAATTGAAATAAAAGGCTCCCTCATGAACAACACATCCAGGGCGTTGCCTCGTTCCCGACTGCTCACGATGCGGATTATCGCGCTGTGCGGCATTATATTCTTGCTGTGTTGCAGCGGCTGCATGCAACGAAAAATCCGCCGACCAGCAGAGGTGGATCGTTTCATAACCACCTTTCATGCCCGGGAGCAAATCGAAGAGGCGACATATTTTGATATTTTTACACTTCTAAAGGGAACTTCCGGCCCGGTGCTCCGGGTATATATTGAAGGCGACGGCCTCGCCTGGAACACCCGGCATCGGATTTCACCGGACCCCACCCCGCGCCAGCCGCTGGCGCTTCTCCTGGCTGCGCAAGATCCTTCCAGCCTGATACTCTACATCGGGCGCCCTTGCCAGTACGTTACCGGAGTCCACCGGCGCAACTGTCTTCCTCAAGTCTGGACATCCGGCAGGTTTTGCACTCCAGTCATTGAAGACGTCAACCAGATCATTTCTGCGTTCAAACAAAAGACCGGAGCCCGTCAAGTCGAAATAGTGGGGTATTCCGGCGGTGGCGGCGTGGCCGCCCTGGTCGCGTCCCGGCGAGACGACGTGACCGGCATCCTCACTTTGGCGGGCAACCTGGACCATGCCGCCTGGACCAGCCACCACGGGGTTTCTCCATTAGTGGATTCCCTGAATCCTCTGGATGTTGCCGAAGAACTAAAAACCATTCCCCAACTGCACGTCTCCGGGGCAGAAGATGAAATCGTACCGCCCCATCTCAGCAAAAGATTTATTGCCAAAATTTCTACTAAAAAATGCAGACATCTTGTACTCGAAAACATTTCTCATGAAAACAACTGGTTGAAGAATTACCACACAATTCTGAGTCGATTTGAAAAACTAATAAAAACAGATTATTAAATCAAGAATAGTGAAAACCCCCAGCCCACTCGGGAATAATCCACAAGATACAGGGTTCACCTTGACCGTTCCACAAATTTTAGGGTATGCCGCCAAGGGAAGAAGGATATTTTGGTTAGTCATGTCTGCAAAAGAAGGAAGGAACATCATGAAAAAATTTCTGATCGGGGTTGCTGCAGCCCTTCTCATCGTGTCTTCGATGGGGCAATTGGCGTTCGCCGCCAACGGGCAGCAGGTGGTCAATAATGACGTCATCCGCTCGACCTCCACGGTCCAGGCCAACACGGTTGTTGCGCGCATCGCTAACATCGCGGGCGGCTTCGGCGGTGGCTTCGGCGGCGGCGGTTCGTTCGGCGGAACCCAGGGCCTGAGCCTTGCGCCCAAGGCCGATGAAAAAGCTCCGGCCTTTGCCTTCAATGCAGGCATGACCGAGGACGGCTTGTCCGCTGGCCAGCAGGGCAGTGAATTCGGCGTCTGGGGTCTGGGCATGTACACCAATTTCTCCAACGACGACGAGGCAACCAAGTACGACGCTGACCTCTACACCGTGATGGTGGGCGGCGACTGGCGCGTCACTGACGACCTGTTGGTCGGTCTTGCCCTGGGCTACGAGTACCTCGACCTGGACAAGAAATACGGCAACGGCGGCAGCCTGGAAACTGATGGCTCCTACACCATCATGCCGTACCTGGGCTATACCATCATGGAAGGCACCGTGCTGGATGCGGCGTTCGGCTACACTTCCTCCGAGTACGAGGATGACAACGGTACCGCTTCCGCCGACTACGACGCTGACCGCTACGTCAGCAGCATCGGCTTGTCCCAGTATCTGGATTACGACGCCTGGACCTTCAGCGGCCGCGCCGGATTCCTGTACGTGCATGGCGACCAGTCCGACTATGATCGCAGCGGCGCCAACGTGGACAACCCCGATTCCTTCCTGGGGCAGTGGTCCCTCGGCCTGAAGGCCGCCTACACCTACGATGCATGGCAGCCCTACGTTGGTGTGAACTACCTGTACGATGCCATCACCTCCTCCCGTCCGGTCAACAGTGACTACGACGAGTTCGAGGCCATCGTCGGCGTGAACTGCTACGCCATCGACCAGCTGAGCATCACCGCCGAGTTCGGCACCAGCCTCGATCGCAGCCAGTATGAGAGCTACCGTTCCATGCTGAACCTGCGCTACGAGTTCTAAAAAGCTGCTTGCAGCGGTCCAACAACAGGACTCCACAGGGGAGGGGCGCTTTGCTCCTCCCCTTTTTTGTGGAAGGATTCAATTGGAATGCACCCCAAAATCGTTATCATCATACCGGCTTGCAACGAGGCCACGACCATAGCATCTGTGGTGCGGCACGGTCTGGACTTCGGCGATGTAGTGGTCGTGGACGACTTCTGCACGGACAATACCGCCGACCTCGCGAGCACGGCCGGAGCCAAGGTGCTTCGGCTTCCCTTCCGCATGGGAGCCTGGAGCGCTGTCCAGGCGGGCATGCACTATGCCGCCAGATTCCAATATGAATATTACGTCACGCTGGACGCCGACGCCCAACACGACCCCAAAGATATTCAAAAACTCGTGCAGCGGGTTGCAAATGACGCAAACACCATAGCCATCGGCAGCGACATTTCCCGCGGCAGCCGGGCCCGCAAATTCGCATGGATTATTTTCCGCTGGCTTACCCGACTGCCCTGTGCGGACTTGACCTCCGGATATCGTGTCTACAATCAAAAAACATTACCCACTTTGCTGTCCAAAAAAGCTACTCTCTGCGAATACCAAGACATTGGAATTCTCATGCTCCTGAAAAAAAACGGCTTCCATTTTGCAGAAGTTAATGTTTCCATGCGTCCCCGTGCGGTCGGCGCGTCACGTATTTTTTCCAACTGGGGAACCGTATTTCTCTACCTAATGAAAACGATGGTCATATCTCTGTTCAGCCATTTTGACACCCGCAACCCCTGTGATGATGACTGGAGGTGCTATGGTAAGCGTTAAGCTGCTGGTAGCCGGGATTGCGCTCCTTTTTCTTTTTTTTGTGCTAACCTCGCTACGCAAGGGGTCTTTCAACTACAAATACCTGCTTTGGTGGCTTTCTGCAGGCTTCTTCGTGGCTGCGCTGGGTGCTTTTCCACACATGGTAGATACCGTGGGGCATTATTTGAACGTCGGCTACCCCCCGATCCTGGTTGTCATTGTCGCGATCCTCTTGTTGCTGGTCAAAATGCTGATCATGGATGTGGAGCGCACCCGGCATGAATACCAAATCAAAATTCTCACTCAAAAAGTGGTAGAACTGGAAGCGGTGGTCAACACCCTCTACGCCGATCAAGAAACATCCTCCCAATAAACAACACTGTGCAAACGCGCCTCACGCAGACAAATCAGGGGAAGAAGCAATATAGTCCCATTCCTCATTGCAACACGTCCGCTCTTTTGTGTTCGCTCGGTGCTGCCGCCGCCCTTGCCTTGTTGCTGATCCGCAACGGATTGGAACACCTTCGCTCCCTCCAGACGTTCTTTCCGCAAAGTGACGTTCCACTTTTAACCAGGCCAGACGCGTTTTTTCATTTCCAAACGGCAAAGGACATGCTCAACGCGGCCCTGGCTATTCCAGAACGCCCTTCGCTGCTTTTGGCGCACTTGGTGGCCTGGATGTCCAACATCACATCAATCGAATGGATCGCCTTGGTGTTGCCTCCGATCCTGGCCACAAGCATGGTTGGTGCCGTGGTGCCCTGGCTGCTGCATGCACGGCAACCCCTTGCAGCCGTTGGCGGGGCGCTTCTCTGCTGTTGCGCTCCCTTTTGGCTGGAACGGACACAGCTCGGGGCCCTGGACACGGACGGCCTGCTCCCGATCCTTGTTGCCCTGCCGCTTTTCCTTCTGCATCTTGGTTCGGAGCGCCCAGGCAGACAGCGTCTGTTTTGTCTTAGTGGCGCAACTTTCCTACTGATTCTGTTGCATTTCTGGTGGGTTCCCGGACCGTATCTTTTGGTCCCTCCTCTCCTCTTTTTTGTTATTTGCCGCCTGTGGGAAGCCCCCCACCGCAGACGGACATCCGCCGTTGCCGCTTCCGTGTTGCTACTGGTGCTCCTCGCCTTGACGTATTTCACCCCCCACCTCTTTCTCCATGCAGCCCGATTCATCCGTGCCCACATCGACCTGGCGCTGGGCAGCGGCAACCAGGCCCTGACGCACGCCGCCATCGTGGAACTGACGCCCATGCCGTTGCAAACCGCTCTGGAAGCTTCACTCGGAAGCTGGCTCTTCTTTCCATTGCCACTTTTAGGACTTTTCTTTTGGATGCGCCGCTTCGGCATCAACAGCGTCTACCTCATCTATCTCCTGGTCATCGGAGCTGGATGTCTGTTTGCGGAACGCTTCCTTCTTTTCGGCATTCCGGCATTGGGAATACTGACCCTCTACGGCCTTTGTACTTCTCTCACTCCACTGTTCAAACGGCTAGCTGTCCCGTCAAAGGGGAGCACCGTAATTTCTGGGCTAGCAATTGCATTGCTCCTTTTGCCCAACCTCAACACGGCATGGCGTTTTACTCCTGAACCCTATTATGGTCCAGAAGATGTCCGGGCTTGTGAACTGTTGCGGCAATACGCCGCCAATGAAGATTTTATCTGGACGTGGTGGGATTATGGATATTTCGTGCGTGCCCTGACCGGCCTGGAAGTTTATTTTGACGGCGGCAGCCAGGATGCAAGTCGACTCTTCACGGCTTCCTACCCGCTAATGCACGCCAACCCGCAACTGGCCGCCCAGTGGCTTGCCTTATTTGCAGGTCGATCCGGAGCAAGTCTTCCCCCCCCTGGACATCCGGAACACGAACGCCGGTTAAACAGCCAGCTCCAATCTCTTACTCATGCTTTGCCAAGCCCAAGACAGGTCTGGCTTTATCTCCCGCGGCGCACCTTTGACGCCAGCGGCTACATCTACGCTTTCGCTCATGGCTTGTCTTTCTCGGAGGTGGTCAACCGGCTGGATATCTTTCCTGCAAAAGGATTTGATTTCACCGGGACGGATGGTTCCGTGGTGGTGCCTCAACAAGTTTTTGACAAAGGCTACCGCGGGTTTAGTGCGGTTTTAAACGGCTCGTCCCTATCTTACCCCTCGGAACAGCCGCTTAATCTGCCAGCCCCGCTACTGGTGTATTCAAAAGAACAACCATTTGTGGCCATCACGGACAGTCAGTTCATCCAGACTACCATGTTCCAGCTCCTCGGGCTTTCAGGCCCGGTCCCGGGTTTTGAGGAAGTCTGGTTCAACTACAGGCACGGTGGCATCTGGCGAGTTCTACCGGAAAAACCGATGCCACATCGCAACCGTCCGGCGCCCCGCTCCTCATGATGCCCGTTCCACGGGGCCGCAGGCAGCACACACACACCGGTACGACACAGTGTTGCCGTCTCTAGGCCAGCACCGTGTGCCTTAGCGGAGCGGTGCAGGAGTATGGAAAACCAATAAACAAAAGCAAGCACCGGGTTAGTGCTGTGGCGGGGCTGTCCGCTGATGCCCTCCTGATTGTTGCTGGGCACCTTCAACAGCAGGGTCCTGACGATAGTTCCGGTCGGAACTGGGCGTGGTGGCGCAAGCGGCCCCCAACGACAGGCAGCCTAAAAGAACCAGCAACAACAACCGCTTCCAAGAGGTATGCAATTTCATATTAAATTCCTCCTTATGGTTGGTATGGGGCATGCGTCGAATTCTGTCAATGAGAGAACAAAAAACGCTCCACTCGTTCCAGCACCTGTTTTTTCTTGCCCGCAGAATTCCTCCGCGATACACCCACCCCCATGAATGTCCTCGTGGCCTACCTTGTTTTGCTGATAGCAATTGGAATTCTGGACTGGCGACGTGCGGGCGATTGGAATGAATACGTCCTTGCCGGAAGAAGCAAA
>JAQVYA010000030.1 GCA_028708865.1 Desulfovibrio sp. | reverse complement strand
GCCAGGAGAAAGGTGAGTCCCACATACGTGGCAAAGCGCCGCACCATATCGTTGACGGGCCGTCCTGTCAGAGCTTCAAAGCCGAAGAACAAGATGTGCCCGCCGTCCAGCACGGGAATGGGCAAGGGGTTGAGAATGCCCAGGTTCACGCTGATAAAGGCGGCCAGCAGCAGCACGTCCACCAGCCCGGCCTGGGCATGCTGGCCCACGGCCTGGGCGATCATGATGGGGCCGCCCACGCCCTTGAGGGAGGCGTGTCCTTCCACGATCATGAGAAAACTCTTGAAGGTCATCTCAATGGCGCCAAAGGTCTTGTGCAGGGCCGCCGTCGCGCCCAAATCCCACCCCAACGAGCGGGGCAGGGGCTCCACGCTGAAGCTGATGCCGATTTTGGGGCGGGGCAGAATTTCGTTGTTCCGGTCCTCTTCACTCAGGAACGCAGGCTGGACCAGGACATCACGGGTCACGCCGCCTCGGTCGATGGTCAGGCTCACGGCGTCGCCGCGGCTGAAGAGGATCGTGGTCAGCAGATCATTGGGGGAATAGACATCGTTGCCGTCAATGGCCACGATGCGGTCTCCAGGCTCAATGCCCGCCATGGCGGCCGGGCTGTCGTCAAAGACCTGCTGCACCGGGTGCTGGAACAGCGTTACCTGCCCCTGAGCCAGGAACAGGGTCCAGTAGATAAGCCAGCCGAGCACGAAGTTGAACACCGGGCCTGCCGTGACCACAAGCAGCCGCTGCCAGGCCGGACGGAGCATGAAGCGCTCTCCGTCCTCGAATCCGGCGTCTTCCTCCTCGGTTTCCTCGCTTTCACCAGCCAGGCTTACGTAGCCCCCCAGGGGCAAAGCTGAAAGCCGGTATTCGGTTTTACCCACGATACGCTTGAAGAGCACCGGGCCAAAGCCCAGCGAAAAGGAACGCACTCCCATGCCCAAAACGCGGGCCATGAGGAAGTGACCGAGTTCATGGAAAAAAATCAGTCCGCCCAGGACGAGAATCACTGCAATGGTGCTGATCATGACGGTTGCCCCGGGGGGCTTCTCCTTGCTGCTTGGCGAGCGGCGCGACAGAGTCCTCTGCACGGGCGCCGGGCTTGTTGCCGGGGTTCCGGCGGGGCGCCGGGCCGTCCGCTATTGCTGGTCAGCCGTTTGACGGCGGGTTTCCCGGTCCAACTCCAAAATGGCTTCCGGCGTGTCCACTGCCGTGGCGGTATGCCGCTCCAGGGCGGCTTCGATCATGGCCGGTATTTTAAGATAGCCTATTTTTTCATGCAGGAACAGATCCACCGCCACCTCGTTGGCGGCGTTGAGCACCACGGGATGACTGGCACCCGCGGCAAAAGCCTCCTTGGCCAGACGCAGGCACGGAAAGGCTTCCGGGTCCGGTTCTTCGAAGGTCAGGGTTCCGGCCCGAGCCAGGTCCAGGCGTTCCAGCCCGAGGGACACGCGGCGCGGGTAGCAAAGGCAGTGGGCAATGGGTACCTGCATGTCCGGCAAGCCCATGTGGGCCAGTTGCGATCCGTCCAGATACTCCACCAGGGAGTGCACGATGGATTGGGGGTGCACCACCACGTGCACTTGCTCGGCAGGCAGGCCGTAGAGGTGGCAGGCTTCGATGACTTCCAACCCCTTGTTCATGAGAGTGGAGGAATCGATGCTGATTTTGGCACCCATGGACCAATTGGGATGGGCCAGGGCCTGATTGCGGGTTACGCCGCGAAGTTGCTCCCGGGTTCGACCCCGGAACGGGCCGCCCGAGGCCGTGAGAATGAGCCGGTATATGCCGCTGTCGTCGCCATGTCCAGCCAGGGCCTGGAACAGGGCGTTGTGTTCGGAATCCACCGGCAGAACCAGGGCCCCGCTGGCCTGGCAGGCCTCACGAATGAGGTGCCCGCCCAGGACCAGAGATTCCTTGTTGGCCAGGGCAATGACCTTGCCGGCGCGCGCTGCGGCCAGGGTGGGGCGGAATCCGGCCGCGCCCACAATGGCGGAGAGAATCATGTCGGCCTGGTCCAGAGCGGCAAGGGTATCGTAGGCGGACGGGCCCGTGAGGATCTCCGGCAGGTAATCCGGGGGCAGCAGGGCGCGCAGCCGGGGCACGGCGTCCTGCTCCAGCAGGGCCAGATAGGGAGGCCGCAGCCGGACGGCCTGCTGGGCCAGCCGTTGAATATTTCGTCCACCGGCCAGTGCCAGGACCTGGAAAAGGTCCGGATGCCCCTCCACTACCTTGAGGGCGCTCGTTCCGATGGATCCGGTGGAGCCGAGCAGGACCACGCTTCGGGGAAAGTCCGGCTTGGGGGCGGTTTCCGGCCATGGAGAAATATAGCTTTGCACGATGATACTCCGTGAAGCGCCGAATCAGGATCCCACTACCGGGGCCAGCACCGGAGCAAAACCGTTGCCCAGGATGACCAGGGGGGCGCACTCTCTGGCCAGGGCGTAGACCGGAATGATGAACAGGAGGCTGTCGGCACGGTCAAGCATTCCGCCATGGCCCGGGAGGATGGTCCCTGAGTCTTTGACGCCCAGACCGCGTTTGAGAGCGGATTCAAAAAAATCGCCAAGCTGGCCCGCCACGTTGAGCACGCCGCCGAGCAGAGCAAAGGCCCAGAGCGGAGCCTGGCCGAACGCGCCGCCCAGGAGCATGGTCAGGGCCACAGTGGCGGCCATGCCCGCGATGCTGCCCACCCAGGATTTCTTGGGGCTCACCGAGGGCCAGATTTTCTTTTTCCCCCAAAGGCTTCCCGCATAGTATGCGGCCGTGTCCCCGGCCATGGCAGCCACGAGCACGAGCACGATTTCCATGGGATTCCAGAGAAGGGGGAAGTGCAGCGTCAGCGGCAGATAGACGAGCCCGAATAAAAAGACCATGGCATCACGGGCCGGAATTTCTCCACGGGTGCGGAAGCGGAATAAGAATGCCAACCCGCCGGTCCAGAAGCCGAGCAGCAGCACGAGAATGATCCAGGTGGGGTCGCGCAGAGCCGCAGCCCAGAGCAGCAGCCCGCCGCAGACCAATCCGGCCGTGCGCAGCCGCAAGTGGCCTTGGGTCCAGAACAGGCCGTAAAATTCCCAGAGGGTCAGGCCGCAAAAGAGCAGGAGCACCGCAAGCAGCACGGGACCGCCAAAGAAAATGCCCGCCGCAGGAACCGTAAGGGCGAGCAGGCCGGTGATGATGCGTTGTTGGTGCGTATTGGCTGGCATAACTGTTTGGGGGCGTATGTTTCGCCCGACGCCCATGCTTAAACGATTCCCGCGTCGGGGGCAACCGTCACGGCCCGCTTTCGGCATGAGAAGTCAGGGGCATGCAGCGGGCTTGGGCGCGTACGGGGCTACTCCTCCACTTGGTCGCCGGTTTTGCCGAAACGGCGTTGCCTGTGGGAAAATTCCGCAAGGGCCTTGTCCAGTTCTTCGGCCGTGAAGTCGGGCCAGAGCGTGGGGGTGAAGTAGAACTCACTGTACGCTGCTTGCCAGAGCAGGAAATTGGAAAGTCGCTGCTCTCCGGAAGTGCGGATGATCAGTTCCGGGTCGGGCTGGCCCTGTGTATACAGGGCGTCGGCAAAGGCCTCCGGGGTGATGCTTTCCGGGTCGCGCTGTTCGGCCGCCAGCTTGCGTACGGCGTGAATGATTTCATCCCGGCCGCCGTAGTTCAGGGCCAGATTCAGGGTCATGGACGAGCAGTGGGCGGTCTTGTTGGTGGCGATGCGGAGGGTTTCCCGCACGGCCAGAGGGAAGCGGCCCACCTCGCCGAGTACCTTCAGCCGGATGTCCTGTTCCACGAGGGTGCTGAGTTCGCCTTTCAGAAAGCGGACCAGCAGGTCGAACAGAACGCGCTTTTCCTCTTCGGGGCGGCCCCAGTTTTCCGTGGAAAAGGTGTACAGCGTCAAGTGGCGCACGCCCAACTCGCGGCAACGCGTCACAACGGCACGGGTCGACTCCACGCCGACCCGGTGCCCTTCGTGACGCTTCATGCCCCGCGCTTTGGCCCAACGGCCGTTGCCGTCCATAATGACGGCGATATGCTGCGGTATCATGAGCGGATTAGATTTCAAGAATTTCCTTTTCCTTGGCGACAAAGGCGTCGTCGGCCTTGGCCACGTAGTCGTCGGTGATCTTCTGGATGTCGTCTTGGGCCTTGTGGGCCTCGTCTTCAGAGGCTTCCTTGTCCTTGAGCATCTTTTTAACGGATTCGTTCAGGTCGCGTCGAATGTTGCGGACGGCGATCTTGGCGTCTTCCGTGTATTTTTTGGCCACCTTGACCAGTTCCTTGCGCCGCTCTTCGGTCAAGGGCGGAATATTGATGCGGATCAGTTTGCCGTCGTTGACCGGGTTGAGGCCCAGGTCGGATTTTTGAATGGCTTTGTCCACATCGCTGAAGGCCCCTTTGTCCCAGGGCTGGATGGTGATGGTCCGTGAATCGGGGACGGAGACGGACGCAATCTGGTTCAGCGGGGTGGGCGTGCCGTAGTAGAGCACCTCGATGCCGTCCACCAATGCGGTGGAGGCACGTCCGGTGCGCAGTTTGCCGAATTCCTTGTCCAGGTTCGACAGGGCACCCTCCATGCGTTTTTTCCCGTCTTTGATGAGCGCTTGCATACTTGGCTATCCTCCTTGAACGATGGTTCCCACCGTCTCGCCGTTGGCCACCCGATTGATGTTGCCTTCCTTGAACAGGTTGAACACGACGATGGGCAGTTCGTTATCGCGAGCCATGGATATGGCCGTGGAGTCCATAACGCCGAGACGCTTTTGCAGGACTTCCGAGAAGGTGACGTCGTCATACTTGATGGCGTCTTCAAATTGCGCCGGGTCCTTGTCGTACACGCCGTCCACCTTGGTGGCCTTGAAAATGGCTTCGCATTTGAGTTCCATGGCCCGAAGCGTCGCGGCCGAGTCCGTGGTGAAGTACGGATTGCCCGTGCCTGCGGCGCAAATGACCACACGTCCCTTTTCCAGGTGGCGGATGGCCCGCCGCCGGATATAGGGCTCCGCCACTTCGCTCATGCGGAAGGCCGTCATAACGCGGGTCTGGCAACCAAGCTTTTCCAAAGCGTCCTGCACGGCCAAGGCGTTCATGACCGTGGCGAGCATGCCCATGTAGTCGGCCTGGGCACGTTCCATGCCCTTGGCGCTGGCGGCCATGCCGCGGAAAATGTTGCCGCCGCCGATGACGAGGGCCACCTGCAGGCCCGAAGCGGCTACCTGGGCGATTTCCCGGCCAAACTGTCCGATGGCTTCGGGGTCGATGCCAAACTTCTGTTCACCAGCCAGGGCCTCGCCGCTGAGCTTGATCAATACCCGCGAGTACTTCATTTTGTCCATACCCCTGTTTTGTTATCCCCAAAAAAAACGGGCCTGAGGCCCGTTTTTTTTGTTTAGTCTTCGGATTCGCCTTCTCCGAGAGCCAGTCTTACGAAGCTCTCGATGGTTATCCCGGACCCGCCGAGCAGGTCCTTGACCGCCTTTTTGTCTTCCTTGATGAAAGGCTGATCCAACAGGCAGACTTCCTTATAATATTTGTTGATTCGTCCGAGCACGATCTTTTCCGCGATCTGTTCGGGCTTGCCTTCCTCCATGGCCTGGGCCTTGTAGATTTCCTTTTCCTTGTCCAGCTTGTCCTGCGGGACCTGGTCCGAGGAAATGCACAGGGGGTTGGCTGCGGCGATCTGCATGGCGATGTCCTTGGCGAGCTGGTCGTGCTCCCCGGCCTTGGCACCCTTGAGGGCCACCAGAACACCGATCTTGCCGTTGGCGTGAACGTAGTGGCCCACGAGGCCGTCCACTTTCACGTTGGCCATGCGGCCGATCTGCATGTTCTCGCCAATCTTGCTCACCAGGGGAGTGAGGTCCTTGGCCGCGTCGGAAAGGGCATCCACAGAGTCGGCGCCTTCCTCGGCGACCTTGACGGCCAGATTTTCGACAAAGCTGACGAATTCTTCGTTCTTGGCGGCAAAGTCGGTTTCGCAGAGCAGTTCCACCATGGAGGCGGCGGAGCCATCTTCAGCGATCCAAGTGCCGATGGAGCCTTCGGAGGTGGCGCGGCCAGCTTTCTTGGCGGCCTTGGCCAGACCTTTTTCACGCAGGTAGACGACCGCCTCTTCGAGGTTGCCGTCGGCTTCCACGAGGGCTTTCTTGCAATCCATCATGCCTGCGCCGGTCTGTTCACGCAGGTCTTTCACCATAGCAGCGGTAATAGCCATTTTGTCCTCCTGAGCCTTATTCAGCGGTGTCGGCTTCGGCTTTCTTCTCTTCAGCCTTGTCGGCCTCATCCTTTTTGGGGGCCTCAGCCTTCTTTTCTTCCTTCTTGGCGGCCTCGGCTTTTTTCTCTTCAGCCTTGGCTTCGGCCTTGGCCTCTTCCATGCGGGCGTCGCCCTCCATGCAGGCCTCGGCGATGTGGGTGGCAAACAGCTTGATGGCGCGGATGGCGTCGTCGTTGCCCGGGATGATGTAGTCCACCACGTCCGGGTCGCAGTTGGAGTCCACCACGGCCACGACCGGGATGCCAAGCTTGCGGCATTCGGAGATGGCGATGTGCTCACGCTTGGGGTCGATGACGAAGGCGGCGGCCGGCGGCTCGGTCATGTCTTTGATGCCGCCCAGGGTGTTGTTCAGCTTTTCCACCTCGCGGCTCATCTGCACCACTTCTTTTTTGGGGAAGCGGTTGATGCTGCCGTCTTCGAACATGGTTTCCAGTTTTTTCAGGCGGTCGATGCTGCGCTTGATGGTCTGGAAGTTGGTGAGCATGCCGCCCATCCAGCGATGGGTGACGAAAAACATGTTGCTGCGTTCGGCCTCGGCCTTGATGGCCTCCTGGGCCTGGCGCTTGGTGCCCACGAACAGGATTTTTCCGCCCTGGGCCACGGAGTCGGCCACAAAATCGTACGCCTTGGCGAACATCTTGACGGTCTGCTGTAGGTCCATGATGTGGATGCCGTTGCGGGAGCCGAAGATGTAGGGGCGCATTTTGGGGTTCCAGCGACGGGTCTGGTGACCGAAGTGGACGCCCGTTTCCAGCATCTGCTTCATTGTTACGTAAGCCATGAGTTACCTCCTGGGTTGTACCTCCACCCCGGGTCGTGAGACGGCGAAAAACACGCGTTTTCGCCGCACCCAGTATACGAAGCCGCAGGGTGTGTGTTTTTTAAGACGGGGGTTCCTTACGACGTATCAGAACAAAAGGCAAGCCTGGGGCGGGCTCGCCAAAAGGGAAATACCACGCCGAACCCTGGCGTCGGGCTGGGTTCGGTGCGGTGGTATTATATATTGATGACCAGCGGGACCACCACGGGGTCGCGTTCCAGCACTTTGCGGAAGAAACGGCGTAGAGAGGAGCGCAGGCGTTCCTTGAGTTTTTTTACGTTGCCCGGGGGAACGTTTTCGTAGACCTCCAGGACGATGCACTTGGCATCTTCCAGCAGGTGCGAATATTGTTGTTCAAAGATGAATCCTTTGGAAACGATGTCCGGTCCCAGGGTGATTTCCCCAGTATTTTCGTCCAACACCAGCAACACGATGACCAGCCCCTCGCCAGCCAGGAGGGCGCGCTCCTTGAGCACTGTCTGGCCTACGTCGCCCACGCCCTTGCCGTCCACCAGGGTTACGCTGGCGTCCAGCGGTTCCTCCAGACGCAGGCAGCCGTCCGGCAGCAGGGTAAAGGGCTGGCCGTCCTCCACCACCAGGGCGCGCTCCTTGGCCACGCCGCATTCCACGGCCAGGCGTTTGTGCTTGACCAGGTGGCGATATTCGCCGTGCACGGGCACGAAGAACTTGGGCTTTACCGCTTCCAGCATGATGCGCAGTTCCTGGCGATGGGCATGGCCCGAAGCGTGGATGGCGGCAATGCTTTCATAGAGCACCTCGGCCCCGAGTTTGTACAGCCGGTTGATGACCTTGGTGATGGCCCGCACATTGCCGGGGATGAACCGGGAGGACATGATCACCAGGTCGCCTTCCTGGATGGAAAGCTGACGGTGTTCCCCCTGGGACATGCGGGAGAGCGCGGCCAGCGGCTCGCCCTGAGAGCCCGTGACCAGCAGGACCACCTCATCATCCGGGTGCTGGGACAACTCTTCCAGCGGGATCATGATTCCTTCGGGGACTCGCAGATGCCCGAACTCCCTGGCAATCTCGATGTTGCGCATCAGGCTTTTGCCGCTGACGCCCACTTTGCGTCCAAAGTCGAAGGCCAGATCGATGATTTCCTGCATCCGCTGGATGTGTGAGGAAAAAAGCGTCACCAAAATACGGCCCTGGGCTTCGGCGAAAAGTTCTCGCAGCCGCAGCTTGGTTTCCCGTTCCGTGAGGGAGTACCCTTCGCGCTCCGCATTGGTGGAGTCGGAAAAGAGCAGCGTCACGCCGGAGCGGGAAAACTGCGAGATTCCTTCAAGATCAGTGGCGTGCCCGTCCAGAGGGTTGCGGTCGATTTTGAAGTCCCCGGTATGCACCACGCGGCCCACCGGAGTTTCGATGCCCAGGCCGAACCCCTCGATAATGGAGTGGCAGACCGGGAAAAAGGTAAAGGCCAGATCGTTCATCTGTACGCGTTCCCGGGCCTCCACCGGCCGCAGGTCCGCATATTTGTCCAAACCGTGTTCGCGAAGTTTGGATTCCACAAGTCCCAAGGTGAAGCGCGATCCGTAGAGTGGGGCGTTGATATAGGGCAACAGCCAGGGCAGGGCGCCGATGTGGTCTTCGTGCCCGTGGGTCAGGATGATGCCTTGAATTTCCTGTTTGTGTTCCAGCAGAAATTCGAAGTTGGGAATGGCCACGTCCACGCCGTAGAGAAAGTCCTCCGGGAACATGAGTCCGCAATCAATCAGGGCCATGCTCTTTTCAGTGCGCAGGGCCATGCAGTTCAGGCCGATTTCGCCCAGCCCGCCCAGAGGGTAGACTGTTAATGTTCCGCTCATTCGCTCTCCCGGCGAAGCTCAATATAGGCTTGGTTCATGATTTGATACAATTCATCCCGAAATTTTTCACGATCTTTAAGAGTGTATGCGGTCGTATCGATTGGGGCAAGGGCTTTTACCCGGACAACAGGCCTGGGGTTCAATTTCCAGGCCCCTTTGGGCAGCACCTCGCCCATGCCGCTGATGACGATGGGGGCCACGGGCACCCCGGTCTTGAGCGCCAGGATGATGCCGCCGGTTTTGAATTCCTGGAGCCGGGACAGGTCTTCGGCGCGTGTGCCTTCGGGAAAGACAATGGGGGAGACCCCGTCTTTGACCGTCTGGACTGCGCTTTCCACGCTCTTCATGGCAGCACGGCGGTTGGAGCGGTCAATGGGGATGTGTTGCGCTCCCCACATGGCCCAGCCGAATACGGGAACGTTCCAGAGGCTTTTTTTGGCCAGGAAGCGGACGTGGTGGTCCCGCAGGAGCCAGTAGCCGAGCATGATGTCCAGCTGGCTCTGGTGGTTGAGCATGAAGACGTAATGTCCGCCTGGTTCCAGTGCGGAAAGATCCACTTCATATCGTACGCCCGTAAGCCAGGCCAGCTTGCTGGTCCAGGCGTATCCGAATTTTTCCCCCCAACGGCCCCGATTTTTGGAAAATCCCATGATTCCCATGGCGCAGGAGTAGTAGATGGTCAGCGGGAAAAATAAAATATAGAAAAGGAGACGTCGCATTTTTGATGATCCTTGGGAAAGTTTGGTGCTCGAATCTACGTGAAATCAGGGTGGTTCACAAGGCCGCCCCCGGAGTACGGCCCAGGAGCGGCCCGGGACGGGGCTTGGGCTGCGTCCTGCGGGGGCGAAGCCCGGTACACCGTGACGTCCAGAGGCAGAGGCCGCGTTTTCAAAGGCCTTTTGGGGGGGGGGGACTGTCCGGGCCGTGCAGCGGATGCAAAAAAACGGGCGGGACAAGGTCCCGCCCGGCGTTATGGCAGTGTCAAGTCGCTGTTGATTCCGTTATTCGGACTGGGAGTCCTTTTGGGAAGCCTTGATGACCTGGTCCGACACGTTGGGAGGGCACTCCTCATAGTGGGCGAACTCCATGGTGAAGGTTCCCTGCCCCGCGGTCATGGAGTTGAGGTCCGGGGCGTATTTGAGCACTTCGGCCATGGGAACGTGGGCGCGGATTTCCGTGATTCCGGCGTTGGAGTCGGAGCCCAGCACCTTGCCCCGGCGGCCGGAAAGGTCGCCGATGACATCGCCCATGAAAGCGTCGGGGACGGATACGCTGATCAGCATGATGGGTTCCAGAAGTTTGACCCCGGCCTTTTCGCAGGCTTTTTTGAATGCCAGGGAACCGGCCACCTTGAAGGCCATCTCCGAGGAGTCCACCTTGTGATACGTGCCGTCGTAGAGGGTTACCTTGAAGTCGATGAGCGGATATCCGGCCAGGAAGCCGCGGTGAGAGGCCTCTTGAATACCTTTGTCCACGGCCGGGATGAACTGGCCGGGAATGGCGCCGCCCACAATGTTGTTTTCAAATTCGTATCCGCTGCCGGCGGGCAGGGGCTCCATGTGGATCCAGCAATCACCGAATTGGCCGCGGCCACCGGATTGTTTCTTGTGCCGTCCCTGGATTTCCGAAGCCTTGCCTTTGAGGGTTTCGCGGTAGGGAACCTTGGGCGTCTTCAGCACGATCTGCACTTTAGAACGCCGCTTGGCGCGCTCGGCCGAGACTTCGATGTGGTTTTGGCCCATGCCGGAAAGCAGCGTGTCGCCGGTTTCCTCGTCGCGGGCCAGGGAGAGGGTGATGTCTTCATCCAGCAGTTTGGACACGGCAGCGTAGACCTTGTCCTCGTCGCCTTTTTCGGCCGGGGCCAGGGCGTAGGTGATCAACTGCGGAGAGAGTTGGGGCGGCTGGAGTTCAAAGGAGCCTTTTTCAGGTACCAGGGTATCGCCGGTACGGGTGGATTTGAGCTTGCTCAGGGTAACGATGGCCCCGGGGCCCATGGGTTCCTTGGTCTGGATTTGTTCCTTGCCTTCCATGAGCAGCAATTGGCCCACGCGTTCCTTTTCGTCGCGGGTGAGGTTCAGCAGGGCACAATCCGCGGTCAGGGTGCCGGAGAGTACGCGGACCACGGTGAGCTGACCGGCAAAGGGATCGGCCAGAGTCTTGAACACGAAAGCGGCCAGGGGCTCGTCCGGAGAACTTTTGCGGATGGTTTCGTCTTTGCCCACCCAGTCGGCATGATCCAGCGGGCAGGGGAGCAGGTCCTGCACGGTGTTGAGGAGCATTTCCGCACCCTTGTTCTCCAGGGCCGCGCCCACGACCACGGGCACCAGTTCACCGGAGGAAACGCCCGCCTTGAGTCCCTGAATGAGCTGCTCGTGCGTAAGTTCCCCTTCCTCGAAATAGGTCTCCATGAGGGCTTCGTCGGACTCGGCAACGTTTTCAACCATGGTTTCGCGCATGGCTTCCATTTCGTCGGCGATGTCCGCGGGAATGTCGCCGGGGATGGCGTTGCCGTCCGCATCGAACATCAGGGCCCTGTTGCCCAGCATGTCCACCACGCCCTGGAAGTCTTCGCGGGCGCCGATGGGATGATAGAGCAGAACGGGCTTGATGCCGAGCATGTCGCTTAGTCCGGCAAAGGCGGTTTCAAAGTCGGCGCGGTCGCGGTCCATCTTGTTGATGAAGACCGTAGCGGGGAGTCCGGCGTTTTTGATTTCGGTCCAGACTTTGCGCGTGTGCGGCTTGACGCCGTCCACCGCGTCGATGACGAGCACCACGCCATCCGCTGCGGTGAGCAGGTAGCTGAGGTCACCGCTGAAGTTGGCGTCGCCCGGCGCGTCGATGAGGAAATGCTGGTTCTTGTTCCACTTGTAGCTGGCGAAGCCCGGCTGGATGGACCCGCGGCGCTTGATTTCCTCGGGTTCGTAATCCAGGGCGGTGGTGCCCTCTTCGATTTTGCCCAGCCGGTTGATGACCCCGGTTTTGAAGAGCAACATTTCGGCCACGGAGGTCTTACCGCAGCCGCCATGCCCAACCAATGCGTACGTTCTTTGGCTTTTCAATGCGTCAGACATTCCCAACTCCATTCCACTCAGGTTTTGTCGAGCGGAGGTCCGATGTTACGGCCCGCCGCGCACGAGCAGCAGTTTTTTAAGGGTTTAGACCTATAGGAATAGCAGCCGCATCTTGTCAAGGGGGTCCCGGCGCTTGATTTGGTGTCTAACCAGTTGAAGAGAGGTAAAAAATCTTGTTTGTCGCTTTGTTCCTACGCTTGTGAAAAAAAGGGTAAACTGCGTTTTCTGCGGCGCGGGGAAAGGGAGTCGGAAATTGGCAACGGGTTGTTAAAAAAATGTGGTATGATATATAAAAAAGAAACATAGGAGGTCCCACTGATGAAGATGAAGAATCGCAGCAGATTGCTGTATGTTTTGGCCCTTACGTTGTTTTTGGCGCTGGCTACGGCTCCGGCCATGGCCCGCATGGGGCAGGGCATGATGCAGCAAGGCTATGGCGGCGGCTATGGAGGGTATGGCCCGGGCATGCAGGGCCAGCAATCCTGGGGGCAGCCCATGACCGCGGAACAACAGCAGGCGTACTGGGAAGTGGCCAACAAGCACCAGCAAAAGCGCATGGAGCTGAGCACTGAGTTGTGGAACAAGCGCGTTGAACTGAACCGGGCCATGGCCGTGGAACAGCCGGATGTAAAGCAGGTGCGGGAGCTGGCCGAGGACGTGGGCGAGGTCATGGGCGAATTGTTCGAACAGCGCATTGCCTTTGCCTTGGATCTGCGTGCCAGAGGACTGCCCGCCTATCCCATGATGGGTGGCGGCATGATGGGACCCGGCATGATGGGCGGCGGCATGGGACAGGGAATGATGATGGGGCCTGGAATGATGGGGGGCGGTATGGGCCCCGGCATGATGATGGGGCCCGGAATGATGCATGGCGGATGGTAGCCCGTGTTGTTTCGCTTCATTCCCCTGACGCAATACTCCGGCCCGGGCAGTGGTCCGGGTGCGGGGTCCGGGCCGGGCGGCTGGGGTGGACATATGACCATGTTTCCCGGAAGCGGGCTGACCATGATTTTGCTCATGGTTTTGGTGCTGCTGGCGGGGTTTTGGCTTTTGTCCGCACTCCGGAAACATTCCGGCGGCAATGCCCCGGAGGATGCCCGGACTCTCCTGGACCGTCGCTATGCCCGGGGCGAGATTGACCGTGAAACCTATCTGCTCATGAAGCGGGATTTGGAAGAGGAGGATTGAGCCTTTTCTGTCCCGTTTTCCGGCCCTGCCGCACGGTGGGGCCGTTTTTTATGTTGTCGGCGCGTTGCGCGGCTCGATTTTTTATGCTCTTTAAGAAAGAACAAGGAGTCTTGCCATGCCGTTGCCGGACTACCACGAGCGCATGGAGCGCATGCAGCGCGGGTTGGCCCGGGCGGTTCGCGCCGATGCCACGCTGCTGAACCTGCCAGGCCGTTCATTGGCCTGCAAGATTGATCCGCTCTATTATCTGGCCGTGCAACCCCTGTTCGATGCGGCGCTGGATCGTTGGGCTGGGCTGCTGCCGGGGCGGGCTGCGGAAACCTTGATCCGCACCGGAGTCTACGTGACCAACCCGCCGGATCGGGAGCATGTGTTTCCGCTTGAGGTGACCTGGGGCGCAAGGATATTGCGCGTACGCGCGACGTTTGTGGACGCGGACTTCATTGACCGGGCCTTGAAGGTGCATGCCGGGGCGCGCCGGGGGCCGGATGTCTCGGCCCTGCGCATCTGTGCCGGGGACCGCCCAGCCGTGGAACGCCTTTTCCTCAATAAAACCGCTCCTGGCAGCGTGGCTTTTGCCTGAACCGAGGCTTTCCGATTTTGGCGGCTCGGGGCGTCCCGCCTTATTCCTGTTCCGTCCGGGCCTTGATTTGTTTTTCTATCATGATCTTGAGAATGGTGCGGTCGGTTTCGATCATGCCCTGGGTGGAAAGTTCCCCCACATTGCGCATGGTCTGCTCTGAGGTGCAACCCACAATGCCGTCCGTATCGGCCACATCCACCCCTTGAAGCGCAAACAGGGCGGATTGCACGGCGGACCCTGCCGCCGTATTCAGCTTCAGGGCGCAGCTTGCCTTGGCTCCGTCGCAAATGATGCCGGCCAGATCGGCCACGAGATTTTTGATGGCGCCGGCCACGTGCCGGGCATGGCCACCGAGCAGATAAGCCACTCCTGCCGCAGCTCCGGCTCCGGCAGCCACGGAGCAGCCGCACACGGCGGAAAGACGTCCTGTGTGGGCCTTGACGTAGGCCGTGATCATGTGACTCAAGGCTACGGCTTCCAGCATCTGCTTTTCCGTAACGTGGGCGTGGTCGAACACCGCGCGAATGGGAAGAATGGCGGTCAGGCCATGGTTGCCGCTGCCAGCGGAACTCATGGCCGGAAGATTGACCCCGGCCATGCGCGCGTCAGCCGCAGCTGAGGTGAGAATACGGGCCGAGACGAGCATGTCCCGGCGCATCAGGCCCTGGCGTACGAGGCGGTCCAGCGCCCGCCCCACGCCCAGGCCGGACCCGTGCTTGAGTCCATGGGCGGCGAGCAGCTCGTTACGCTTGATGCCTTCCATCAGGAAGGTGAAGTCGTCATTGTCCAGTTCATCGGTCAGGGCAATGATTTCATCCAAACTGCGGCCCACGAGCCAGCCTTCCATTTCCTCCAGGCTGCCGGTTCCGTTCATGGCCCGGGAGGCCCGAAGCGGATGGGATGTTATTTCTTGACCATCAAGTTGCAGCAGCGTGATGTTGTCGTGCAGCCCTTGGATTTCGGCTTCAGCCACATGGCCCCCAGCGTGCACCCGGGCGCGGATGAACAGCCCCCGGCGGTCTGCCAGTAGGTTTACCGTGGCCTTGTTTTGCGCCTTCAGTTCCATGGCGCGGCGGCGAGATTCCGTGGAGACCGAACCAAGCACTTCCAGTCGCCGGGCCGGGTCGCCGCCCACGGCCCCAAGGGCTGCGGCCGTGTCCAGCCCTTTGAGATCGTTGGCGCCGGGAATGGAAACCGCCAGCCCGTTTTTATACACGTTGGGATCGGTCCAGACTTCCACATGATCCACGGACCGGGGTCGCTCCTGCGGCGAGAAAAGGGAGGCAGCGGATGCTGCGGCCAGGGCCACGGCCACGGGCTCGGTACAGCCCAGGGCCGGAGCCACTTCCATATGCAGGATGTCCTTGACGCTGAAACGCATGCATGCCTCCGGGGCCGGATTGCTGCCCGGTCAGTGTTGTTTGGTCTGGCTGTTGGGGCAGCTGTCCGAAAGGAAACAGATAGCGCACCCGCCCTTGTAGGGCATATGGGTGTAGACGGCATACTGGTGGTCCAGCGTACCCTCGGCGTTCCAGTGCAGACCCAGGGAGTCGAACGCGTCCTGTACGGCCGGGCCGGGTTTGGGCAGCGGGGCGCACTGGCCTTCATCCAGTTCCGGAATCAGGTGCCGGGCCGCGGTCATGACCATGGTGATGGCCAGGTTGTGAAAACTCATGCCCAGGGAGGGGGAATCCTGCCAGATGCCTTCCACTTCGCTATCCACGTCCTTGGTGAGCCAGAGCAGCAGGTAGGCGTTGCCGCCTTTGGTATTCACGAGCTTTTTGGCGTTGAGGTGCTTTTTCCAGCGCTCCCAGCGCGGGGCCAACTCTTCCACGAGGTCCTGTTCAAGCCGTGTCTCCTGGCTGATTTCCGAGTACAGCCAGATATCGAATTCAGGATTTACGTCCACTGGTTCTATGGTCAGGTCGCTCATGCGGTCTCCTTGGTTGCGAAGGCTAGAATGTTCGTGGACCCATACCCGCTTTCACCGCGTGGCTCAAGGGTGTTGCAGCCGGTTCACAGCCCGCTGGAATCCTGGTATGTTCCTCATGCTGCCGCTGTGTTTTCGCTTCAGGAAAGCCGAAGGAAGCCTGATGATGCGAACGTTGCACCGTGTTTCCGGTTATCTGGCCTCGTTGCCCGGGAAAAATCGCGAACTGGCCAACCTGCTGCTGGCCGTACTCATCGGCGTTCTGGCCGGGTACGGAGCCCTGCTGTTCCGGTACGTGCTCAAGTCCATGCAATGGCTTTTCTACCAGCATGGGGAAGACGTGCTGACCTGGATTCATACAGTGCCCTGGCATTTGAAAATTTTGCTGCCTGCGGGGGGCGGGCTCGTGGTGGGGCTGATCGTCCATTTCTTTGCCCGGGAAGCCAAAGGGCACGGGGTGCCGGAAGTGATGGAGGCTGTGGTGCTCCGGCAGGGGCAGATTCGCAAACGCGTGGCCCTGGCCAAGATCGTGGCTTCGGCCATCACCATCGGCTCGGGCGGGTCTGTGGGGCGCGAAGGCCCCATGGTCCAGATCGGGTCGTCCATCGGTTCGTCGGTGGGGCAGTTTTTCAGCGTTCCCAGCCTGGATATGCGTACCATGGTGGGCTGCGGCGCTGCCGCGGGCATTGCGGCCACGTTCAATGCGCCCATTGCCGGAGTGCTCTTTGCCCTGGAGATCATTGTTGGCGATTTCGGGCTCATGGCCTTTTCACCGGTGGTGCTGGCCTCGGTGACTGCCACCACTATTTCCCGCTATTACCTGGGTGATCTGCCCGCCTTTGTCATTCCTGATTATTCCATTGTTTCCCTTTGGGAATATGCGTTCTATCCTCTTTTGGGAATCTGCACGGCGCTGGCGGCCTTGCTGTTCATTAAGGTCCTCTATGCGTTTGAGGATGGATTCGAGGCGATTCCCATTCCCGGTTGGGTCAAGCCGTCTGTGGGTGGGGCCCTGTTGGGCGTGGTGATCATTTTCTTTCCCGAGGCGTTCGGCGTGGGATACGGGGCCATGAACCTCTCCCTGACCAATCAGATGGCGGGCTGGACCTTGCTGATTCTCGTGTTCGTTAAAATCCTGGCCACGTCCATTGTGTTGGGATCCGGGGGCTCGGGCGGCATTTTCGCACCTTCCCTGTTTATGGGAGCCATGCTCGGCGGGGCGTTTGGCTGCGCGGTGAACGCCCTGTTCCCCGCCCTGACGGCCCAGCCCGGAGCGTATGCCCTGGTGGGCATGGGGGCCATGGTGGCGGGCACCACCTACGCCCCCATTACGGCGATTCTTATTCTTTTTGAAATGACGGGGAGTTACTCCATCATTTTGCCGCTCATGATCACCTGTATCCTGGCCACCATGATCAATTCTTCGGTGCGGCGCGGGTCCATTTACACCACCAAGCTGCTCCGCCGGGGTATCGACATTCTGGCCGGACGGGCCGGAAATGTGCTGGAGTCGCTGCTGGTCAGCGAAGTCATGGATCACCACATCCATACGGTGCCCGAGTCCGCGACCCTGGAGCGGATCATCTGGACCTTTAAGACCGAAAATGCCCCTTATCTTCATGTCGTTGACCATCAGGGACTACTGACCGGCATTATTTCCTTCCGCGATCTGCGCGCCGTGCTCAACGAGCCGGCCCTGCACCAACTGATCATTGCCAAGGATCTGGGCACGCCCGACCCGCTGGTGGTCACGCCTAGCGATACACTGGATACGGCATCCCGGCGTCTGGCGCGCAAAGGAGTCTCCCAGTTGCCGGTGGTGCAGTCTATGGAGGAGCGCCGCCCTCTTGGGACGTTGAGCGAATCCTCCATCACTTCGGCCTATAACCAGGCCGTGATGCGTCGGGCCATTGTCCGCGAGGAGATTTCCTGACGTGGACCTGCTCACCATTGTAATCCCCGTGCATGGGCAGTGGAGCTATACCCGCGACTGCCTGCAAAGCCTGCGAGAGCACACTCCCGGGCGGTTTTATCGTGTGGTGGTGGCGGATGGGGGATCTCGGGACGAGACTGCTTCCTGTTGCGGTCCGCTTCTGGCGGAGCTGTTCGGGGAGCGCGGGGAGCATTGCCGAGTTTCTGAACGTCTTTCCTTTGCCCGGGCTTGCAACCTGGGAGCCAAGGAGGCGTCTTCCGATTATCTGCTGTTTTTGAATAATGATATTTTATTGCTGCCGGGCTGGCTGGAGCCGTTGCTTATTGCTTTGCGCAACGAACCTCGGGCAGGGGTGGCCGCGCCCTTGCTGCTTTACCCTGGAGCGGACGTGGTGCCGGACTGGCCGCTGGCCGGACGGGTGCAGCATGCGGGAATCGCTCTGGACCCCAATAAGCACCCCGTGCATTTGTATCATGGATTTCCGGCGGGCCACCCTGCGGTGCGTCGTCCTCTGCGCCTCCAGGCCGTGAGCGGTGCGGCCCTGCTGGTTCCCCGGCAATTGTTCCATGAACTTGGTGGGTTTCATGAAGGATATCGCAACGGGTCTGAGGATCTGGATTTTTGCGCGGCCGTGCGGGCCGCCGGAGGGCGCTGCCTGTACGAACCGCGCAGCATGCTGCTGCATTACAGCGGAGCCACACCGGGACGGTACGAACATGTGCAGGACAATGCCCGTTTGCTCAACGCCCGATGCATGCAACGTTTTATTCCGGATTTGCATCGCCTGGCTCAGGGGGACGGTTTTTCCCCAGTGCTCAACGAATGGCTGGAGGTGTATCTGCGTGAGGCTGCGCCAGAGGGCAAAATGGCCGGGGAGCCAGCGACGGCGACCCCGCGAAACGGGAAAACCGAGTCGCAGCTTCGGGAGTGGCTTGAGCGTCGCCCTTTGGATCAAAATGCTTATGTCGATTTGGCCGCCTTGCAGCACGGCGCCGGCGATCTTGTGGCGGCGGCGCGCACGCTTCAGGTACGGGCTTTCCTTTTCCCGGGTTTGACTGCTTTTTCACAGGCCTTGCAAGCCTGCCTTGCGCTTGGGGACGAGGGTGGCGTGGCCCGCTGGCGCAGCCGGGAACAGGCCGGGCTGGCCCGTCTCCGGCAATTGCCCCGGCTGTTGGAGCAGGCCCGCGACGCTGCGGACTGGTTCGACCGTCCCGGGCAGGAAGAAATTCGTGATCTGTATTTGGGATGGATTGAACATGCCGAAAAACAAACGTCTTGATCCGGCCGGAGTGCAGATTCGTCTTGTCCGTCCGGACGATGCAGCGTATTTTGCGGCCTTGCTCGGGCAGGATCGCGAAACAATCCAATGCATGGCCAGCCTGCCGTGGCCCATGACAGAACCCCGCGCCCGCGTCTGGCTTGAAGAACGGCTGGAGCTGGGGGCTCGTATTTTTGCCGTGCTGCGGCGCACGGACGGTGTATTTCTGGGGACGGCAGGATATGGACCTGGGCAGTGGCAAGGTCGCGAGGCTGCGGAAGTGGGCTTTTGGATTGGCGGGCCGTATCGCGGCCAGGGAGCGGCCGGATCAGGGCTGGCTCTGGCGCTGGACCGGGCGCGCCAGGAGGGCGCACAAATGGCTCTTGGACGTGTTTTTCCTGAAAATATCGCTTCGGCCAAGGTGTTGACGAACAAAGGTTTTCGTCTGGTGGGGCAGTGCCGTGAAGAATTGCCGTTGCGCGGTGGCCTGCGTCTTCTGGACGTGTATCAAAGGAGTCTTGACGATGACTGTTGAGGGCAAGACGCCCCGAAGGGGCGGACCGGTTCGATTGCGCCCCGTGGCGGAAGGCGACGCCGCTTCCATGGTGCGACTGCTCGGGCAGGACCGCGAGTCCGTGATGTTGATGGCCCGCATGCCCTGGCCTTTGGATGAGGGCGGAGCATTGCACTGGCTGCGTACCGTTGGCGCGAGTGGCACCACGTTTGCCGTGCTGCGCTCCGAGGACCGCGTTTTTCTGGGATGCATCGGACTTTGGCCGGTTCATGGCGGGGAAGCGGGCATTGCGGAATTGGGGTATTGGATTGGCCGGGAGTACTGGGGATGCGGATACGCCTCCGCCGCTGTGGGCATGGCGCTGGATGTGGCCCGTCGCCAAGGGCTTGAGTGCCTCCAGGCAACGGTCAAGCCGGAGAATCCCGCGTCCGTGCGCGTGTTGGAAAAATATGATTTTGTATACGCTGGAGAGCAGGAGCAGGAGCAGCCGTTGCGCGGAGGACGCCAAACCGTGTTGCTTTACGAGCGTGATATGGAGTTGCGTCCAGGAAGCTTGGGCGAGGCTCCCATGCGGGAATCCCTGCGCCGTCGCCGCCCGCGTCCCAACGAACAGGAGTGAGGTGACGGCTGGGATTTGCTTGCTGCGGAAAAAAAGCGGAAGACTGGTCTTCCGCTTTTTTTTGTTGCCCCGGGGGCCGGGTTCATTCGTCCAGGAGGGCGTGCATCAGGGCTTCGTCCAGGGTGGGATGGGCAAAAATGAGCGACTCGGCCTGCTCTTTGGTCCAGCCGTCGCGGACCATGATGGTGGCGGCTGCGGTAAAACGTGAGGCGTCATGCCCCACGGCCGTGATGCCGACCACGCGGTCTTTGTGCCAGACCACCTTGACGAATCCCTGGGGCGCGGCATGGGCCTGGGCGATGGGGTTGATGGCCCAGGCCGAGGAGGTGACCGCATACTTTTTGCCCTGGGCTTCGAGTTCTTCGACCATGGTTCCCACGCGGAGACATTCCGGGGAGCCGTAGATTACGCCGGGGACGGGTCCGGGGGCATAGGTCGATTGGGTTTTTCCGGCCAGAAGCCGGGCCACGTAGCGAGCCTGATCCGAGGCGGCGTGGGCCAGTTGGATGCGGCCGTTTACGTCGCCGATGGCGTAGACGTGGGGGGCGGCGCACAGGTGTTCGTCCACCGTTACCCAGCCTGGTCCGCGCTGCTTCACGTCCAGAGATTCCAGCCCCAGCTCTTCGGTGTTGGGACGGCGCCCCACGGCAATGAGGGCCTTTTCCGCTTCCACTTGAGTGTCGTCCTCGAGCACGAGCACCGCTCGCTCATTTTCCGTGGTCACGGACCGGACCTTGACGCCTGTTTTCACGTTCCACCGTCGACGGCGGAAAATGGCCTGCAAGGCCTGCGAAACATCCGGGTCCTCCGTGGCGGCCACCCGCTCCAGGGCTTCAAAAAGATGGATTTGCGCTCCCATGCGATGGGCGGCCTGAGCCATTTCCAGGCCGATGACGCCGCCCCCCACCACAATGAGGCTTTCGGGCATGGTGGTGAGGTCCAGAAAGGCGTCCGAATCCAGGACAGCGCGTCCGTCCGGGACCAGTCCGGGGAAGGAGGACGGCCGGCACCCCGTGGCCAGCACGAGGTCGGTGCATTCCAGCACCACGCTGGCGGTCTCGGCGGAGACCTCCACCCGGCCCGGTCCGGCCACACGGGCATGGCCGTCGTAGAGGTCGATTCCAAGGGACTTGAGTCTGGCGTTCATGGCCTTGCGGCTTCCGGCCAGAAGCTTGTCCTTGCGGTTTTGCAGGGCGCTCCAGTCCACCGCAATATCGCCGCGGGCCACCTTGATGCGGGCCTGCGCCTGGAGTTCCTCAATGGAGGCGGTGGCGCCGAGCATCAGCTTGGTGGGAACGCAGCCGCGGTTCAGGCAGGTTCCGCCCAGGGCGTCGCGCTCCACCAGGGCGGTGCGCAAGCCCAGACCAGCCGCATGCACGGCGCAGTCGTATCCTCCGGGACCGGCTCCGATGACTACGAGATCGTATTGCACGGTGTCGTCTCCTTGAAATATCCGTTTTGCGGGTTGAGGAGTGGTGCAGGGGCGGGCCGCGTCCTGCCGACGAAACGCGGCCCGCATGGTGTTGGAATGTGTATCGCTCCGGAAAGCCGGGGCTGCTAGTCGTCCACCAGGATCATTTCCCGGGCGGCCTTGGTTTCATCCAGACGGCTCACGGGCTGGGTCACGGGCGCGGCCGTGACGGTCTGCGGATCGGTTTCGATCCGGGCGGCGATTTCCAGCAAGTCGTCCACAAAGCGGTCCAGAGTGGCTTTGCTCTCGGTTTCGGTAGGCTCGATCATGAGCGCTTCCTTGACGATGAGTGGGAAGTAGATGGTGGGCGCATGGTGGCCTTTGTCCAGCAGAGCCTTGGCAATATCCAGGGCCCGGGCCCCTTGTTCGGCCTGGCGTACTGCGCTGAGCACGAATTCGTGCATGCAGGTCCGGTTGTAGGGGATTTCAAAGGCCTGTTCCAGGCGCTTGCGCAGGTAGTTGGCCGCGAGCACGGCGTTTTCCGAGGCGCGGGTCAGACCATCGCGTCCCAGGCGCAGGATGTAGGCGTAGGCCTTCATATAAGCGCCGAAGTTGCCGTAGAACGGGGCCACATAGCCGATGGATTTGGGCTGGTCGTAATCCAGGTAGTATTGCCCATCTTCCAGGCGCTCCACGCGGGACACGGGCAGATACGGCACGAGTCGTTCGCTCACGCCCACGGGACCGGAGCCCGGGCCGCCTCCGCCGTGGGGCGTGCCCATGGTCTTGTGCAGGTTGAGGTGCACCACGTCGAATCCCACGTCGCCCACGCGCATTTTGCCGAGCACCGCGTTCATGTTGGCTCCGTCGTAGTAGAGCAGGGCGTCCACCTCGCGGAGCATGGCCACGATTTCCGGCAGATGGCGTTCAAAAAGTCCCAGGGTGTTGGGGCAGGTCATCATCACGCCCGCCACCTCGTCATCCAGTACTTCACGCAGGGCGTCGGGGTGCACGATGCCGTCCCTGGACTCCACGTTCACGACCTTGAATCCAGCAATGGTGGCGCTGGCCGGGTTGGTGCCGTGGGCTGAGTCCGGGCAGATGATTTTGGTTTTTTTGTTGCCTTTATCGCGATGATAGGCAGCAATGAGCATGACCCCGGTGAGTTCGCCGTGGGCCCCGGCCATGGGATGCATGGTAAAGGCCTGCATGCCCGTGATTTCGCAGAGCAGTTGCTCGGTGTCGTAGATGACTTCCAGAGCTCCCTGGCAGAGCTTGCCCGCGCCCACCAGCTGCGGCAGCACGGGATGCAGCCGGGTGAAGCCGGGCAGAGCCGCGATCTGCTCGTTGATTTTGGGGTTGTATTTCATGGTGCAGGAACCCAGCGGGTAGAAGTTGGTGTCCACGCTGAAGTTCTTTTGCGACAGCCGCGTATAATGGCGGATCACGTCCAGTTCCGAGACCTGGGGGAGTCCCGCGTCCCCGCCGCGTTGCAGTTCCTGCGGGACAAAGGCGTTCACATCGCATTGACCGCTGCGCGGCCAGACGCCTTCACGGCCGGGGACGGATTGTTTGAAGATGGTCGTCATGCCAGCACCCCCCGAAGCATTTCCGCGAAGACGCCGATCTGCTCTTCGCTGGTCTTTTCCGTACAAGCCACCAGCAGTCCGTTTTCCATGCCGCTGTAGTAGCGCCCAAGCGGGAAGCCCGCCACCACGTTTTTCTCCAGCATTCTGGAAATGACCTCATAGGCATTGACGGGCAGTCGCACTGCGAATTCATTGCCGAAAGGCCCCTTGGTGAGCATTTCCACGCCAGGTACGGCCGTAAGCCGCTCGGCAGCGTAGTGGGCACGTTCCATGGAGAGCAGAGCCGTGCGGCGCAGGCCTTCCTCGCCCAGCAGGCTGAGGTGGATGATGGCCCGAAGCGCGCAGAGGGACTGGTTGGAACAGATGTTGGAAGTGGCCTTCTGGCGGCGGATGTGCTGTTCCCGGGCCTGAAGCGTGAGCACGTAGCCGGTGCGCCCTTCGGTGTCCACGGTGCGTCCCACGATGCGGCCCGGCATCTGACGGACCATCTTTTGGGTGCAGGTCATGATGCCCAGGTAGGGACCGCCAAAGGAGAGGGGCAGGCCCAGGGACTGGCCCTCGGCCACGGCCACGTCCGCCCCCATGCTTCCCGGAGTCTTGAGCACGGATTGCAGCACGGGATAGGCCAGCATGATGCAGACGGCCTTGTGTTCGTGGGCCGTGGAGAACAACTCGGTGAAGTCGTGAATGCTGCCGAAAAAGTTAGGATTTTGTACCAGAATGGCGGCGGTATCGTTGTCCAGGGCCTGGCCCAGGGCCTGGATGTCGGTCTGTCCGTCCCGGTGGGGCACGGTGACCAGGTCCAGGTCCAGATTCGTGGTGTAAGAGTCCAGCATGACCCGATAAATGGGGTTCAGGGCTTCGCTGACCACCACCTTGCGGCGTTTGGTTTTGCGTACGGCCATCATCAGGCCCTCGTACAGGGCGGTGCCGCCGTCGTAGACGCTGGCGTTGGCGCAGTCCATGCCCAGCAGGCGGGCCACGGCGGTTTGGAATTCAAAGATGGCCTGAAGGGTCCCCTGGCTGGATTCGGGCTGGTACGGGGTATAGGCGGTGAGGAATTCTCCGCGTGAGGACAGGGCGTCCACAGCCGCGGGGATGTAGTGGTCGTAAAAGCCCGCGCCCAAAAAACTGCTTTCCGGGTTGGCGTTTTTGGCGGCCAGCCGTTCCATGTGGGCCAGCACCTCCATTTCGCTGCGTCCCTCGGGGACGTCGAAGCTCTGTGGCCGCATGTCGGGCTTGATTTCGTCGAACAGCTCGTCCACTTCGGACACGCCGATAAGATCGAGCATTTCCCGGGTTTC
>JAQVYA010000001.1 GCA_028708865.1 Desulfovibrio sp. | reverse complement strand
GGACAACCCCGGAGTCAAGGCCAGTCTTATTTCCGACGGCTCCGAGGTCTTTTTGCAATTTCGCGGCATGAACCTCGGAGAAGACGCCAGCCTGGCAATCGGGGCCGGAACCACGGTCTCGGGATTTGCCGCCGGCGACTTTGACGTGACCCAGTCCAACCAGAACGCCCAAATCCGGGTGAACGGCTGGCCTGCCTCAGACTGGATTTCCGTACCGTCCAACACCATTACCGGCATCATCGACGGGCTGACCCTGAGCCTCAAAGGCGCGTCCCCAGGAGCGGACATCTCCCTGACCGTGGATACGGACCTGGAAGGCGTCAAGGAAAACGTGCGCACCTTTGTGGACCAGGTTAATGAAATAAGAAAATACATCAAGGAAATCACAAAGTTCGACACGGTCAAGGAAGAAGGCTCTCTGCTTACCGGTAACTACGGTGTGGAGATGATTTCCCAAAACCTGAAAAACCTCGCTTCGGAAAAGGGACTGGGATTCTTCTATTATGACGAATCCAGCGGGACCCCGCAGGGCGATCTGTTTTCCTCCCTTTCCCAGGTGGGTATCCTCACGGACGCCGACGAGAACTCCCCCACAGCCGGCCAACTTGTGTTGGACGAAGAAGAGCTGGACAAGGCCTTGCGGCAGGACACCGAAGCCGTGGCCAAGCTCTTTAGTGCGGACCATGAGGGCGGGGTCTACAACACCAACGATTTTTCTTACTTTTCGCACATTGATGGAATCACCCAGGCTGGAGCGTATAAGGTCAAATATACTGTGGACGCGGGCGGCAACATCACGGAAGCCTGGATCAACGGGTTCAAGGCCAGCATCGACAACGTGAATCATCAAATCACGGCCCCATCCAAAAAGGTGGCCATCGGTGACACGCTGGTAGAACAAAACCCGTCCGCCGGTCTTGTGCTGGACATCATCAACCGCACCCCTGGAACGCACCCGCCCGCAGGCACCAGTGAAGACGACTACCCTCTGGGGGTCATCAAGCAGGGAAAAACCGGTCAGTTCATCAACGAGCTGAAAAAACTGACGAATAAAAATACCGGGCCGCTTCATATCCTTGAAGACAACTATGATGACATCATGGATATGATCGACGACAAAATCGCCTATGAGGAAGACCGTATCGACAAAATGGAACGGACCCTCAAGGAAAAGTTCGCCCGGCTCAACGCACTGCTCGGCCAGTACGAGGGGCAGTCCGCACAGCTGACAAGCCAGATCAGCCAGCTGGCCCAGAATTAAAACGCCGAAACCACGGAATGCCCCCACGGGCACCAAGCTTCCAGGAGGACCATAATCATGAGCAAGGCCGCCCACGCCTACCTTGCCACCCAGGTGACAACCACCACCCAGGGACAATTGCTTGTCATGCTCTACGACGCGGCCATCAAGTTCCTCAAGCAGGCCAAGGAGCGCATCGAGGCCAAAGATTACGCCAAAAAGGGCATCCTCATCTCCCGGGCCATGGACATCATCAGCGAGCTGGCCAACAGCCTGAACCGGGACAAAGGCGGACAATTGGCCAACAACCTCGATTCGCTCTACATGTTCTGCAACATCCGGCTGGCCAAGGCCAACCTGAAGATGGACACCAAAATGATCGACGAGGTATTGAACATTCTGGAAAATATCCGCTCGGCCTACGCACAGATCGTGCCGGAAACGGAACGGCAGATTTCCGGCCAGGCCCGCGCCGGCCTGAACCGGGCCGCCGCACTCGGCGCAGCCGCCACAGCGCGCAACCAGCAGGCCTCCAAAACAGAAAACACGCCGCCCCAGGTGGAAACTCAGCCCAAGGCAGAATCTCAGCCCAAGGTCCCGGCTCAACCAGCCCCCCAAAAGGCCGCCACGCCGGACCTTGCCGCAGCAGCGCCAGCAAAGAGCGGCGACAACGCGACCGAGCCGAACGAAACGCAAGCTCCCCGGCCTACGCCCCCGGCGTCAGCGGCTGCACCAGCCTCCTCAGAAAACGAGAACAGCCAAGAAAACACTCCCAAGCCTTCGCTGTCCAAATCCGTCAACCTGCTGCGCAAGCGCGCAGCTTCCGCCTATTCCAACTCGCTTTGATCAATCCGGACAGGGCCGGAATAGCGCTCCGGCCTTGTCCTCCGGGGCGGAAGATCGCCTCGGCATCACCGCCGTCTTGCCAAGCCCGCCAAAATGGGCCAATACCCTTGTTCAGTCATGGAGAATCCTGTCCGCGTCCTGCATATGGCCAATTCCCTGGGGTTGGGCGGCACCGAAAAAGTGCTCCAGCTTTTTGTTTTACACCTGGATCGACAACGTTGGCATCCCGAGGTGTGTAGCTTGGCGGGCGGCGAACGCGGAGAGCAGCTCCGGGCCGCCGGAGTGCCCACGCACATCACCGACAACCTTTACGAGACATTACGCAAGGTTCAGCCAGGTCTGATTCACATACACCGCGCTGGCTGGCCCGAACCCACGTTGATGCGCCCTCTTCGGGCCTATGCCAAAATTCACGGCGTGCCCGTGGTCGAAACCAATGTCTTTGGCCAATACGACCCCAGTGCTGAAGGCCGCGCCGTATGGTGCCACCTTTTTGTTTCGCATTTCTGCGCCAGACGGTACGCCGTGCTCCATGACGCCGCTGTACAATCCCCCCGTTTCCAGGTGCTCTACAACCCCGTAGACACGGACTTCTTCCTCAAGTCTCTTCCCCACGGTCCCGCCATGGAACGTCCCGTAGTGGGGCGGATATCCCGCAACGATTCCGGCAAATGGTCCCGGCTGGCCTTGAGCTTTCTTCCCCATGCCCTTCAACATGCACCGGACCTGGAGTACCGAATCATCGGCGCGACCCCGAAGGTCCGCCAATGTGTAGAGGAAAACGGTCCGAAATCCGCCGTGCGCTTTTTGCCGCCCGTCAGCACGGATGCCGAGTTGGCGGACTTTTTCGGACAATGCCGGGTGCTGGCCCATGCTTCGGACCGAGGCGAGTCCTTTGGCATGGTCATTGCGGAGGCCATGGCATGCGGTCTTCCCGTGGTCACGCATCCCTGCCCGCTGCCCAAAGACAATGCCCAGTTGGAGCTGGTGGAGCACGGCATTACCGGCATTGTGGCCCACAGCCCCGAAGAATATGGCCGGGCCGTGGCCCATCTGCTCAACAACCCAGAAGAAGCCCGGCGCATGGGTCTGGCCGGAAGAAAAAAGGCCCGCCACTTTTTCCGCGTGCAACAACAGACACGCCAATTAGAAGCCATTTACACCGATCTGCTGAGCCAAGCCAAGGAAGCCACTCATGCCTGATGACCAGCATCTTTTTGCCGCGTATACCGACCAGGTTCTGGCCTTTGATTACAAGGACAACGCCACGCAGGACACGCCGCCCGAACAACTTTCGGAACAGGAGTTGATGCAGCATGCGGAACGCTTTCTCCGCTTACTGGAAAAAAGCCGCAAACCGCACCTAGTGCTGCTCGGGCTGGGCACCGGAAGGTTGGCCGCCCTCCTGACCGGGCAACTCCCTGCCTCCACCCGGCTCACGGTTTGTGAATGCAATCCGGCCAGGGCGCGCCGCGTTCTTGCCGCCAATGCCGCCTGGCGCGGCGGTCAAACGCAACTTTTGGCGGATTCCTCCCCCTGGGCCCTGGCCTATCTGCTGGCCGCGGAAAATGCTCTGCCTCCCAATGCCCTGCTGCAACTCAACCCGGAATTGGGGCCAGCACAACGTGAACCCTACCAGTCCCTGCAACGTACCCTGACCCTGGCCAAACCGCATGCCGCTATCAACGGCACACCTTTCGGCCATTTTGCGGTGCAGGCCCCCTCGCTATCCGTGGGCGCGATTCTGCATCCGGAGGAACCGGGGTTGGACCAATTTTTCAGCCAATTCCCGGACTGGGTCGAAGAACTGGTGGTCTTTTGGGACAGCAAGACCATTCCCGAGCACGAAATCAATGCTGCCTGTCCGGTACGCCAATACGCCCATCCTCTGGCAAACGACTTTGCCGCCCAGCGCAATCGTGCTCTGGCGCAGTGTCATGCCCAATGGGTGTTGTTTCTCGATGGCGACGAATGCTTTTCCGAAGAGCACTGGACCCTGCTGCCCGGATTGTTCCCGGTCCGCAACGTCCAGGCCTACTACTTCCCCCGCCTGACCTTCATGCCGGACGAGAAACATTGCCGCGTGGGATTCGGACTCTGGCCCGACCTTCAGATGCGGCTGTTCCGCAACCAGCCCGGCCTGGCCTATGAGCGGCCCGTTCATGAACGGCTCACGGGCGTCTCCGGTCGAACCGGACTGGTGCTAGATGCTCCAATCCTGCACTATTCGCATCTGCGCAAGCAGCCGGAACAACTCCGGGAAAAGCTGCTGACCTTTGACCGTGCCGGCGGTGGTAGCGTACAACATCAGCTCAGCCCGGAATATCCCACCCTGCCGTTGCAACGCTTCCGCCGGGCCAATCCGCTCTGCAACGAGCTGCAACTGCTGCTTTTACCGCAGGTGCCCGCCTAGGCGGGTCAGGTTGCGTCGGCCTTCGTTCTCACGTATGGATAGGGCTTTGCAACATCGAAAAACGCACCAAACCCCGCCCCTGTCGGCGCATCGGTAATCATGCAGATCAAATGCCCCCAGTGCGATTTTACGCGGGAAGTTCCCGAGGAAAAGATCCCGTCCCGCAGTGAAGTGGCCACCTGCCCCAAGTGCGGCGTAAAGTTCCGCTTTCGGGCCCTGGACCTGGAAGACTTCAACTTTGAGGCCCCGACTTCCGAGTCGCAGCCAAGGACCGGTTCGCCCGAGGAGCAACATGCGGCCCGCCACGGCCACGCCGGGCAGGACTCCGGATTCTACGGCCCGGACGGACGGTTGCATGAACACCCGGAGTCGCTCCGGCCACATCCCGAATCCACCTCCAAAGAAGACGACGCCACGGTTCTTCCCCCGTTCGAGGACCTGGAGCATTTCGGTTTTTTCCCGGGCATCGCCGAATCCGTCAAGCGCGCCATGCTCCGTCCCCGGCTTTTTTTCAGCGTCATGCCCCTTTCCGGGCTGGCCCGCCCCCTGGTCTTTGCGCTGCTGCTGTTTGAGTTCTACATGATTCTCAGTTTGTTCTGGGACATGACGGGCCTTCCTGCTTTTTCAAGTCTGGGGCTCGGCTCTGGCTCTCAAATGGCCATGCTGGACTCCGACGTCCAGTCCGGGCCCATGGATCCGGTCAGCCTGTTCGTGGTCATGCCCATCATGTTCATCATCAATCTATTCCTGACCACGGGCATTCTCCACGGCGTCCTGGTGCTGCTGCGCGCCGCCCCGCGCGGATTCGAAGCCACATTCCGGGCCATGGCCTATTCCTATGCTCCCCTGGTGCTCAGCATCGTGCCGTACGGCTATCTGGCCGGCTGGATTTGGAGCCTTGGCATCACCGTGGTAGGTTGCGCCGCCATTCACCGCACCCCGACATGGCGCGTGGCCCTGGGGCTCGGCCTGGTGGCCGGAGTCGTGGCCATTCTCTACTTTTCCGCCCTTTCCATGCCCCACCCCGCTCCCAGCGGGGCGCCTCAGCCGTGATCTTCGGACGAATGCGCGACATGATCCGCGCCTTGAAGGCCCGCTGGCAGCTCAGCCGCCGCCTGGAACCGCGGGAATTTTTAAGCATGGCTGAAGAAATCCAGACCATGGCCCGGAGCGCGGCCCGCGCCTGCCCGCCCCACACGGAATTGCAATCCGCAATCCAACGCATTCACGACGACGCCGAGGCTCTGGCCCGGCGGGCCGTTGCGCCGGACTTCCGCCGCCTCCCCCTCCAGGAACGGATGATCCTGCGCCAAGGCCTGGTCCAATCCCGTCGGCAGTTGCTCCAGTCCATGCAATGCGTCCCATCCCCTACCCGGCTTTTGCAATAAACGCTTTAGGGGCGTCCCGGCCACATGCGTGCACGCGGTACGCATTTTGCTTTCCTTCTCCAAACATCCCGGCACCGTCAGCGCCTTGGCGCACCGAACACCCCGCCGGCAGAGAAAGGGAAACGCCATGACCAAACCCCAATGCCCCGCAGCCCGTCCGCTGGCCTTCGCCGTTGCCATGCTGCTTCTCACCGGGCTGCTCGGTGCCTGCAACTACGTCCGCCCGGCCGTCACCCAGCAGTCCGAAATCGTCACGGACGCCATGGTGGACCGCTCCAATCTGCGCATATACGTCCGCCCCGCGGACAAGCTGCACGCTCCTATCAAGGCGCTCATGTACCCCATGTGGATTCGCGAATCCCTGCCCGCGCGCATCGAAATGGGGCGCAACATGGCCCGCATTTTTTTTGACGCCTGGACAGAACGGCCCGTGTTCCCGGCCCTCATGCTGGCCGAGAATCAGACCTACCGGGGAAAAAATTCAGCTCTTGCCAATGCCCGCCAGCGCGGGGCCGACATGCTCGTGCTGCTCACTGTTCCCTACCTGTATGCAGGCGGCACTGTGGACGATTCGGCCATCACCATTCGTTGTGACATTTACAACGTGGAGGACGGGCTGCTGCTCCACTCCATGGAACAATCCGGCCGGCTCGCGTTCCAACGCAATAAAGACTGGATTCTCTGGGTCACCACTACCCGGTTGCCCGACTCTCCGCTCTACGCCATTACCCGCGCCATTGCCGAAGACATGGCCGTCCCGCTGCGCTCCTGGCTTCCTCCCGTGGACGCCCGGCGTCTGGGATATGCCTACACCAGTGAGGAAATCGTCAACGGGCTGACCTCTTCCCCGGATGCGACCGGAAACGGCTCACAGCGCGATTTGAAAAACGCGGTTCCAGGGTCAGATGCAGTGCCGTCCACGGATCTGGAGCCGGAATCCGCCCTGCGCCGCCTGGACCTGGCCCAGGAACTGACCGGGCCGGAGGCTGGCAGCGTGTACATCAAAGTGGAATTCGATGTGGACAAGGCCACCATCCGTCCGGAATACCACCTTAATCTCGACGAGTTAGCCAAAGCCCTGCAATCCCCGCCGCTGCAAGGTCGCCGGGTGTTGCTCATCGGCCATACAGACTCGGACGCCTCTGAGGCGTACAACCTGGACCTCTCCAAACAACGCGCCCAGGCCGTCCGGGACTACCTGGTACAGCGTCACGGCCTGGATCCCAACCTGCTGCGCACGGATGGACGCGGCGAGTCCGCCCCGTTGGTGCCCAACACCTCGCCGGAAAACAAACAGCTCAACCGCCGCGTGGAAGTCAGGCTGGCCGCCGACCAGGGTTGACACCCGGGGCACATGCCTTAAGTAAATCAGGGGGGAGAGGGGTACCGCCTCTCTTCCCCTTGGCGTGCCCGTATTTCGACTTTTCGGCCCAAGCCTTTTATGGTACCGCAATGGTCCCACTTCAAAGCGAGGTTAGGTAATGATCGGTATTTCGAAACTCTACTGTGGCTCGGTGGAACCCTCGGACGCCCTGCGCTACGGACGGGAGTCGGGCCAACTGCCCTCCCACCTGCTGCAATTCTCCAAGGACAAAAAGCCCGTGGTGGTCTGGAACATGACCCAGCGGTGCAACCTGAAATGCGTGCACTGCTATGCCCACGCCATTGACCCCAGCGCTCACAAGGACCCCATTTCCACAGAGCAGGCCAAAGCCATGATCGACGATCTGGCCGCCTACGGCGCTCCCGTAATGCTCTTTTCCGGCGGGGAACCCCTGGTGCGCAAGGACCTGACCGAGCTGGCCAAATACGCCACCAGCAAAGGCATGCGGGCCGTGATCTCCACCAACGGCACCTTGATCACCAAGGAAAAGGCCAAGGAATTACGTGAAGTCGGCCTCTCCTACGTGGGTATTTCCCTGGACGGTGCCGAGGAAGTGCACGACAAATTCCGCGGCGTGCCCGGCGCATACAAAAAAGCACTGGAAGGCGTGGCCAACTGCCAGGCCGAAGGGCTCAAGGTGGGGCTGCGGTTCACCATCAACAAACGAAACGCAACCCAGATTCCGCATCTCTTCGACCTCATCGAGGAACGCGATATCCCGCGCATCTGTTTCTACCATCTGGTCTACTCGGGCCGCGGCTCCGAGCTGATCAAGGAAGACCTGGACCATGCGGAGACCCGGCAGGTGGTGGACCTGATCATGGACCGCACCAAGGCGCTGTTCGATAAGGGCCTGCCCAAAGAAGTCCTCACCGTGGACAACCACGCGGACGGCCCCTACCTCTATTACCGTCTGCTGCGCGAAGATCCCAAGCGCGCCGCCGACGTGCTCGAACTGCTCCAATGGAACGAAGGCAACTCCACGGGACGCGGCATCGGCTGCATCTCCTGGGACGGCTCCGTACATGCGGACCAGTTCATGCGGCACCACACCTTCGGCAACGTGCTGGAGCGCCCCTTCTCCGAAATCTGGGACGACCCGGAAATCGAACTGTTGCACAAGATGAAGGACAAGCGTCCCTACGTGAAGGGGCGTTGCGCCAAATGCCGCTTCCTGCACATTTGCGGCGGCAACTTCCGCGCCCGGGCCGAAGCCTTCCACGGCGACTTCTGGGCCGAGGACCCGGCCTGCTACCTCACGGACGAAGAAATCACCGGCGAACCGGTGGGCGTGAAGGAATAGCCGCCACAAGCACGCCGGACATGGCGTACTCTCCGGGGAAACTTTGCGCCACCGCTGTTTTTCCCCGCTTTCCCATCCGGACGTCTCCGGTCTTGCGGCCGATCCCATCGGCCGCAAGCTCCCCAAACGCCGGAAGAATCAGACCGCGTGATCCGGAACGGCATTACTCGAACCCGGCAACGCGAAAATCATATTTTCACAAGGGGTTGGGATAGACACCCTGCACCAAAAGGGGCTCCCAGCCGCCAGGGCAAAAGGAGCTGACATGTCCGATTTCCACCGCGGCCGCCGCCTGCGCCGCAGCAAGACCCTACGCGACATGGTCCGCGAGACCGAACTCCGGCCCCAGGACCTGATGATGCTTTATTTCGTCGCGGAAACCGACGACGAAAACTTTGAGAAACCCATCACCTCCATGCCCGGCCAGCACCAACTCAGCCTGGCCCGTCTGGAACAGCGCGTAGGCCGGGCCGTGGACAACGGTCTCCGGAGCCTGATGCTTTTCGGCATTCCCGCGCACAAGGACGAGCAGGCCACCAGCGCCTATGATCCCGAGGGAATCGTGCAGCGCGCCATTCGGATGATCAAACAGAACTGGCCCGAACTGCTGGTCTGCCCGGATGTCTGCCTCTGCGAATACACCTCGCACGGCCATTGCGGCATTGTACACAACGGCGATGTGCTCAACGACCCCACACTGGAACTGCTCGCCCGTACCGCCCTCTCCTACGCCGAGGCCGGAGCCGACATGGTGGCCCCCTCCGACATGATGGACGGCCGGGTACTGGCCATCCGCGAAACGCTGGACAACGCCGGGTACGAAAACCTGCCTATCATGTCCTACGCCGTAAAATATGCCTCAGCCTTTTACGGTCCTTTCCGTGAAGCCGCGGAAAGCGCACCCCAGTTCGGCGACCGCAAGACCTACCAAATGGACCCGGCCAACCACCGCGAAGCCCTGCGGGAGGCGGCCGCTGATGTGTACGAAGGCGCGGATATCCTCATGGTCAAGCCCGCCCTGCCCTACCTGGACATCATCCGGCAGGTGCGCGACAGTTTCGACGCTCCGGTGGCCGCATACCAAGTCTCCGGGGAATACAGCATGATCAAGGCGGCAGCCCAAAACGGCTGGATCGACGAGCAAGCCGTGGTCATGGAATCACTCACCGCCATCAAGCGGGCTGGTGCCGATCTGATCCTAAGCTATTACACCGAAGAAGTTTTAAAGACACTTTAATCATCACGGGTGGATATAGATGAACAAAACCAATCAGCAGCATCCAGCGGGACACCCCGGAGGACATCCTGGCGGTCCACCGGCGGGACACTCCGGTAAGCACCCGGACGGCGCCCACGAGCATCCCGGCCGCAAACCCGTCATGAAACTGGAAGACGGCACCCCGGCCTGCCGACTCATTGCCTGGGAAGTGACCCGCTCCTGCAACCTGGCTTGCAAACACTGCCGCGCCGAAGCCCACCCCGAACCCTACGAAGGCGAATTGAGCACCGAAGAAGCCAAGGCGCTCATCGACACCTTCCCCGCCGTGGGCAACCCCATCATCATCTTCACAGGGGGCGAACCCCTGCTGCGCTCCGATGTATTCGAGCTGGTCCCCTACGCCAAGGCCAAGGGCCTGCGTTGCGTCATGGCTCCCAACGGTACGCTTCTTTCCGAAGAAAACGTGGCCCGGATCAAAGAAGCAGGCATCGAACGCTGCTCCATCTCCATTGACGCAGCCAACGCTGGGCAGCACGACGAATTCCGGGGCGTTCCCGGCGCGTTTCAGGCCAGCATGGAAGGCATCGAACGGTTGAAAAAAGCGGGCATCGAATTTCAGATCAATACCACGGTGACAAAAAACAACCTCCCGTTCTTCAAGGATATCTTCCATCTCTGCCAAGAAATAGGCGCGGCCGCCTGGCACATCTTCCTGCTCGTGCCCACGGGCCGAGCCGTGGAACTGGGAACCGAAGTCATCACGGATCTGGAATACGAAGACGTGCTCAACTGGTTCTACGATTTCCAAAAAACCACGGATATGCAACTCAAGGCCACCTGCGCCCCGCATTACCACCGCATCCTGCGCCAGCGGGCCAAGGAGGACGGGATCCCCGTCACCTTTGAAAACTTTGGCCTGGACGCGGTATCCCGAGGCTGTCTCGGCGGGGTGGGGTTCTGCTTCATCTCTCATACCGGCCAGGTCCAGCCCTGCGGCTACCTGGAGCTGGACTGCGGCAATGTGCGCGAAACGCCCTTCCCGGAAATCTGGAAAAATTCGAAACAGTTTTTGAACCTGCGCAACCCCGAGGTCTACCGGGGCAAATGCGGGCAGTGCGAATATGAACGCGTCTGCGGTGGATGCAGGGCCAGAGCCCAGACCATGAATGGCCACTACCTGGAAGAAGAGCCCCTGTGCTCGTATCAGCCGAAGAAAAAGAGTAAAGTGTAAGACTTTCCGGGCCCCTTTCCAAAGACGTTCATCCGCCTTGCCCGTACGCGCAAGGCGGAGGGGGAAACCAACGAATCATCCATTCTCCCCCGCGTTGAGGTCGCGACGCAACATCAACGCCCGCGAAGTTTTTCGGGGAAGGGGGTCCAGGGAGCGCAGATGAGTTACAAGATAGACGAATTTGACCGCAAGATTTTAAACATCATCCAGTCCGACTATCCCATTGATTCCCGGCCCTATGCTGTGGTGGGGGAACGGATCGGTCTTTCCGAAGACGAGGTGCTCGAGCGGGTGAACCGCTTGCGGGATGAAGGCGTAATCCGCCGCATCGGCGCCAACTTCGGTTCCCGGCAGCTCGGCTGGCGCTCCACCCTGTGCGCGGCCCAGGTGCCTGAAGAACGTCTGGACGATTTCGTGGCCGAGGTGAATCGCCACGAGGGCGTGACGCATAACTATTTGCGGCAAAATCAATTCAACGTGTGGTTCACCTACATCGGTCCCGACTGGGAAGACGTGGAGGCCACCTTGGCCGAAATCACCGAACGCACGGGCATCAAGGTACTCAACCTCCCGGCGGACAAGATGTTCAAAATCAAAGTGGACTTCAATGTAAAGGACAACAAGGCATGAGCAAGGAAATCATTCTTTCGCCTTCGCTGCTGTCGTGCGATTTTGCCCGGCTGGCGGAGGAGTTGCAGGCCCTGAAACAGGCCGGTCTGCAATGGGCCCATCTGGATGTGATGGACGGTTTGTTCGTGCCGAACATCACCTTTGGCCCGCCGGTGATCAAGGCCATGCGCAAGCATTCGGACTTGTTTTTTGACACGCACCTGATGATCGAACGGCCGGAACGCTACGTGGATGAATTCGTGGACGCGGGGTGCGACCTTATCTGCGTGCACGCCGAGGCTACCCACCATCTGGAACGCGCTGTGGCCGCCATAGCGGACCGCGGGGTCAAGTGCGCGGTTTCCTTGAACCCGGCCACGCCCTGTGAAGCCGTAAAATATCTGCTTCCCCAGTTGGACATGGTGCTGCTCATGAGCGTGAACCCTGGTTTTGGCGGCCAAAAATTCATTCCCTTTTGCATGGACAAAATCCGCGAGCTACGCAGCATGATCCGTGAGGCCGGAGCTGACACGCTGATTCAGGTGGACGGCGGCGTGACTCTGGAGAATTGCCGTGAGTTGGTGCAGGCTGGGGCCGACGTGCTGGTCTCTGGCTCGGCTTTCTTCAAATACCCGCCCTACGGCGAACGGCTACGCGCTTTTGAGGCAGCCTGGAGCTGATTGTTTTTCACTACAAGGTCCTGCTTTCGTCATCATGGCCCCGCTCATTGCGGGGCTTTTTATTATCTGTATACCACATCTTATTATATACTTGACAAAACAGCGACAAAAAAATTATGTCTTGTGACAATAGAATGTCTGTTTCTCCAACCCGCCGGACTCAATACTATTTCCAGCGGGCATCATCCACAGAGAGGAATCCCCTTCATTACGTCACAAATTGGCAAAATATTTTATCTTGCGCTATTCTCCTGGACGCTTTGGTCCGGCCCGGGGACTGTTTGGTCAGCAGACCAAAATTATGGTTCAACCTGGGCCCAGGTGCGCCGGGTGGTGGACGGGGATACCATTGTGGTGGATATTCCAGGCTATCCGCCCCTGGTGGGGCGGGGCATTGCCGTGCGCCTAGCCGGGTGTGATACTCCGGAGTTGCGTGACCAACGTCCGGAAATCCGCCGCCTGGCAAAGCAGGCCCGCGCCCTGGTTCGCGCCGCCCTGGCCGGACGCCCCAGGGTGGAGCTGCGCAACATACGGCGCGGCAAGTACTTTCGCCTTGTAGCCGATATTTATGTCGACGGGTGCGACCTGGCGGCCCTACTGATTCAGTCCGGACTGGGCAAGCCCTACCAGGGAGGGGCGCGTTCCTGGTGATCGCTTTATCCCTGTCTGTATCTTTTACCGCCTCCAGGCCCGCCCGACTACTGGACAGCGCCGCCTCCCTCGGCTAGAAATCCGCATGGACCAATCCGATCTTCCCAAAAGCCGATCGCAGTTGAAGCGCGAATCCAAAACGCTCCAGGACATGGGCGAACAACTCGCCACCCTGACCAAGGATGAACTCCGGCCGCTTGCCCTGCCGGATTCACTCGTCAGCGCCCTGGATGAACTGCGCAGTCTGCGCAAACATGAAGCTAGGCGCAGGCAGGCCCAATTCGTGGGCAAACTCATGCGTGACCTGGACCCGGAGCCCATTCGCGATTTTCTGGATCGGCGTGGCCGGGCCAAAGCAGAGCAGGACGCCGCGTTTCATGATCTCGAACGACTTCGGGAACGACTGCTGGACGGAGAAGACGCCCCTTTGGACGACTTTTTCGATGCCCACCCGCAGGCGGACCGGCAGCACCTGCGCCAGCTCGTACGCAATGCCCGCAAGGAGCAGGACGCCGGGAAAGCCCCAAAAAGCAGCAAGGCCCTTTTTCGCGCTTTGCGGGACGCCCGGCAGAGTTGATCCGCTCCCGGAGATCCCGGCTCCAGGCCGCTCGCCCCGATGCAGGGTTGACCTTCCGCGGAGCGGTCTTATGTTCTGAACAGGTTCACAACAACAAGGAGAGTGGAATGATTTTTAAATACGCCGGAATCGAAACCGAGCTGGAAGACCATGACTGCCCCCATTGCGGGAAGCCCATGGAAGCTTGGCTTGCCCCGCCGGACAGCGGCTGGAGTGTAGTGCTCGTTTGCTTCAATAACCAGTGCCCACATTACAAGGACTCTGACCAAGACATCATCAACAAGCGTGACGACTGCTCTTTGGGCTGCCGCTACGCGCTCAATCCGGATAACGGCTACAAGCCATTCAATCTCGTGGCCATGTGTTTTTAATTGCCCTGCGGCAACGCCCCTGCAAGCGGCCCCCAGGGGCCGCTTTTTTTTGAACCTCCATCATTGATTTCCGGCCAGAACTCATTTATTGCCTGCCACACCGGAGGAAATACGAACGATGGACGAGCTGGACAAACGGATTCTTAATATCCTTCAGGAAGACACGCGCGCCACCAACGCCTTTATCGGCCAAGAGGTGGGGCTTTCCGCTGCGGCCGTGCACGGGCGCATCAAACGCCTGGAGCAACGTGGCATTATTCGCCGCTTTACCGTGGAGCTGGACCCCAATGCCCTGCAAATGCAGGTGCTTGCCTTTGCACAAATATTTCTTCAGGAAATGCGGCGCTCCGAAGAGGCGGCCGCGGCCTTTGCAAAAATCCCGGAAGTGGTGGAAGTGCACTACACCGTGGGCGAAGCCTGCTTTTTGCTCAAGCTCCGCTGCCCGGATACGGCCAGCCTGGAGCACGTGCTGACCAACATTAATGACATTCCCCCGGTTCGCGCCACCCAGACCATCATCGTGCTGCGCTCCGGCAAGCAGCAAATCAACCCGCCCCTGTACGTGGACGAGCAGCCGACCCTGCCTGCCGACGCCTGCAAGGAGTAGCCATGCGTCTTTCCGCCGGGGCCTTGCCCGTGCTGGCCCTGTTGACGGCTTCGGTGCTATGGGCCAGTTCCTTTGTGGCCCTCAAAGTGGCTTTCCGTCACTACGATCCCATGATCGTCATTTTCGGCCGCATGCTCGTGGCCAGCCTCTGCTTTTTGGCTTTGTGGAAAAACTTCCGCAATATCAAATACCAAAAAGGGGACTGGAAGCCCCTGACCTTCATGGCCTTGTGTGAACCATGTTTCTACTTCATTTTCGAGGCCAAGGCTCTGGAAAACACGCACGCCTCCCAAGCCGGAATGATCGTTTCCCTCTTGCCCCTGATCGTGGCCGTGGGAGCACACTTCGTGCTCAAAGAGCACATCTCCCGGCGGACTCTGGCCGGATTCGCCCTGGCCGTAGTGGGTGCGGTACTGCTCTCGGCCGGGGCCGAAGCCGATGAATCCGCCCCCAATCCTGTACTGGGCAACTTTCTGGAATTTCTGGCCATGGTCTGCGCCGCCGGGTACATGATCATGCTCAAGCGCATGTGCGTACGCTACCCGCCCCTCTTCCTCACTGCGGTACAAGCGGTGCAGGCCACGCTGTTCTACTTTCCTCTGCTGTTTCTTCCCAGCACGGCCCCGCCCCAAGGCTTTTCCACCGAAGGAATCCTGGCCATCGTCTACTTGGGCGCATTCATCACCCTGGGCGGCTACGGCCTCTACAATTACGGATCCAGCAAAATACCGGCACACCAGGCGTCCGCCTTTACCAACACCATTCCGGTGCTAACCCTGTTCATGTCCTGGTTCTTCCTGGGGGAAACCCTGACAGGGGCGCAATACCTCGCGTCAGGTCTGGTGCTGGCCGGGGTAGTCCTCAGCCAGGACCGCTCCAAAAAAAGTGCGACCAAAGCCAGCGTGGAAGTGACCCCGCCTCAATAACGCTTCTGCCCCGCCCTGCGGAGCTGTGAGGGCCAGGCCTCAGGCCGGGACAATCCAGTCCCGCACCGGCCAGGGCCTATTGTTCAGCCGAGCGGACTCGCGCAAAAGCGCGGCCAGGGCCTGTTCGCCTTCGCGCCCCACATCGCTGCTGTACTCGGTCACAAACGTTTCAATGTGCCGCAGCACCACCTGTTCGTCCAGCTCCTGCGCATGTTCGGCTATGTATTCCCGAACGTCGTGGGAGAATCCTTCAGCATAGGCAATACTGGCCCGAATGCTGCGATCCAGAGCGGCCAGGCGCTCCGTGCCCAAGCTCCGGCGGGCCACAATGCAGCCCAGCGGCAAGGGAAGTCCGGTTCGCCCTTCCCACCACGCCCCCATGTCCAGCAAGGCGGCCAGCTCGTGCGACCCAAGCACAAAACGGCCCTCATGAATCACCAGACCGGCTGCGCAGGCACCGGAAGCCACCGCCGGTATGACCTGATCATAGACCATTTCCACAAGTTCCACGTCCAGTCCCTGTTCCCGTGCCAGCATGGAAAACAGCAATGTGGCTGTGGTGTGCTTTCCCGGCACGGCTACGCGCCCCCGCAGGGCCTCAAGCGCACCTCCGGCAGGGCCCTCCTTCACGGCCAGGATCGGGCCCACTCCCCAGCCCAGAGCGCCGCCGGAGCGCAACAGCACGTAATCCTCCAACAGCCCGGCGGCCGCAGCTACAGAGACCTTGCACACGTCCGGTTCCGCGCTGACGGCCCAGCGGTTCAACTCCTCCACATCCGCCAACCGAAACCGCGGCACACCGGCAGAACAGGCCACCCGCCCCAGCGCCAGACCAGCAAAAATATATGTATCGTTGGGACAGGGTGAAATTCCAAAGCGCAATCCTTCCAACATGAAACCGTCCTTTATCGTTGACAAGATCATGGGTCGCTTCTAGAGTGACCACCTGGTCACCATAGAAAACCACTCTTGGAAAGGCAAGCGATGCGCAGCAAGACATTCGAAAATTTGGCTCCGGAAAAACAGGAGCGCGTTCTGGACACCGCTGTGGAGGAATTTGCGCAACACGGCTTTCATCAGGCCAGCGTCAACCGGATGGTCAAACAGCTTGGCATTGCCAAAGGCTCGCTGTTCAAATACTTCGGCTCCAAAGAAGGCCTGTTCCAACACGTCTTTGAACATGCGGTGGACCTCTTCAAAGGGCCGCTCAAGGCCGCCCGAAACGCCGAAGGCGATACATTCGACCGGTTACGTCTCAGTCTCATGGCCGGTCTGGAATTCGTCCAACAGCATCCTCGCCTGTATCGCATCTACCTCAAAGTGCTCTTCCAGGAAAATGTTCCCTTTCGCGAACCATTTTTGCAACAGGTCCGCGGATATTCAGCAAAATTTTTGAGACCGTTGCTGGAAGACGGCATGCGGCGCGGCGAACTGCGCGCCGACCTGGACCTGGACATGGCCGTCTTCCTCATTGATGGGCTGTTCGACAGACTTCTGCAATCCTTGACCGTGCCCGAGGTGCATCCCGCGTTGCACGGCCTTTCCCAAGGGGACGCCCGGCAACGCATCGACCAGCTCATGGACTTCATCCGCCGCGCCCTGGCGGCAAACAACGGAGAACAGCATGCCTGACCGTCAATACTACACCCGCCTCGGCCTGGAGACCATCTTCGACAAGGTCGAGGCCGGAGAACGCCTCAGCCTGGAAGACGGCGAAACCCTGTTCACCTGCCCAGATCCATTGGCCATCGGGGAATTGGCCCATAGGGTCCGCACCCGGCTGCATGACGATGCCGCGTTCTACGTGGCCAACCAGCACGTGAATTACACCAACGTCTGTGTCAACGCCTGCACCTTCTGCGCCTATCAGCGTGAGGACGACACCCAGCCCGGGGCCTTCCGGTTGGACACGCAGGAAATCCTGGCCAAATTGGAATCTTCGCCTTCCGCCCCCCGGGAAATCCACATTGTGGGCGGTTGCCATCCCAGACTTCCCCTGTCTTATTTTGAAGCCACCCTGGCGGCCCTGCGGGCCCGCTGGCCCAACGCGGTCCTCAAATGCTTCACAGCTGTGGAAATCGCCCACTTTGCCCGGCTTGAAAACATCTCCACGCGCCAGACCCTGGAACGCCTCAAGGCGGTCGGACTGAACATGCTGCCCGGGGGCGGGGCCGAAATATTCGACCCACAAATCCGCCAACAGGTCTGCCCTCGCAAAAGCAATGCGGAGGAATGGTTGCGAATTCACAGGGAAGCGCATGAGCTTGGCATTAAAACAAATTGTACCATGCTCTTCGGCCATATTGAAACCCTGGCCCAGCGCCTTGACCATCTGGACAGATTGCGCCGCCTCCAGGATGAAACCGGCGGCTTTGTCTGCTTCATTCCTCTCCCGTTTCTCACGGAAAACAGCAAGCTGGAAATCCCCAACCCCCTCACGGGCCTGGATGAACTGCGGACCATTGCCGTGAGCCGGTTGATGCTCGACAACGTCCCGCATATTAAGGCCTACTGGGTCATGCTGACGGTCAAACAAGCGCAGGCCGCCCTTTTCTGGGGAGCGGACGACTTTGATGGCACGGTGGTCGAAGAGAAAATCGGGCATGAGGCCGGAGCCACTTCCCGGCAGGGACTCACCCGCCAGGAATTGAACGCTATGATCACTGGCTGTGGACTGCGGCCCGTGGAACGCGATTCCTACTTCAACCCGATTCAGCCCTAACGCGGTTTGGATACCAAGGATCCCTATGCAAACCATTTTCAACGCCGTACGTTCCGGCCAGCGAGTAACACTTGATCAGGCCCGGCTGCTCTATGAGCAGGCGTCTCTGCATGACCTGGGCGCCCTGGCCCATGCCGTGCGACTCAGAAAACATCCGGAACCGGTGGTCACCTATGTGGCTGATCGGAATATCAATTACTCCAATATCTGTTCCTGTGGCTGCCGGTTTTGCGCTTTTTACAAGGCCCCGGGCCAAGAGGGCGGATATGTGATCAGCCGTGAGGAATTGTCCCAAAAAATCGAGGAGACCCTGGCTTTGGGCGGGACCCAAATTTTGATGCAGGGAGGGCATCATCCGGATTTGCCGTTCACCTTTTACGAAGAACTGCTCTCCTTTATCCATGACAGCTTCCCCTCCATCCACGTCCATGCCTTTTCCCCGCCGGAAATCCACTATTTTTCCAAGCTCTACGGCATGAGTACAGCCCAGGTCATTGAGCGGCTGCACCAAGCCGGTCTGCACTCCATCCCTGGCGGCGGAGCTGAAATCCTAGTCAATGCCGTGCGGGAACGCGTGTCGCCCAATAAGTGTTCCGCCGATGAATGGCTGGCGGTCATGGAAGAAGCTCATCGCCAGGGCCTGCGGACCACCGCCACCATGATGTTCGGACACGAGGAACAGGAGGAGGACCGCCTGGCTCACTTATTCGCCGTGCGCCGCCTGCAAGAACGCACACATGGCTTCACGGCCTTCATTCCCTGGACCTTCCAACCCGAAAACACCAACATCAAAGCCCGCCCAGCAACAGCTCCCGAATATCTGCGCATGTTGGCCCTCTCTCGCATCGTCCTGGACAATATCGACAATATTCAGGTCTCCTGGGTTACCATGGGGCCAAAAATCGCCCAATTAGCCTTATTTTTCGGCGGAAACGACTTCGGCTCTTTGATGATCGAGGAAAATGTGGTCAAGGCCGCCGGCGTGTCCTTCCGGCTCACACGCAAGGAAATTCACCGCCTGATCCAGGCCGCCGGATATACCCCTATGCAACGCACCATGACCTATGAACCGGTGATTCGAACATGACCTCCTCCCCTTTGCGACTGGGCAAAATCGGATACCTCAATGTCCTGCCCATCTATCATCCCCTGGAACAAAGCTTGGTGCGGCACGACCTGGAAATCGTCTCCGGAGTGCCCGCCGAACTCAATGAACAGATGCGCCGCGGCGAGCTGCACCTTTCCGCCAACTCCAGCATAGAATACGCACGCCGACCCCAGCGCTATCTTCTCGTGCCGGACCTGGCTATTGGCTGCCACGGGCCTGTGCAGAGTGTTTTGCTGCTCACCCAAAATCCAGTGGCCTCACTGGAGGGCCAAAACGTTCTGGTCAGCGCCCAGACACACACCTCGGCCGCCCTGCTCCGGATGCTGCTGGACCGACGCTACAAGGTCCACGCCGGATTTGAAAGTGGGGACGCCACAGCGCTGCTTGCCTCGGGACAACGCCCTCCCGCCATTCTGGCCATCGGCGATGAAGCCCTGAACTTGCGACGGCACCCGGACTATCCCTACATATACGACCTGGGCCAGGAATGGCTGGAATGGACTGGCCTGCCCTTCATTTTCGGAGTTTGGATTGTGCGCCGTGCAGCTTGGGAAACACACCAGCGCCCGCTCGAGCAGGCCATGCGGCAACTGATCGCCGCCAAAGAGTGGGGGCAGGAACACCTTTCCGACATGTGCGGACTGGCCGCACAGGGTTCCTCCCTGGACACACTGGAAATGTGCTCTTATTTCAATGGATTATCATATAATCTTGGAGAACGGGAACAGCAGGGATTGCAACGCTTCTTTGCGATGCTCCAGCAATGCGGGATCATCCCAAAGGCGCCGCCCCTGGAATTCGCATCCCTGTCCTGACGGACTCCCCGCATGGGCAGGTTGGGAAAATCCGACAAGCCGCACTGGGCCGCTTCCGGGAGAAGTTTTTCACCACTCTCAGGAGGCGGCCCAATTCATGAGGGACTCAAAGACGGCACTCGAAATGAATGCTCGGGGGATCTCAAATTCGACAATTATTCAACATGGTGCTCAGCGTGTTCCCGGAGAAAGGCCATGAATGCTGTGGCCGCTGGAAAAGCCCGACGCGATTCATGACGCAGCAGATAAAACCGTCGTTCCAGACCGCTCAGCCCACAATCCACCAGCTTTAACTCGCCCCGTTCCACCAGTCCGGCACAGGCACGGCCCGAGACCGCGGCCACTCCGGCCCCGGCCGCGGCCATGCGCAGGGCCGCCTCTGTGCCATACACACTACAAACGCAGCTCCCAGAGCTCGGATCCATACCGTTGGATGCCAGTACCCGTTCAAAGGCCCGACGGGTTCCTGACCCCTTTTCCCTGCGAATCCAGGGCCAAGCAGTCAATGGCACGTCCGGCACCGCGAAGTCCGGGGCAGCGACCACGCAAAGTCGATCAGTAAACAGCGCCTCGGCCACAAGTCCACGCAGGGTGGGACGCGACCCCACCACGGCAGCGTCCAGAGTGCCGTCCGCCACCATCTGAGTCACCTGATCCGTATCCCCGGTGCGCAACTCCATACGCACCAGTGGATGCAGACCAAGAAAGCGGGCCATGAGCCGAGGTAAGATGTATGTGGCAGGAATGGTGCTCCCGCCAATGACCAGTTCTCCGGCCACCTCGTCCCGAAGCAGAGAAAGTTCAGCCTCCACACGGCGCAACGTGCCGAAAATGCCCGAGGCTTCCCGATAAAGCACGTCTCCGGCATGGGTGGGGAGCACACTGCGGCCCAGGCGATCAAACAGCGGCAGCCCCAGGCGGTCTTCCAAGGCAGCCACATGTGCGCTGATGGTTGGTTGGGAAAGATGAAGCTCTTGCCCGGCACCTGAAAAGCTGCGCAACTCATATACTTTGCAAAATGCTTCTAGTTTTCTGAAATCCATAACGTCAATTCCTTACATCGAGATTACCGATCGGGCAAGACATAAAAAAAGGCGGTCCCTGGGGACCGCCTTATTCTCGTTGCGTGGCCGCGAACTAAGCCTCGGCCGGAGCCTCGGACTCGTCCTTGGCTTCAGGCTTGGCAGCCTTGGCAATGTTTTTTTCTTCGGCAGCTTCTTCAGCGCGGCGGGTAAGCTCGATCACGCACATGGGGGCGCAATCACCGCGACGCGGAACAGCCAGCTTGAGAATGCGGGTATATCCGCCCTGATCTTCCTTGAAGCGCGGGGCGATTTCGTCAAACAGACGCTGAACCAACTGGTGATTGTTCAGGGCCTTGTACGCCTGACGACGGGAATGCAGGTCGTCGCGAAGCGCCAGGGACACGAGGCCGTCCACGACCTTACGCAGTTCCTTAGCTTTGGCCTCGGTGGTGCGGATGCGCTCATAGGTGAGCAGCGCGCGCGCCATGTTCCGCATCAGCGCCTTACGATGGGCATTGGTGCGGTTCAGTTTTCTGCCGGACTTTCTATGCCTCATTTTTTTCTTTCCTCTTCAGCCATTCCTGCTGTTTCTTGTCGAAGTCCTCAACGGCCATACCGAACTTGAGTCCCATGCTGTCCAGTACCCGACGAATTTCGTCCAGAGACTTCCGACCAAAGTTTTTGGTCTTGAGCATCTGCTGCTCACTGCGCTGCACGAGTTCGCCCACAAGCTGGATGTTGGCGGCCTTGAGGCAGTTGGTCGCACGAACCGAAAGCTCCAGCTCGTCGATGCTCTTGAACAGGTTAGGGTTCAGGTTCACGGTATCTTCGTCATCAGGCTGCTGAGCCGAGGACATTTCGTCGAAGTTGATGAAAACGGAAAGCTGGTCCTTGAGGATCTTTGCGCTATAGGCCACAGCGTCCTCGGGGGACACGGAACCGTCCGTCCACACCTCAAGAATGAGCTTATCGTAGTTGGTCATCTGGCCGACACGAGCCTGCTCCACGGTGTACGCAACCTTGCGCACCGGCGAGTAGCTGGCGTCCATGGTGATCAGGCCGATGTCCTCGGTAAGACCTTCGTGCAGTTCAGCCGGGACATAACCCTTTCCCATACGCACTTCCAACTCCATCTTGAGCGGCTTGTCCTCAGACAGCGTCGCAATGGGCTGGTCCTTGCTGAGCACCCGAACGTTCTGGTTCTCGGCAATCATGGCAGCAGTCACGGGCCCCTTCTTATCGGCCTCAAGGACCAAAATCTGAGGCTCGTCGGTGCGCATGGCCAGACGGACGGACTTGAGGTTGAGGACGACTTCCGTCACGTCCTCCATCACGCCCTCGATGGTGGTGAACTCGTGCTGGACCCCCTCAATCCGAGCGGCAACAATGGCGGCTCCCTGCAAGGAGGAGAGCAGCACCCGCCTGAGGGCGTTGCCGATGGTGGTGGCAAAGCCACGCTCCAACGGCTCACAGACGAATTTGCCGTAGATCTCGGTGGACTTAGGGTCGCGAACGAGCTGTTCCGGCTTTACAAGCTCAGACCAGTTCCGCGTGTTGATAAGTCTGTCACCGTCTTGAACAAGCATGAATCACCCGTATTACTTGGAGTACAGCTCGACGATGAGCTGCTCGTTGATCGGGAACTGAATGTCCTCGCGTTTGGGCAGGTCCTTGACCGTACCCTTGAAGGCCGCGCCGTCGCTCTCGAGCCACTCGGGGCATCCGCGGCGGGCAATCACGTCCTGAGCCTCGGCGATCACGGGAATCTTGCGGGATTTCTCGCGAACCTCGATGACATCTTCGGGACGAACCATAAACGAGGGGACATCCACCCGGCGGCCATTGACGGAAAAAGCACCGTGGCGGACAAGCTGGCGGGCCTGGGTACGCGAGTTGGCGAACCCGAGACGGTAAATAACGTTGTCCAGGCGGCGCTCGAGCATAACCAGCAGGTTGGTGCCGGTGACGCCTTTCATGGCGTCGGCGCGCTCAAAATACCGGTGGAACTGGCCTTCCAGGATACCGTACATCCGGCGGACCTTCTGCTTCTCCCGCAACTGGATGGCGTAGTCGCTCATCTTGCGGCGCATATTGCGCCCGGTGGCACCCGGGGCATAAGGACGACGCTCATAGGCGCACTTGTCCGTATAGCAACGATCGCCTTTGAGGAACAATTTCTGGCCCTCGCGGCGGCAAATGCGGCATTTAGCTTCAGTGTAACGAGCCAAGGGTAACCTCCTAAATCAGACGCGGCGGCGCTTGGGCGGCCGGCAGCCATTGTGGGGGATCGGGGTGATGTCGCGAATAAAATTGACCTTAAAGCCCGCGGCACCGATGGCGCGCATGGCGGCCTCACGGCCGGACCCCGGACCCTTCACAAACACGCCCACAGTACGCATGCCGTTGTCCCGGGCCGTTTTAGCGGCATTTTCGGCGGCAATCTGCGCGGCAAAGGGGGTGCTCTTACGCGAGCCCTTGAAAGAGGCGCCCGCGCTGGCCCAACTGATCACGTTGCCCTTCATGTCAGTGAAGGTGATGATCGTATTATTGAACGTGGCCTTGATGTGAGCCAGGCCCACTGGCACGCTCTTCTTTTCTCTTTTTTTTGCGGAACGCTTGGGTTTCGCCATATCCTGATCTCCTCAGATACGATCTAACGGGAATATAGAAAGGCGGACGCGCCGCTACTTCTTCTTCTTGCGGCCGACGACCGAACGACGCGGACCCTTGCGGGTGCGGGCATTGGTGTGGGTCTTTTGACCACGGGCCGGAAGTCCTTTGCGATGGCGCAGGCCGCGATAGCAGCCAATATCCATCAACCGCTTGATATTCGCGGTCAGTTCGCGGCGCAGGTCACCCTCCACCTTGTGATTCTGCTCGATCTCAACACGAATGGTGTTGGCCTCTTCCGAGGTCAGGTCGTCGGAACTCTTGGTCCAGTCCACACCGGTCTTGTTGAGGATCTCGAGGGCCGTCGTCTGACCGATACCATAGATATAGGTCAGAGCGATATCCATCCGCTTGCTTTTGGGCAGATCAACACCAGCAATGCGTGCCACTTTCTATACCCCTTCTTATCCTTGACGCTGTTTGTGCCGGGGATTGTCGCAGATGACCCGCAGCACGCCTTTGCGTCTGATGATTTTGCACTTAGAACACATTTTTTTGACAGAGGGTCTGACTTTCATGACCGTCTCCAATGCCTTTCAGCTCTATTGTACGGGAATAACCCCTTAAAGTCATATGCCTTTCACAGCACCCAACGTTCCACGTCGGGAAAAAGCGAAGGTGTCTTTTACAGCAGTTTCCAGGAAACCGCAAGGGTTTCGCCAAACCACTTCCTAGTCGGACCGGCTTAAAATAACAGGCCCGTCCGAAGTGACGGCAATGGTGTGCTCGAAATGAGCCGACAGCTTTCTGTCTTTCGTCACCGCCGTCCACTTGTCCGAAAGGACTTCCACATCGGGATCCCCTTCGGTAATCATGGGCTCAATAGCCAGGGTCATCCCGGGTTTGAGCACCAGCCCAGGCAGGCCCTTGGGAACAAAGTTGGGGATTTCCGGCTTTTCATGAAGCCGTGTTCCAATGCCATGTCCCACAAAGCGACGAACCACGCCGAATCCAGCAGCCTCGGCATGTTCCTGCACAGCCCGGGAAACCTCATAAAGATTTCGTCCGGGCCGGGCCATGGCAATCCCCTTCATCAGGGATTCTCGTGTGACATCCATCAGTTGCCGGGCGGTGTCGCTGACGTTACCAACACCAAAGGTCCGGGCGGAGTCGCCATTGAACCCTTCATAAATAACACCCATGTCAAAACTGACGATGTCGCCTTCCTGAAGCACTCTGGTCTTCGAGGGGAAGCCATGCACGACTTCTTCGTTGACCGAGCAGCACAGTGCATAAGGAAAGCCGCCGTATCCCTGGAAAGCAGGCCGGACACCAAATTCCCGGCACTTTTCCTGGGCGATTTCCTCGAAGAGCATGGTTGAGACGCCCGGTTTTACCGCGCGTCCCAACTCGTCAAGAATCTTCGAGACCATGCGATTGGCCTCACGCATGAGGCCGATCTCCCTATCGTTCTTGAGGAAAACTCCTCTGAACTTCTTCAACGTCTAACGCCTACCTTTAATTCTGCCAGACTTGCCCATCAGGCCCTCATACTGGCGAGAAATCATGTAGGATTCCACCTGCCCCATGAAGTCCATGGCCACGCCCACGATAATCAGCAGCGAAGTGCCGCCGAAGTAAAACGGGACGTTGAACTGGGCAATCAGGAACATGGGCAGGACGCAGATAGCGGAGACATACAGCGATCCCCAGAGGGTGATGCGTGCCAGAACGCGATCAATGTACTCACGAGTCTTGGCACCGGGACGAATGCCCGGAATGAAGCCGCCCTGCTTCTGGATATTCTCGGCGATCCCTTTGGGATCAAAAACGATGGCGGTGTAAAAATAGCAGAAGAAAACCACGACCACCACGTAGAGGAGGTTGTATACGATAGAGGTGGGCTGCATGAGATCGGAAATGGCGTTCAACCAAGCCATGTCCGAAAACTGGGCGATAGTGCCCGGGAAGAGCAGCAAACTCGAGGCAAAAATGGGCGGGATAACACCGGCAGTGTTTACCCGCAACGGCAGGTGTGTGGTCTGCCCGCCATACATGCGGCGACCCATCTGGCGCTTGGCGTAGTGAATGGGGATGCGACGCTGGCCGCGTTCCACAAACACAATCAAGACCAAAACGCCGACCATGCCGGCCACGAGCACCAGAACGAACAACGGACTCATGATCCCCTCGCTCATGAACGAGAAGGTACGAGCCACGGCACTGGGAAGTCCGGCAACAATACCGCCAAAGATAATCAGCGAGATGCCGTTGCCGATCCCCTTTTCCGTGAGCTTTTCACCGAGCCACATCAGGAAAACCGTACCCGTGACCATGGTGACCACGGTAATAATCCGGAAAGACCAGCCTGCGGTTTCCGGAGAAACCACCGGGCCGATGGGGCTGACCATGCTTTCCAGTCCCACGGCAATGCCAAGCCCCTGCACCAGGGAAATCAGCACGGTGCCGTAACGGGTATACTGGGTGATCTTCTTGCGCCCGGCCTGTCCTTCCTCCTTTTGCAACCGCTTCAGCTCGGGGCTGACCACGGTGAGCAGTTGCAGAATGATGGAGGCCGAGATGTAGGGCATGATGCCCAGCGCGAAGATGGACAGATTCTGCAATCCGCCGCCCGAGAACATGTTGAACAGCCCCAGAAGGGTTCCGGCCGCTTCTTCAAAAATGGAAGCAAGGGCCGGACCGTTCACGCCCGGAACCGGGATATGAATGCCGATGCGATAGACGAAAAGAAGAAGCAGCGTCCACAGAAGCCGCTTCTTCAATTCGGGCAGTCGCGCAAGATTCTCAACGCCAGAGAGTGCCACGTGTTATCCTTCCTGAACTTCGATGGACTTGGCGGTGCCGCCAGCCTTGGCAATCTTATCGGCTGCCGAGGCACTGAACCTGTGGGCCTCGATGGAGACGGCCGAAGAGACCTCACCACCGCCCAGGACTTTCACCGGGGCACCGACCTTGCACAGGCCACGTTCATAGATGTCGTCAAGGGTGATTTCGCTTTTGCCTTCAAAGGCCGCCAAAAGCTGACCCAGGTTGATGGCCGCGTATTCCACCCGGAACGGATTCTTGAAGCCGCGCTTGGGAAGGCGGCGCATGAGCGGCATTTGGCCGCCCTCGAACCAGGCCGGGATAGAGGCGCCGGAGCGGCTCTTTTGTCCCTTGTGGCCTTTTCCGCTGGTTTTTCCCCAGCCGGAGCCGGAACCGCGGCCAATACGCTTGCGGTCCTTGGTCTGCTCCGGAAAAGGGTACAATTCGTGGAGCTTCATGATCCAACAACCTCCACAAGGTGCTTCACTTTATTGATCATGCCCTGCACGACCGGGGAATCATCGAAGGATTTCTCCTGGCGAATCTTCCGCAGACCGAGGGCCGCCAAGGTGGCACGCTGTTTAGGCGTGCACCCGATTTTGCTTTTTACAAGCTTCACAGTAACCTGTGCCATGGCTGTCTCCTTACCTGCTTAATCCGGACGAGTTACTTCCGGGGGGTCTCAACCTTCAATCCACGCAGTTCGGAAACTTCCTCGGCACTGCGCAGGGAAGCCAGACCAGCCATGGTCGCCCGGAGCACGTTATGCGGATTGTTGGTGCCGATGGCCTTGGTCAGGATGTCGTGCACCCCGACTGCTTCCATAATGGCACGTACAGGTCCGCCAGCGATGATACCCGTACCTCGGCTGGCGGGCTTAAGCATGACACGCCCGGCGCCGTAGCGTCCGAGAGTCTCATACGGAAGCGTTCCGTCCAGCAGGGGAACCCTGATCATGGCCTTTTTGGCACGCTCGGTGGCTTTGCGGATGGCCTCAGGGACCTCGTTGGCCTTTCCGAGGCCGTAGCCCACGCTGCCTTCGCCGTCGCCGACAACCGCCAGGCAGCTGAAGGAGAACCTTCGCCCACCCTTGACCACTTTGGCCACGCGGTTCAGGTACACGATCTTTTCAATCAGCCCGGAATCGTTCTGTTCCATCGTCCGTATCCTTCGATTGGCCCTAGAATTTCAGGCCGCCCTCACGGGCGCCGTCAGCAAGGGCTTTCACTCGTCCGTGGTAAATATACCCATTGCGGTCGAAGACCACCTGCTCGATGTTCCGCTCCTTGGCCTTCCCGGCAATGTCCTTACCCACTTCCGTGGCGGACTCGCGGTTGGGATGCATCTCGCCCTTTTCCTTGCTCAAAGTCAAGGTGGAAGAGCTGGCCAGGGTCACTCCCATGACATCGTCCACAAGTTGGACATACAAATGGGAGTTGGAACGGAAAACCACCATGCGGGGCCGCTCGACCGTACCGGAAATCTTCTTCCGGATGCGGGCCTTTCTGCGCCGCCGGGCTTGTTCCTTGGTAAGCTTCATAGCTTTCCCCCGTTATTTGCTGCCGGACTTACCGGCCTTACGTCTGATCTGCTCGTCAAGATACTTGATGCCCTTGCCCTTGTACGGCTCGGGCGGACGCACCTTGCGAATCTTAGCGGCAACTTCACCCACCAGCTGCTTATCCGCTCCACTGATGGTCAGCTTGCTGCCTTCGACCTTGGCCTCAATCCCGGCAGGCAGAGGGAATTCAACAGGATGGGAATATCCCACCGTGAGAACCACGCTTTTGCCCGCAACCTGGACCTTGTAGCCCACGCCAATGACCTCAAGGCTCTTTTCAAAGCCCTTGCTGACGCCATCCACGCAGTTGGCCAACAGCGTACGACGCAGCCCGTGCTGGGCACGCGCCCTGCGGGAGTCGTCCTTACGGGTAATGATGACCTGGCCGTCCTCGATTTTATAATCGACGCTGGCATCCGCGGGAGTGGACAAGGCACCCTTCGGGCCTTTGACCTTGATTTCGTCTCCCAGGGAGACTTCCACGCCGGACGGGATGGCGATGGGTTGTTTTCCTATTCTGGACATATCACAATCCTCGCTACCAGATCTCGCACAGCAGCTCGCCGCCCACATTCTCGGCGCGGGCCTGCGCTCCTTCCATCACCCCGCGAGAGGTGGAAAGGATGCAGATGCCGAGACCGTTCTGCACAGAGGGGATCTCGCCCGCCCCCACGTAAACGCGGCGGCCAGGCTTGCTGACCTTGCGCAGTCCGGTGACGAGCGACTTGCCGTCAGAGTACTTCAACTGGATGTTGATGTTCCGTTCCTCAACCGAATAGTCGGTGATGTATCCCTGATCCTTCAGGATGCCGGCGATGGCCTGCTTCATTTTGGAAGCGGGGATGTCCACACTTTTGTGGTACGCACCGTAGGCATTCCTGACACGGCTCAGCATATCGGAAATGGGATCAATAACGCTCATTGCGTGATCTCCTTACCAGCTCGCTTTGCGAACGCCGGGAAGTTCACCGGCAAGCGCCTTGTTGCGGAAACAGATGCGGCAAATGCCGTACCGGCGCAGAAACGCACGCGAACGCCCGCAGATGGGGCAGCGATTATAGGCGCGAACCTTGAACTTCGGCTTGCGTTGAGCCTTGACCCGAAGAGATGTCCTGGCCAAACCGGTATCCTCCTACTTTTTGAAGGGCATACCAAGCAGATCAAGAAGCATTTTGCCTTCCTTGTCCGTCTTGGCAGTCGTGGTGACAGTGATGTTCATGCCCTTCACCCGTTCCACGCGGTCGATATCGACCTCGGGAAAAATCGTGTGTTCCTTGATGCCCATGGTGAAGTTGCCGCGCCCGTCAAAGCCGCGATCCGGGACACCCCGGAAGTCGCGAACACGGGGCAGAGCAAAGCTCACCAATTTATCAAAGAAGTCCCACATCCGATCATGACGAAGCGTGACGCGGCACCCGATGGGCATCCCCTCACGGAGCTTGAACTGCGCGATGGATTTCTTGGCCCGGGTGATCACGGCATGCTGGCCGGCGATGCGGGTCAATTCTTCCGTCGCGTCCTCAATGAGTTTGCTGTTCTGGCTGGCTTCGCCAAGACCGATGTTCAACGACACCTTTTCCAGACGGGGCAGCTCCATGGGGCTTTTGTACCCGAACTCTTTTTGCAGAGCGGGCACCACCTTCTCGCGATAGATTTTCTCAAGACGAGTCATGTATCAGCCCCTAATCAAACTGTTCGTTGCATTTTTTGCAGTAGCGGACCTTTTTCCCGTCCTTGGTCTCGGTGTAGCCGATGCGGGCCGGCTTGGCGCAGGCGTCGCAAACGACCATCACGTTGGAGACATGGATGGGGGCCTCTTTCTCGATGATCCCACCGGGCTGACTGGCGTACGGATTGGCCTTGGTGTGGCGCTGGACCATGTTCACCTTTTCGACCAAAATCGTGTCCTTTTTGCGCTGGACGCGCAGGACCTTTCCGATCTTGCCCTTGTCCTTCCCGGCGATGACCATCACCTTGTCGTCTTTTTTGATCTTGCACTTCATAGTTAAGGCCCTCCTTACAGGACCTCGGGGGCAAGAGAGACGATCTTCATAAAGTTCCTCTGCCGCAACTCACGGGCCACCGGACCAAAGATACGGGTGCCGATGGGCTCCATGGAGTTGTTCAGCAGCACGGCGGAGTTGGTGTCAAACTTTATGTAGGAACCGTCCGGACGGCCCACCTCTTTCTTGGTCCGCACGATCACGGCGTTGAGGACATCGCCCTTTTTCACCTTGGAGTGCGGCATGGCCTCTTTGACCGAAACCTTAATGATGTCACCGACCGTGGCATACCGCCGGCGGGATCCGCCCAGCACCTTGATGCAGGACAGTCGCTTGGCGCCGGAGTTGTCAGCCACGTCGAGATTGGATTCCACCTGGATCATGGCTACACCTACACAGCCTTTTCAAGAATCTTGACGAGATGCCACCGCTTCTGCTTGGAGAGAGGGCGGTACTCCACGATCTGTACCTTATCGCCGATACTGCACTCATTGGCCGGATCATGGGCCATGAACTTATTGCGGCGACGCACATATTTCTTGAGCAACGGGTGCTTAACCAAGGTCTCGACACGCACGACAATGGTCTTGTCGGCTTTGTCGCTGATGACCAGGCCGGTCAGCATACGCCGGTTGCCTTTAAACTTAAGCTCGGCCATATCTTACGCTCCCACGGCGCGTTCCCGCTGGATAGTGAGAATGCGGGCGATGGTTTTCTTCAGTTCCGGAAGCTGCTGGGTGTTTTCCAGCTGCGCGGTGGCATGCTGGAAACGCTTGGAGAACAGCTCCTGACGCGATTCGGCCAGGGTCTCAGCGAGCTTCTTGTCGTCCATCTCGCGAAGTTCCTTGACACTTTGCATTATTCCACCCCCTCTTTGACCACGATGGTGGTGCGAACGGGCAGCTTGTAGGAAGCGCGCTTGAGAGCTTCCTTGGCCAGCTCTAGGCTGACGCCCTTGACTTCGTACAGGATGCGGCCGGGTTTCACCGGAGCGCACCAGCCCTCGGGAGCGCCTTTACCCTTACCCATGCGGACTTCAGCGGGCTTTTTTGTGATGGGAACGTCGGGGAAGACGCGAATCCACACCTGACCGCCACGCTTGATGTGGCGCATGATGGCGACACGGGCGGACTCGATCTGCTGACTGGTCAGCTTGCCGTGGTCCAGGGTCTTCAGCGCAATATCGCCGAAGGAAACCGTGCTGCCGCGCTGGGCTTTGCCCTTGATGCGCCCCTTTTGCCGCTTGCGGTATTTAACTTTTCTAGGAGCAAGCATTATTGTTCCACCTCGTGGTCGAGAATTTCACCTTTGAAAATCCAGACCTTCACGCCGATGACGCCGTAGGTGGTGCGAGCCACAGCATAGCCGTAATCAATATCGGCACGCAGGGTGTGCAGAGGCACACGACCATCGCGATACCATTCGGAGCGAGCGATCTCGGCACCGGCCAGACGACCGGCACAAAAGACCTTGATGCCTTCAGCACCAAAGCGGCGGGCAAGGCCCACAGTACGCTTCATGGCGCGGCGGAAGGCCACTCGGCGCTCCAGCTGGAGGGCGATGTTCTCAGCCACGAGCTGGGCATCCGTCTCAGGACGACGGATCTCGTTCACTTCAATGGTGAACTCGGTCTGGAACTTTTTCCTCAAATCTTCGCGCAACTTTTCGATCTCCGACCCCTTGCGTCCGATGACGATGCCCGGACGTGCGGTGTGGATGATCAGTCGAACCTTACCACCGGCGCGTTCAATCTCGATGCGGGAGATGCCGGCTTGGTACAGCTTTTTCTTGACGTACTTGCGCAGGCGGTCGTCCTCAAAGACGAACGCGGGGTAATCCTTCTTGCTGAACCAGCGCGAAAGCCAGTTCTTATTGTACCCCAGCCTGAAGCCGTACGGATGAACTTTCTGACCCATGACGGTACCTTACATTTCCTTCACGACGACGGTGATGTGGCTGGTGCGCTTACGGATGCGATAGGCGCGGCCCATGGCTCGCGGCTGAATGCGCTTCCAGGTGGGGCCTTCGTTGACGATGACCTGGTGAACCTTGAGCGAATCCACATCCACACCGGGCTTCTGCTCCGCGTTCGCGACCGCGGAGTAGAGCACTTTCCTCAGAATGGCCGCGGACTTGTTCGGCGTAAACCGCAACAGGTTCAACGCGTCCTCGACCGGCTTGCCGTTAATATTTTTGGCAACAAGGCGAACCTTGCGAGGGGAGACCCGGAGAAACTTACTGACAGCTTTAGCTTCCATGTTTCTCTACCCCCTACTTCTTGCCTTTCTTGTCGGCGGCGTGACCAAAGAAGGTACGGGTGGGCGAAAATTCGCCCAGCTTGTGTCCGACCATGTTCTCTGTCACGAACACCGGAATGAACTTCTTACCGTTATGCACGGCAAAGGTCAGGCCCACCATCTCGGGAATGATGGTAGAACGGCGGGACCAGGTCTGAATGACCCGACGGTCCTGGTTCTCATTGGCCCGCTCGACTTTCCTGAGCAGGTGTCCGTCTACAAACGGACCTTTTTTCAGCGATCTGGGCATGACTGTCTCCTACTTCTGTCCGCGACGCTTGACGATCAGCTTGCTGGAAGCCTTCTTCTTGTTTCTGGTCCGATACCCCTTGGTGGGCCAGCCCCACGGCGAGCAGGGATGGCGACCGCCGGAACTGCGGCCTTCGCCGCCGCCAAGCGGATGGTCGATGGGGTTCATGGCCACGCCGCGCACCTTGGGACGACGGCCGAGCCAGCGATTGCGGCCTGCCTTGCCCAGGGAGATATTTTCGTGCTGGATGTTGCCGACCTGTCCAATGGTGGCCATGCAGGTCACCAGGACCTTGCGGATTTCACCGGAAGGCATACGCAGCAAGGCGTACTTGCCTTCCTTGGCCACCAGCTGGGCGTAGGTCCCGGCGGCGCGGCAGAACTGGCCGCCCTTGCCGGGGTACAACTCCACGTTGTGAATGACGGTGCCCACGGGAATCCTGCTGATATTCAGCGCATTGCCGGGCTTGATGTCCGCGGAATCGCCGGACACCACCGTATCGCCGGGCTTCAGGTTCACCGGAGCCAGGATGTAGCGCTTTTCGCCGTCGGCGTAGTTCAGCAGCGCAATGCGGGCGGAACGGTTCGGATCATACTCAACAGTGGCGACTTTAGCGGGAATATCACGCTTGTCGCGCTTGAAATCGATGATCCGGTACAGCCTTTTGTGACCACCGCCGCGGCGGCGAGAAGTCATACGACCGTTGTTGTTGCGCCCGGACTTTTTAGGCAGTCCCTCGGTCAGGGACTTTTCCGGCCGATTCGTTGTGATCTCCTCGAAAGTGGAGAGGGTCTGAAAACGGCGGCCCGGGGAGGTAGGTTTAAGAGAGCGGGTAGCCATTCTTACACTCCTTCGAACAGATCAATCTTACTGCCGGGCGCCAAACGCACGTAGGCCTTCTTGTGGCCGGCGATACGACCAACAAGACGACCGAAGCGCTTCCTGTCCCGGGACTTCCGGTTGACGATGTTGACGGCCTCGACAGTGACGTCGAAGGCCTTCTCGACCGCATTTTTGACCTCGATCTTATTGGCGGAGGGGTGCACGTAGAAGGCTACGCTATTGCACTCTTCCTTGGCCAGAGTGGCCTTTTCCGAGATCAGCGGCTTGAGCAAAACCTGGGTGTAATCCATGTTATTTCAGCCTTTCCTGGACGCGCTCCGCCGCTCCCTCAAGCAAAACAAGGGCAGGATAACGAAGCACATCATAGACATTGAGCTTATCGGCCTCAACCACCTTAATTCCCGGCAAGTTCCGGGCAGAAAGGACGAGATTAGTATCAGCATCCTTCGCAACAATCAAGGCTTTTTCGAGTCCCAGGGACTTCGTCACCTGGACGAAGTTCTTGGTTTTGATCTCAGGCAGGTCAATCACATTGACAACCTTGAGACTTTCCTCGGAAAGCCTGGAAGACAAAGCCATCTTCAGCGCCAGGCTCCGCACCTTTTTATTGACTTTGAAGTCATAGGAACGGGGCTGTGGGCCGAAGACAATCGCACCGCCGCGCCACAGGGGGGACCGCACGCTGCCCGCACGGGCGCGGCCGGTTCCCTTCTGACGCCAAGGCTTACGCCCGCCGCCGGTCTTGATGGCGCGGTTGCGGGTGGCATGCGTTCCGGCACGCCCCGCGGCATGGTAGGCGCGCACCACGAGATGCATGATCTCGGGTTTGACTTCCACCTCAAAGACCTCAGGGGCCAGCTCGATGCTGCCCACTTCCTTATTATTCTGGTCGAACACGTTCACTTTGGCCATGTCGGACTCCCCTAATTCTTCTTGCGGATCATCACCAAGCCATTATTGGGGCCCGGAATCTGACCCTTGACCACGATGATGTTTTCTTCGGGGCGGACATCGATCACTTCCACGCTGGGAAGAGTGACGTTCCGAGCGCCCATGTGGCCGGGCATCTTTTTATTCTTCCAGATGCGTCCCGGGAACGTGGCATTACCAACAGAGCCCGGGGAGCGGTGCACTTTTTCCGCGCCGTGGGAAGCCCGTTGACCACCGAAGTTCCAGCGCTTCATAACGCCCTGGAAACCTTTTCCCTTGCTGGTGCCGGACACCTTGACGGTGTCACCGATCTTGAACATGTCCACGGTCAGTTCCTGACCCACTTCATATTCCCCAGCGTTGTCGATGCGGCACTCCACGGTGTGGCGGAAAAAGCCCTTCCCGGCCTTGGCCTGATGGCCGCGCTCCGGGCGGTTGACTTTGCGTTCCGGCACTTCCTCGAAGGCCACCTGCAAGGCGCTGTATCCTTCCTTATCAACGGATTTGATCTGCATGATCGGACACGGCCCGGCGGCAATCACGGTCACAGGGCACACGCTGCCGTCGTCGCTGAAGATTCGGGTCATCCCGACCTTCTTTCCGAGCAATCCAAGCGTTTTGGGCATGGTATCCTCTCAATTAAAGCTTAATTTCCACGTCAACACCAGCGGGCAGGGACAGCTTACCAAGCGAGTCCACAGTCTGCTGAGTGGGCTCCAGAATATCCAAGAGGCGCTTGTGTACGCGCTGCTCAAACTGCTCGCGGGACTTCTTGTCCACGTGCACGGACTTCTGGACCGTGGTCCGGTGAATATCAGTGGGCAAAGGAACGGGCCCGGCGATGGCCGCACCGGTATTCCGGGCGGTGTCTACGATCTCGGTGACCGCCTTGTCCAGGATACGATAATCATATGCTTTCAGTTTGATCCTGATCCGATCACTGGTCATGGTCGCCATAAGCGTACTCCTGAAACGTTTCGTCGTAACGCGCCTGCCCGTTTCGAAGCGGGCGCGGAATCCTTCGAATAGATAAAAACGGTTCGAAGGCTTACTCTCTATATAACAGTTCTGTCAAGTTAAAAGCCGGGCAGGCCCTAGCTCTTCTTGATCAGCTCCTCGGCCAACGAGGCAGGAACCTGCTCGTAATGATCGAACTGCATGGTGAAGGTGGCCCGGCCCTGGGTTTTGGACCGCAGATCCGTGGCGTAGCCGAACATCATGGACAGCGGCACCATGGCGCGAATGACCTGCGCTCCACCGCGAGAGTCCATGCCGGCAACGCGGCCGCGACGACCATTCAGGTCGCCCATGACATCGCCGAGATACTCCTCGGGAGTCACCACTTCCACGCTCATGATCGGTTCCAGCAGGGCCTGGGCGGCCTTTCTGCAGGCGTCCTTGATAGCCATGGAGCCAGCCACGTAGAAGGCCTGCTCCGAGGAGTCCACCTCGTGGAAGGAACCGAAGACCAGTTTGACCTTGACATCCACCACCGGGTACCCGGCCATGACGCCGTTCTTGAGGGCGTCCTGAATGCCGCGGTCAATGGCCGGAATGTATTCCTTGGGAATCACGCCGCCCTTGATCACGTCCTCAAAGACGTATCCGCCTTCGGGGTTGGGCTCCACCTCGAGCACGACATGACCATACTGGCCGCGACCACCGGACTGTTTGGCGTGCTTAACATCTACCTTCACTTCCTTGGTGATGGTCTCGCGGTAGGCAACGCGCGGCGCGCCCACGTTGGCGTTGACGTTGAATTCACGCAGCAGGCGATCAACAATGATTTCCAGGTGCAGCTCACCCATGCCGGCGATAAGGGTCTGCCCGGTTTCCTCGTCAGTCTTGACGCGGAAGCTGGGGTCCTCTTTGGCCAGCTTGGCCAGGCTCTCGGAAAGCACGTCGCGGTCGGCCTTGGTCTTGGGCTCGATGGCGACTTCGATGACCGGCTCAGGAATATCCAAGGATTCCAGAATAACCGGAAGCTTGGGCTCCGACAGAGTGTCACCGGTGGATACAGTTTTCAGGCCCACGGCGGCAACGATATCGCCGGCCCAGGCCTCTTTGACTTCGTCCCGCTTGTTGGCATGCATCTTCAGCAGACGACCAATGCGCTCCTTCTTCCCGGTACGGGTGTTCACGAAGGACTGGCCGGACTCAATGTGTCCGGAGTAAATGCGCAGGAAGGTCAGATGCCCCACGAACGGGTCCGTCATCAACTTGAAGGCCAAAGCGGCCAGGGGTTTATCATCGTCACACGGGCAAGCAACAGGCTCGCCGCTATCCGCATGCTCACCCTTGATGGCTGCAACGTCCAACGGCGACGGGAGGTATTCGATGATCGCGTCGAGCAGTTGCTGTACGCCTTTGTTCTTAAAGGCGGTACCGCAGAGCACAGGGCAGATGGACAAGGCAATGGTGGCCTTGCGCACGCCCTCGCGCAGCTCGTCCGGAGTCAGCTCCTCGCCGCCGAGGTATTTATCCATCAGGGCTTCGTCTTCTTCAACGATGCTCTCGACCAGTTCGAGACGCAACGTATCGAAGGTATCCTGAAGATCAGCCGGAATGTCGGTCACGGTAAATTCCATGCCGAAGGTTTCCGGTTTGTCAAAAAGGATCGCCTTTCCTTCGATGAGATCCACCACGCCCTCGAACTCGTCCTCGGCGCCAATGGGGATCTGCAGGGGCACCGGCTTGGCACCCAGGCGGTCCTTGATCATGTCGACGCAACGCGAAAAGTTCGCACCGACACGGTCCATTTTATTCACAAAAGCCAAGCGGGGGACCTTGTACCGGTCCGCTTGCCGCCAGACCGTTTCGGACTGGGGCTCAACGCCGGCAACGGCGTCAAAAACCGCAATGGCACCATCAAGCACGCGCAAGGCACGCTCCACTTCCATGGTGAAGTCCACGTGTCCCGGCGTATCGATGATGTTCACCCGATGTTCACGCCAAAAACACGTGGTGGCGGCACTAGTAATGGTAATGCCGCGCTCCTGCTCCTGCTCCATCCAGTCCATGGTGGCGGAACCGTCGTGCGTCTCGCCGATTTTGTGCGAAACACCGGTGTAGAACAGGATACGTTCGGTGGTCGTGGTTTTCCCGGCATCGATGTGCGCCATGATGCCGATATTGCGCTGCTTTTCCCTGGGAACCTGTCTGGCCACGCTGTCTCTCCTCCGCTACCAGCGGTAATGGGCGAAGGCCTTGTTGGCTTCGGCCATTTTGTGCACGTCTTCGCGCTTTTTCACGGCACCACCACGGTTGTTGTAGGCGTCCAGAAGCTCGCCGGAAAGGCGGGCAACCATGCCTTTTTCGCCCCGATTGCGGGCGTAGGTGATGAGCCAGCGGATGGCCAAAGCGGACTGGCGCTCGGGCCGCACTTCCATAGGCACCTGGTAGGTCGCACCACCAACGCGGCGGGACTTGACCTCCACGTGGGGCTTGACGTTTTCCAAGGCCTTTTCAAAAGCCTTCAGCGGATCCTCAGAAGTGGTGCTGCCGAGGTTTTCCAGGGATTGGTAAAAAATTCGTTCCGCAGTGTTCTTCTTTCCGTTGAACATCAAGCGGTTGATAAAGCGGGACGCCAAGCGGCTCCCGTAAATCGGATCGGGATTGACCTGCCTCTTCGGCGCGGGTCCTTTGCGCGGCATTTTTTTCTCCTTGGTTCTGGCCGGGGGGACGTTATTTCAGGAACGCCGGAAAAACCCTACTTCGGGCATCGCTCCCCGGGCATTACATCACTCAGACCGATAACGACGGCGTGGTCCTATTTAGGACGCTTGGCGCCGTACTTGGAACGACCCTGACGACGATCAGAAACGCCGGCGGTATCCAGGCTCCCACGAACGATGTGGTAACGCACACCAGGAAGGTCCTTGACACGGCCGCCGCGGATCAGCACCACGGAGTGTTCCTGCAGGTTGTGGCCCTCACCGGGAATGTAGGCCGTCACTTCAATGCCGTTGGTCAGGCGCACACGGGCGACCTTACGCAACGCAGAGTTCGGCTTCTTGGGCGTGGTGGTATACACACGGGTGCACACACCGCGCCGCTGCGGGCATTCCTGGAGAGCCGGAGTCTTTTTCCGTTTGCCCACAACAGCGCGGCGCTTACGGATCATCTGGTTAATAGTCGGCATATCTCCTCCAAAACGAATGTTTCGTAAAACAAGGCAAAGAGACGGGGATGTACGTCAAGAACCCTGCACTTGTCAAGGTTCGCTTCGCACTTTATACCGCATGCCCGCACTTTGCACGGCCCCGGCCAAAAAAATGGAGAGGCCGAAGCCTCTCCATTAGATCGATATCGTTCGGCTTTCCTACTCCACCAGGAGCGGATTCTCTTCCAGGTCCTCAAGGAACTTATCGGCCCGCTCCGGCTGGTCCGGAACGTCGATGCCGGTTTCCGCATATTCGCGGAAGCCCGTCCCCGCAGGAATGAGCCGGCCCACAATGACGTTTTCCTTAAGTCCGCGCAGGCTGTCTTCCTTGCCCATGAGCGAAGCCTCGGTGAGCACCTTGGTGGTTTCCTGGAAGGAAGCCGCCGAGATGAACGAGTCGGTGGACAAAGAAGCCTGCGTGATGCCCAAAACAAGGGGTTCGGCCGTGGCCGGTTCAAAGCCCTCGGCAATGGCCTTGTGGTTTTCTTCCATGAACCGGGTCTTGTCCACCTGCTCACCAATGAGGAAGGTGGTTCCGCCCGGGTCAAGGATGCTGACCTTTTTGAGCATCTGGCGCACAATGATCTCAATGTGCTTATCGTTGATATTAACGCCTTGGAAGCGGTACACGTCCTGGATTTCCTCCACGAGGTACCGGGCCAGGTGTTTTTCACCCTTGATCTTCAGGATATCGTGCAATTCGGGATGCCCCTCGGTGAGCATGTCGCCCGCTTCCACGAAGTCGGCCTCCTGAACCGTAATGTGGCGGCCCTTGGGAATAAGATATTCCTTGGGATCGCCCACCTCCGGAGTGACCACGATCTTGCGCTTGCCCTTGGTCTCCTGACCATAGGACACCACGCCGTCGATTTCGGAAACCACGGCCTGGTCTTTGGGCTTGCGCACTTCGAAGAGCTCGGCAACGCGCGGCAGACCACCGACGATGTCCTTGGTCTTGGATGTTTCGCGCGGCTTACGGGCAATGACATCACCAGCCTGGAGCATTTCGCCGTCACGGACCATAAGAATGGCGCCCACAGGCATGGGGAACACCGCCGGGCTGGATGTGCCCGGACGCATGACCGCTTCGCCGTTTTCATCCACGATGGAGATGGCGGGCCGGAAGTTGGTGGTCCGGTACTCCATGATGGTGAACGTGGCCTTTTGGGTCATTTCGTCCACCCGTTCCTGGATGGTCTTGCCCTCGATGATGTCCGTAAACACAATCCGCCCGCTCACGTCCGCGATGAACGGCTCGTTAAACGGATCCCACTCGGCCAGGGTCTGGCCCTTCTTGATCTCCTGGCCTTCCTGCACCAGCAGTTTGGCTCCGGAGGGAAGAACGTACTTTTCACGCTCCCGGCCCTGCTCGTCCACCACGCCCACCTGGCAGCTCTTACCCAACACCATGTGCTGGCCTTCGCTGTTCTTGACAGTGCGCATGCGGTAGAAGGTCACGCTGCCGGAGTGCTGCGAGTCGATAGACGACTGTTCGATCTCCTTGGACGCGGTACCGCCGATGTGGAAGGTACGCATGGTCAGCTGGGTGCCCGGTTCACCAATGGACTGGGCCGCGATAATGCCCACGGTCTCACCCACGTTGACCAGATGGCCCCGGGCCAGGTCGCGCCCGTAGCACTTGGCACAAACGCCCCGCTTGGAGCGGCAGGTCAAGGCCGAGCGGATAATGACGCTGTTGACGCCTGCCTGGTCCAGTTTGGCCGCGTACTCCTCATCAATGAGGGTGTCGCCCGGGATGATCAACTCCCCGGTGGTCTCGTCAAAGACGTCGAACATGGTGGTCCGGCCGAGCACACGTTCGGAGAGGCGTTCCTTGACCTCACCGCCCTTAATCAGGTGGGTGAGTTCCAGGCCGTCCACAGTGCCGCAATCCTGCTCATTGACGGTCACATCCTGAACCACGTCCACAAGACGCCGTGTCAGGTAACCGGAGTTGGCGGTCTTCAGCGCCGTGTCCGCAAGACCTTTTCGGGCACCGTGCGTGGAGATGAAGTACTGCAACACCGAAAGCCCTTCGCGGAAACTCGCGGTAATGGGCGATTCGATGATCTCGCCGGAGGGCTTGGCCATCAGGCCTCGCATACCCGCCAACTGGCGCATCTGGTCCTGGTTGCCTCGGGCACCGGAGGTGGCCATCATATAAATCGGGTTAAAGCTGGAGTTGTGCTCCACCTTGCCCGTAAGAGGATCCTGGACCTCATCAATGGACATCTCCTTCATCATTTCATTGGAGACATCGTTGGTGGTCTTGGTCCAGACATCCACCACCTTGTTGTACTTCTCGGTGCGGGTGATGATGCCGTCGCGATATTGGGACTCGATTTCCGAGACCTCGTTATAGGCGGAATCGATAAGATGCGCCTTGCGGTCCGGAATCTTGAGGTCCTTCACGCCGATGGTCACGCCAGCCCGGGTGGCGTATTCGTAGCCCAGGCCCTTGATGCGGTCACAGAGAATGACCGTAGCCTTGGTTCCGGCGTCACGGTAGGTCTGCGCCACCAACCGGGCAATATTCTTCTTGTTCAGAACGAGGTTCACGGCGTCAAAGCCCACGCCTTCAGGCAGCAACTGGCTGACCAGGACGCGGCCCGTGGTGGTCTCCACCATTTCGCCGTTAATGCGCACCTTGATTCGGGCATGCAGGCTCAACGCGCCGCCGTCATGGGCCGCGATCACTTCCCAAGGACCGGCAAAGACCTTGCCTTCGCCCAGCTCAAAGCTGCGGGGCGTGGTCAGATAGTACAGGCCAAGGACGATGTCCTGGGAAGGGTTGATGATGGGCGTTCCGTTGGACGGGCTGAGGATGTTGTTGGAAGACATCATCAGTACGCGGGCCTCGATCTGCGCCTCCACGGAAAGGGGCACGTGCACGGCCATCTGGTCGCCGTCAAAGTCCGCGTTGTACGCGGCGCAAACCAGCGGGTGCAACTGAATGGCCTTGCCTTCCACCAGAAGGGGTTCAAAGGCCTGAATGCCCAGACGGTGCAGAGTGGGGGCCCGGTTGAGCATGATGGGATACTCGCGCACCACGTCTTCCAGGATGTCCCAGACCACGAGGTCCTCGCGTTCCACCATCTTCTTGGCGCTCTTGATGGTGGTGGCCAGTTCGCGCCGCTCCAACTCGGAATAGATAAATGGCTTAAACAGCTCCAGCGCCATTTTCTTGGGCAGGCCGCACTGATGCAGCTTGAGGCTGGGGCCCACCACGATGACCGAACGCCCGGAATAGTCCACGCGCTTGCCAAGCAGGTTCTGACGGAAACGGCCCTGCTTGCCCTTGATCATGTCGGACAGGGACTTGAGTGGACGCCCGTTGGTTCCGGTGATGGCGCGACCGCGGCGTCCGTTGTCGAACAATGCGTCCACGGACTCCTGCAACATCCGCTTTTCGTTGCGGATGATGATGTCCGGCGCCCCCAGTTCCAACAGCCGCTTGAGGCGGTTATTCCGGTTGATCACGCGGCGATACAGATCGTTCAGGTCCGAGGTGGCGAACCGGCCGCCATCCAGGGGAACCAGCGGCCGCAGCTCAGGCGGAATCACGGGAACCACTTCCATGATCATCCACTCGGGCCGGTTGCCGGACTCCAGGAAGGCCTCAACGATCTTGAGCCGTTTGGTAATTTTTTTCTTGCGGGTCTGGGACTTGGTGGTCTGCGATTCCTCGCGCAAGGCCACGCGCAGCTCATCCAGATTCAACGCCTCCAGGAGCTTGCGCACGGTTTCCGCGCCCATACCCACTTCACAGGCGTCTTCGCCGAAATGGTCGATGACCTGTAGGTACTGATCCTCGGAGATGATCTGGTGCTTTTTGAGCGGCGTGTCTCCGGGTTCGAGCACGATGTAGGAATCGAAGTACAGCACCTTCTCCAGATCGGCCATGGTAATGTCCAGCAGGGTGCCGATCTTGGAAGGCAGGGTTTTCAAAAACCAGATATGCGCCACAGGCGCGGCCAACTCAATGTGGCCCATACGCTCGCGCCGCACCTTGGAGGCGATCACCTCGACACCGCACTTTTCGCACACGATGCCGCGGTGCTTCATGCGTTTATACTTACCGCAGTTGCACTCGTAGTCCTTGACCGGGCCGAAAATCTTAGCGCAGAACAGGCCGTCCCGTTCCGGCTTGAAGGTACGGTAGTTGATGGTCTCCGGCTTCTTGACCTCGCCAAAGGACCATTCCCGGATCTTTTCCGGAGAAGCGATGGAAATCTGGATGGATTTCAATCCACGACCAGCGCCGCCGACGCTGGGAGTGCCACGCAAGGTGAACAGGTCGTCCAAAGTCATGGCTGCCTCTTGGGGTTATGATTTTTGTCCAGGCCCGGCCTTTCGGCCGGGCCGGTAACAGTCGATTGCGCCTGACGCCCTATTGCACCGGACGTTGCGGCAAAGGCTTGCGGCCGCCGGTCTCGTCCTGCTCCAAATGTACATCCAGGCCCAGAGACATGAGCTCCTTGACCAGAACGTTAAAGGATTCGGGCAGACCCGCCTCAAGGAAGTTGTCTCCCTTGACGATCTTTTCGTACATCTTCACGCGGCCCTGCACGTCGTCGGACTTGACCGTGAGGAATTCCTGAAGCATGTACGCCGCGCCATAGGCCTCCAAGGCCCAGACTTCCATTTCACCGAGCCGCTGACCGCCGAACTGCGCCTTACCGCCCAGCGGCTGCTGGGTGACCAGGGAGTACGGGCCCGTGGAACGGGCGTGGATTTTTTCATCCACGAGATGGTGCAGTTTGAGCATATACATCCCCCCCACCGTGACCCGGTTGTGGAAGGGCTCTCCGGTCCGACCGTCGTAGAGTACGACCTTGCCGTCATCAGGCAGGCCGGTCTTTACGAGCATGGTCCAGATCTGCTCTTCCTCCGCGCCGTCAAACACCGGCGTTTTGGTGATGATTCCATTCTTGCTGGCCTTGATGGCCTCCACAAGTTCCTCGTCGCTCAGATCATCGATAAGGTCATCGACACTGTCCCCGAACGCCTCCTTGATACGGGAGCGCATGTCCTGCACGCTCTCCTCGTACATGGCGTAGAGACGGTTTCCGATCTCCTTGGCGGCCCAGCCGAGGTGGGTCTCCATGATCTGGCCGATGTTCATACGTGAAGGCACGCCAAGGGGGTTGAGCACGATGTCCATGGGCGTTCCGTTGGCAAAGAACGGCATATCCTCTTCCGGCAGGATGCAGGACACAACGCCCTTGTTTCCGTGACGGCCGGCCATTTTGTCGCCCACGCTGAGCTTGCGCTTCACCGCGACGTAGACCTTGACCATCTTGATCACGCCCGGAGGCAGGTCATCGCCCTCAGTGGCCTTTTCGCGCTTGAGGTCGTAGATGTTCTTGATGAACTTGATCTGCCGCTCGTAGTCGGCGAGCATTTCCTTGATCTGATTGTTCAGATCGGCATCCTCGAACACGCCGGCCAGCTTTTTCAGGGGGATTTCGGCCAAAGCCTCCTCGCCCAGAGCTGTGCCAGCTTCCGCGTAGAAGCTGCCCTTTTTCTTGCCCGGAATATCCTTGGCAACAGGCTTGCCTTCCACCATCGGCCGCATTTTCCCGCGCAGGGCATGGGTCAGGGCGGCCACGTGCTTCATTTCCTTGAGGTCGATCTTGTTCAGCTCGAACTGCTCGATATTGTGGGTACGCTCGTCCTTGTCCCCGGAACGACGGTTAAAGACCTTGACGTCCACCACAGTGCCCTCGATTCCCGGCGGAACCTTGAGGGACGTATTTTTCACGTCCCGGGCCTTGTCGCCAAAAATGGCGCGCAGCAGTTTTTCCTCGGGGGTGAGCTGGGTCTCGCCCTTGGGCGTGATCTTACCCACCAGAATATCGTCGGCCTGAACGCGGGCCCCCAGACGAATAATGCCGCATTCATCCAGGTTGCGAAGCATATCTTCCGAGACGTTGGAAATATCCCGGGTGATTTCCTCGGGTCCAAGCTTGGTATCCCGGGCAACCACTTCGAATTCTTCCACATGAACGGAAGTAAAGACGTCTTCCTTAACCATGCGTTCAGAAATGAGGATGGAGTCCTCAAAGTTATATCCGCACCAGGGCATGAATGCCACGAGCAGGTTTTTGCCCAGCGCCAGTTCGCCGTCGCGAATGGCTGGGCCGTCCGCCAGAACGTGTCCTTTCTTGACCTTTTGCCCCACGCTCACGCGGGCCCGTTGGCCAAAGCAGGAGTTCTGGTTGGACTTATGCCATTTGAGCAGCTCGTAGCTCTTGACCCCGCCCGTATCCGGAGAGATGCCGTTTTCGTAGCACATGACAATGCGCTCGGCGTCCACGTAGTGGACCAGACCGTCTTCTTCAGCCAGGAGACAGGCACCGGAGTCCTGGGCCACAGCCGCTTCCATGCCCGTGCCCACCAAGGGCTTTTCCGAACGGAGCAGGGGCACGGCCTGGCGCTGCATGTTGGATCCCATGAGGGCCCGGTTGGCGTCGTCGTGTTCCAGGAAAGGAATCAGGGCCGCGGAGATGGACACGATCTGGCTCGGGCTGATGTCCATGAGGGTGACTTCCTCGCTGGGCACCATGGTGACGTCGCCGTGGATACGGGAGGTCACCATATCATTTACGAACCGTCCATCCTCCAGGGGAGCGTTGGCCTGAGCCACCACTTCCCCGGCCTCCTGGGTGGCGTCCACGTACATGACTTCGTCCGTGACCTGCGTATCCTTGACCACCCGGAACGGCGTCTCGATGAAGCCGAAGTCGTTAACCTTGGCATACGTCGTCAGCGAGACGATCAGACCAATGTTCGGACCTTCCGGAGTTTCAATGGGGCAGATGCGGCCGTAGTGGGAGGTGTGCACGTCGCGCACCTCAAAACCGGCGCGTTCGCGGGTCAGGCCGCCGGGTCCCAGAGCGGAAAGACGGCGCTTGTGCGTCACTTCCGACAGGGGGTTGGTCTGGTCCATGAACTGCGACAGCTGGGACGTTCCGTAGAACTCCTTGAGCACCGCGGCCACAGGCTTGGGGTTGATCAGGTCATGGGGCATCAGCGTAGCCACTTCCTGAAGGCTCATGCGCTCCTTGATGGCCCGCTCCATGCGCACCAGACCGATGCGGTACTGGTTTTCCACCAGTTCTCCCACAGGGCGAACACGACGGTTGCCCAGATGGTCGATATCATCCGCCGGACCGTGGGAATCCTTGAGCTTGCAAAGGACATGCACGGCCGTGAGGATGTCCTCATTGGACAGGGTCCGCTTTTCCAGAGGCTGGTCCAGACCAAGGCGGGCGTTGAGCTTATAGCGACCCACGCTGGACAAGTCGTAATAGTCCGGATTGCGGAACAGGTTTTCAAAGAAAGTGGATGCGATCTCGGCCGTGGGCGGCGAACTGGGACGCAGCCGACGGTAGATCTCGATCTGGGCGGTCTCCATGTCCACGGTTTTGTCCAGCATAAGGGTTTCCCGCATGGAAGCCGAAACATCCATGCCGCTGGTCCAAAGCACCGGGATTTCCTTGAGGTCGGCCTCCAGGATCTGTTCCATCAAGGCGGGGGTAATTTCCTCGGCGGCCTCGGCGAGCACTTCACCGTTGTTGTCCACCAAATCACGGGAAAGGAACAAGCCCTGCAAGGATTCGGGAGAAACCTCGATGAACTCCACGCCGGCACGCGAAAGCTTGCGCCAGGCCCCCTTGGTCACAGGGCGATTGGCCTTTGCCACCACCTTGCCGTCGGGCAGGGCCAAGTCCACGAAGGCCTCTTCCTTGCGGAAGTGCTCGGGAACCACGCGGCGCATGACTTTGCCGCCCTCCAGGACATACGATTCGGACTCGTAGAAATAGTCCAAAATGTCCTGACGGGTCATCCCCATGGCCTTAAGCAAAATGGTAGCGGGCATCTTGCGACGACGGTCGATGCGGACATACAGGATGTCTTTGTGATCGAAGTCGAAATCCAGCCAGGAGCCGCGCATGGGGATCACACGACAGGAGTACAGCACCGTACGGCTGGAATGAGTCTTGCCCGAATCATGCTCGAAAATGATGCCGGGAGAACGCTGCAACTGGTTGACGATAACGCGCTCGGTCCCGTTGATGATGAAGGTGCCCTTCTCAGTCATCAAAGGAATCGTGCCGAAATAAATGTCCTGCTCCTTGATGTCGCGGATGGTCCGGGCTTCGGACTCCTCATCCACGTCGTACACCACGAGGCGCACTTTGATGCGGATCGTGGTCTCGTAGGTCAGGCCCTTGGAGATGCACTCCGCTTGGTCGTATTTCGGCTCGCCGATCTCGTAACTGACGTATTCAAGGCTGGCCGTCTTGTTGAAATCCTCGATGGGGAATACCGAGCGGAATACCCCCTCAAGGCCGATGTCCTCCCTGCTGGCCGGAGGCACATCCTCCTGAAGAAACCGCTTGTAGGAATCCACCTGAAGCTCCAGCAGGTGGGGAATGGGCAGGGCGTTGACGATTTCTCCGAACTGTTTTGTAAGCTGAACCATTGTACCCTCGTGCGATACGTTTGGCGTTTAGGTACGGACTGCCTTGCGCAGCTCCAGCGACCCCTTCGGGCCAATACCGGTGGGGAGCCGGTGTTTACGGGAAATGCGGATGGTAAAATTGGAACGCTAAAATATTCTATACTGATACAGCGCAAAGAGCGCAACTCCCCTTTGGGGATTGCGCTCTTTGGCTGTTATATAATGTTAGTTACTTGACTTCAACGCCAGCGCCCGCTTCCTCGAGCTGCTTTTTGGCCTCTTCAGCCTCTTCCTTGGACACGCCTTCCTTAATCGGCTTCGGAGCCTCGTCGACCAAGGCCTTGGCTTCCTTCAGGCCCAGGCCGGTGATGGCGCGGACAGCCTTGATGGTGCCAATCTTGTTGTCTCCAGCGCCGGTCAGGATGACGTCGAACTCCGTCTTCTCTTCCTCGGCAGCGGCGCCGTCGCCGGCGGCAGGAGCAGCGGCCACGGCGGCCACGGGGGCAGCGGCGGAAACGCCGAACTTCTCTTCCAGCTCTTTGATGAACTCGGAGAGCTCAAGCACAGTCATGTTGGCGATAAAATCGACAACCTGGTCTTTGGTGATATCAGCCATTTTCGTTGTCCTCCTAGGGGGTAAACCTTAATTGGTCGTGAGCATGAACCAGCGCTACGCAGCTTCCTTCTGTTCCTTGATGGCGTTCAAGGCATACAGAGTATTGCGCAGCAGGTTAGCGAACAGACCCACAAAGTTGGTCGGTACGGCATTCATGGTGCCGAGAGCCGACGCAAGCAGCTCGGGCTTGCCGGGCAGCTTGGCGAGTTCCTTCAAGCCGTTCTCGTCAAGATAGCGCCCTTCAAGGCTGCCGAACTTCACCTCGAACTTCTTGTTCTTTTTGGCGAATTCAGCCAGCGCCTTTGCCAGGGGAACGGGATCTTCGTACCCGAGGGCAATGGCGCAGTTGTCCTTGAAATGCTCACAGAGGACCCCGTGATCGGTATCCTTGAGAGCTAACCGGGCCAGGGTGTTCTTGACGACTTGGAAATCGACCCCGGCCTCGCGCAGCTCCTTGCGCAGAGCCGTGCTCTGCTCAACGGAGACACCGGCGAATCCGGCGACGACGGCAATGCCTGCCCGAGAAGCCTTCTCAGAAAGCTGCTCAATAATTTGGGCTTTTTCTTGCCTGTTCATCGATACTCCTCGTCAGTTGGCCCGGAAAGCAAGTCTAGATCTCGTCTCGGCAGGAACGGATTAAGGGGCGCGGCCCCACCTGCTGTCTTTGACTCGCCTTCCTTGTTGTATATCTCAACCCGCCCGGTCCGACCGGGCGGGGTTGTCCCTGATTTCTAGCTAGACACCCAGGAACTTGCGGACAGTGGACACGTCCACCTTGACGCCGGGGCCCATGGTGGAGGCCACGGTGAGGTTCCGCATATAGGTGCCCTTGCTCGAAGACGGCTTGAGACGGTTCACGGTCTCCAGCAGGGCTTTGAGGTTTTCGCAGAGCTTTTCCGCGCCAAAGGAGACTTTTCCGATGGGCGCGTGCAGCACGCCAGCCTTGTCCACCTTGAACTCCACCTTACCGGCTTTAAGTTCCTTGATGGCCTGACCGATGTCAAAGGTGACGGTGCCGGTCTTGGCGTTGGGCATCAGCCCGCGGGGACCGAGAACCCGGCCGATCTTACCGACCTGGGCCATCATGTCCGGGGTGGCCACAGCCTTGTCGAACTCGAGCCAGCCGCCCTGGACCTTTTCCACCAGGTCCTCAGCACCAACGATGTCGGCACCGGCGTCCTTGGCCTCGGATTCCTTTTCACCCTTACAGAAAGCGGCGACGCGCACGTCCTTGCCCAATCCATTGGGCAGAGTCACGGCGCCACGCACCATCTGATCGGAATATTTGGGATCGACACCGAGGTTGATGGCCACATCCACGGTCTCGTCAAAGGTGGCATAGGCGGCCTCAACGACCAGCCTGACGCCCTCTTCCACGGAGACGCGCTGGGTGAGGTCTTTGCCCTCGACGGCGTTTCTGAATTTCTTTCCGTGTTTCGGCATGGTTCGCTTCTCCAACTAGCCTTTGACTTCAATGCCCATGCTGCGGGCGGTACCTTCGACGCTACGCATGGCGGCATCGATGTCCGCGGCGGTCAGGTCGGGCATTTTCAGCTCGGCGATCTCGCGCACCTGGGTGCGGGTCACCTTGCCAACCTTGGTCTTGTTGGGTTCACCGCTGCCGCTGTCCAGCTTGGCGGCCTTGAGCAACAACACCGAAGCGGGCGGAGTCTTGGTGATGAAGGAGAACGACCGGTCCGCGTAGACCTCGATGATCACGGGAATGATCATCCCCTTCTGGTCCTGCGTTTTGGCGTTGAACGCCTTGCAGAACTCCATAATGTTTACGCCGTGCTGACCAAGAGCCGGGCCGACTGGCGGCGACGGGTTGGCAGCGCCTGCGGCGATCTGCAACTTGATTTTACCGATGACTTTCTTGGCCATTTTTTAATCCTTGCGGTGCCTTTTCGACGTAGAGGGCCGGCCCGGGTCAGCCTTTATCGACCTGGACAAAATCCAGCTCGACAGGCGTCTGACGGCCGAAGATGGAGACATTGACGCGCAGCTTGCCCTTGTCATAATTGACGTCTTCCACCACTCCGTTGAAGCCGGAGAAGGGACCGTCAATAACGCGGACGTCGTCGCCGCGGCCAAAATTGAATTTGGGCCGTGGTTTTTCCTGACGGCTCTCCATCATGTTCAGGATGTGCTGCGCCTCGCTGTCGCGCATGGGCGTGGGACGATTTTTGCCGCCAACGAACCCGGTCACCTTGGGGATATCCTGGATGAGGTGCCAGGAGTCGTCCGTCATGATCATTTTGATCATGACGTAACCGGGATAAAACTTGCGTGTGGTGGTCCGCTTTTCGCCCTTGACCATTTCCACGACCTTTTCGGTGGGCATAACCACCTCTTCGATCAGGCCGCTGTCCTGGCCGGTACGCATCATTTCCCTGATGGTCTGCTCGACCCGCTGCTCAAACCCCGAATACGTGTGGAGAATGTACCAGCGGGCACGTTGGGAGCTACCGCCTGTAAGCTCTAATTCACTCATAGTCCGATGTCCTTACGCGTTGCGGTTAGGACAGGATGACGCTGATGAGCTGTGAAAGCCCAAAGTCGACAACCCCCAGAAACAGGGCGACCACCACCGTGAAAACCACGACGGCGATACTGGTAGCGACAGTTTCCTTCCGGCTGGGCCAGACGACTTTTTTGATCTCAACCTTGGATTCTTCAAAGAATTCCTTTAGCTGTGAGATCTTGGCTCCCAGGTTAGCCGGGGAGGCCTTCTGGGCCTGCTGGCCGCCGGAGTCCTTAGTTTTCCTTCTGGCCATCTGGACCGTCCTATAAAAAATGGCAGGGGTGGAGGGATTCGAACCCCCAACTTCCGGTTTTGGAGACCGGCACTCTAGCCGTTAGAGTTACACCCCTGCGTTCGAAACTACTTGGACTCTTTGTGGACAGTGTGTTTCTTGTCCCAGGGACAATACTTTTTCACTTCCAGGCGTCCGGTAGTATTCTTCTTGTTCTTGGAGGTCGCGTAGTTCTTACGCTTGCACTCCGTGCACTGCAACTGAATGTTGACGCGCATTGCAATTACTCCACGATTTCGCTGACCGCGCCGGCGCCGACAGTACGGCCGCCTTCACGGATGGCGAAGCGAAGGCCCTTCTCCATGGCGATGGGGGCGATCAGCTCAACGTTGAACACCGCGTTGTCGCCGGGCATAACCATTTCCACGCCCTCTTCCAGGGTCACGACGCCGGTGACGTCCGTGGTGCGGAAGTAGAACTGCGGACGGTAGCCGGAGAAGAAGGGAGTGTGACGGCCGCCTTCGTCCTTGGACAGGACGTAGACCTGGGCCTTGAATTTGGTGTGCGGGGTGATGGAGCCGGGCTTGGCCAGAACCTGACCACGCTCAACATCTTCACGCTTCACGCCGCGAACCAGGATACCCACGTTGTCGCCAGCCTGCCCCTGGTCGAGGACCTTGCGGAACATCTCAACGCCGGTGCAGGTGGTCTTGGTGGTGTCTTTGATGCCGATGATCGCGACTTCGTCGCCAACGGTGATGATACCGCGCTCCACACGACCGGTCACCACGGTGCCGCGGCCGGAGATGGAGAAGACGTCCTCGATGGGCATCAAGAAAGGCTTGTCGATGTCGCGCTCGGGCTCGGGAATGTAGCTGTCGCAAGCTTCCAGCAGCTCGAAGATGGGCTTGGCGGCCTCGTCATCCACGCTGTCGGCCTCAAGAGCCTTCAGAGCGGAACCACGAATGACCGGGACATCGTCGCCGGGGAACTCGTATTTGGAGAGCAGCTCGCGCACTTCCAACTCGACCAGCTCCAGCAACTCCTCGTCGTCCACCATGTCGCACTTGTTCAGGAACACAACCATGGCGGGCACGCCGACCTGACGACCGAGCAGGATGTGCTCACGGGTCTGCGGCATGGGACCGTCAGTGGCGGCGCAAACGAGAATGGCTCCGTCCATCTGGGCGGCACCGGTGATCATGTTCTTGATGTAGTCGGCGTGACCGGGGCAGTCCACGTGGGCGTAGTGCCGATTAGCGGTCTCGTACTCGACGTGCGAGGTGGCGATGGTGATGCCGCGCTCTTTCTCTTCGGGAGCCTTGTCGATCTCATCGAAAGCGACGTACTCGCCGTGGCCGGCCATATGGGCCAGCTTAGTGATGGCGGCGGTCAGAGTGGTCTTACCGTGGTCGATGTGACCGATGGTACCAACGTTGACATGCGGCTTGCTCCGCTCAAACTTGGCCTTACCCATGTTGAAATCCCCCTATAAAGTTCTGTACAGCATTTTTAATGTTCAAAGCAAGTATAGTGAAGACATGGAGCCCACGACCGGACTTGAACCGGTGACCTCATCCTTACCAAGGATGTGCTCTACCTGCTGAGCTACGTGGGCGTATGCCGAGCTGTGGAAGGTGGATAGGCAGGACACCGACTGGAGCGGGAAACGGGACTCGAACCCGCAACCCTCAGCTTGGAAGGCTGATGCTCTAGCCAATTGAGCTATTCCCGCTTGTCATCCGTAGTCACCGGCGGAAGTCCGCCTCCTACAGCATTTATTCAAAAGTGGTGGTGGGGGGAGGATTTGAACCTCCGAAGGCGATTGCCGACAGATTTACAGTCTGTTCCCTTTGGCCACTCGGGAACCCCACCATTGCTGACTGGAGCTGGCGATGGGACTTGAACCCGCAACCTGCTGATTACAAATCAGCTGCTCTACCAATTGAGCTACGCCAGCCAGCGTGAACGAGGGAACTTACTCATCCCTCGGCATTAATGCAAGCATTTTTTTGCAGCTTTTTTCTGCGCCAAAAATGCGGTGCACTGGGTTGCGGCCAACGCTAATGCCAGTTCCAAAAAGCTTTGTCCAGAACTTTTTGCCCTTTTTTCTCCGCAAAACCACTTTTGATTGACAGAACATCCGGCCGCGCCTATTTCCAGGCGCTATGAAAACTCTGCCCATCAGCCCGGAAAACCCCTGGCTCGCCCCCCTGGCCGGCTACAGCGATCTACCCTTCCGTATGCTCTGCCGCGCCCACGGTGCCGCCGTGACCAATACGGAAATGGTCTCGGCCAAAGGGCTGTGCTACTTCAATCGCGGCACCACCAGTCTGCTTCAGACCCATCCGGACGATGCGCCGCTGGTCCTGCAACTTTTTGGTGCGGACCCGGAACCATACGACCAGGCCATGGACAAAACTCTGGAGATGGGCTTTCGATTTTTCGACCTCAATGCGGGCTGCCCGGTGCGCAAGGTGACGAAATCCGGATCAGGCTCCCGCCTGCTGGAAGACCCGGACCGGCTCTGTGCCATTGCCGAGATCATGGTCCGCAAGGCCGGGCCGGGCCGGGTGGGCGTCAAGACCCGTCTGGGATGGGAAAACGGCAACGATATTTTCCTGGATGTGGCGCGGCGGCTTGAAGACATCGGCGTAGCCTGGATGACTCTGCATCCACGCTACGGCAAACAAATGTTCACAGGCAGCGCGGACTGGTCCCGCCTGGCCGAGATCAAACAGGCCGTCTCCCTGCCCATTGTGGGTTCCGGCGATCTCTACACCGCCGAGGCCGCTGTGCGCTGCCTGCGGGAGACCGGCATCGACGCGGTCATGTTCGCGCGGGGGGCCATGTTCGACCCGACCATTTTCGAGCGCTTCCACGCCCTCATGCGCGGCCAGGAGCCTCCCCGGCGAACCGGCGAACAGCTCGACCGCGTCGTGCGCATGCACATCCGGTACACCCGGGAGTTTGACGGCTCGGAGCGCGCCTTTCGCAAGCTGCGCTCCTTTATCCCCCGCTATGCCAAGGGCCTGCGGGACATCCGCTCCCTGCGCAACGAACTGATCACCTGCGAAACCTGGGAGCAACTGGAAGCTGCGGCGTCCCGCATCCGGGAAATGGAGCCCGCCGACCCGCTGGGCTTTGATCCCGCAGCGGTCATTCCCGACTAAACACGTTTGTTACGGCGACTCCGGGCCGACGCCGCAGGCCCAAATCTCGCCCCTTCCCCCGGGCCGGGCCATGTCAAAAGTTGGCCCAGCATCGCTCCAGATGCTCGGGCCGCAACGGTTGTGTGGCCCAGCTCACCGCCAGGGCCAGAAAAAATCCCACGGGAAGCGCCACTACATTGGGGTCCACCCATTGCAGCGACCAAAGCCAGGAACCGGGCACGGCTCCGGCCACCAGCGTGGATTCCCCCGTAAGCCACCGACACAGCCCAATGGCGGCCGCCTCCTTTTCATGCACAAACAAGAGCCAAAGCATGGAAACGCCAAATCCGCCGAGCATGGCGGCTTTTGCCCCGGTCCGGGTCATCCCCTTCCAATACAGCCCGAGCAGATAGACCGGCAAAAACGAAGCCGCGCACAGGCCGAAAAAGAACGCCGTGGCACGGGCAATCACCGATCCCGGCAAAACCCAGGCCCAAACCAGGGTCGCCAGGATGGTCACCCCAACGCCCAGACGCGAGGTCCGCGCCGTGCCCACGCTGCGCCGAAACAGCCCGTGCTCGATCACGTCGCGCCCCAGGGAGGTACCGCCCACGTGATATTGGGAGCTGAGGGTGGACATGGCCGCGGCAAACATGCCCAGCAGGAACAGTCCGGCAAACCAGTCCGGCATGACCTGTTCGATGTAGGCCGGAATGATCTTATCCATGTTGCCGCCCGCCTCTCCAATGGACAGGCCGCCGCCCCGGGACGCAAACACGGCATTGGACAGAGCCCCGACGACGAAGGCTACCCCGGTCATCAAGGGGATGAACACCCCGCCGAAAAGCACGGCCCGGTTCAATTGCCTGTCGCTGCGCACGGTCATGAACCGCACAGCCAACTGGGGCTGCGCCAGCACGCCCACCCCCACCCCGTAGATAATGGTGGTGTAAATCACCAGCCAAAGCGGCGAACCGAATCGCGCTCCCTGGGTCCAGCCGATCATGCCCCCTTGCCGCAATTTCTCCGGCATCAGTGCGGCCATGTCCGTCAACGCTTGGTGCGCCTTGAGCACGCCGCCCAGCGCCGCATAGGTGTAGACCAGGAGCACCACCATCATGACCAGCATGATGGTGCCCTGAAAGGCGTCCGTATACATGACCGCCTTGAGGCCACCCGTGATCACGTACAGTGCCAATATCACGGTCATGCCCACCAGGGCCGCGTCATAAGGAATATGCAGCGAGACCTCCAGCATTCGGGAAATGCCGATGAGGACGGCCGCGGCATATACGGGGATGAAAAGAAAAATGATCAAGCCGGAAAAGCCCTGGATAAAGGACGAGTCGTAACGCCGTCCCAGCAATTCGGGAAACGTGTGACAATTGAGACAAAGCCCCATGCGGCGGGTGCGTTTGCCGAATACTGTCATGGCCAGAAAAACACCGATAAATACGTTGGCTACCGTAAGCCAGAGCAAAGAGAATCCGAACAGCCCGGCCGCTCCTCCGAACCCGATGATGGCCGACGTGGAAATAAAGGTGGCTCCGTAGCTCATGGCCATGACAAAGGGGTGCATGCGTCTTCCGGCGAGCATGTAGTCCGATGTTTTGCGGGTGGTGCGCCAGCCCTTGTATCCCAAATAAAAAACGGCCGCAAAATAGACCGCACAAACGAGAAGTTTGGTGATCATGAAGGGACCTCCCCGTCCGGGGCTTCCCCGGGAGTTTTCGCCGTGTCCGGCGATCCCCAGTGCGCCTGCCCCTGGCCGGCCGGCTCCTCCTGCTCCTCATCCTGTTGCGGGTCCACCGTGTCCGCCCGCCCGTCCTGGTTCCACTTGACGCCCCCATAGCCGATGCACACCGCCGCGCCGAAGATCACCAGCCAAAAGGCCAGGGCGATCTCCACGCTACCGAGTCCCAACATCATGTCGTCTCCCTCCGTTCAAGGAGCCCGGAGCAAGCAGGACGGCCGCGCAATACCCAAACAAAAACCGGGGCCGCCAGCTTGCGCCTGCGGCCCCGGTTTCAAATCTTCCGCCCTGATCGCGTCAGACTGCCTCCGCCAAGCCACAGGCGTGTATAAAGATAAAAAAGAAGAAAAAGGAAAAGGAGTTGTGGCGAGCGGTTGCAGATTTCATAAACACTGTTTACTATATTCCCCAATATGGGTCAATCGGGAAAATTATATTGTCAAACATGCAGACAACGCATGTAGATAACGGCAAAAGAGTGACAACATCAAAGTCCAATTGATTCTTGACCAGAGCAAAGGCATTGAATACAGTGCCACGGTCGGTAAATAACCCCATTTCAACATTCACTTTGATTTCAGGAGGGAATGAATGCGTCAGGCCAAGATCCGTTTCACCATGCTGCTCACCCTGGCTTTGTGCCTGGGCCTGTTTTCCAGCAACGTCTTTGCACAGTCGTTGTATGACGGAATCTCCGGGCCTGAAATGCAGCGCATTTTGAACACTATGGGCTTTGACACGGAGCTGACCAGGGACGACGCCGGAGACCCGCTGATCTCTTCCAGCGACAACGGCCTCAATTTCCAGGTCTACTTCTACAATTGCTCCGGCGATGTGTGCGAGGCCATCCAGTTCTACAGCGGGTTCACCCAGTCCAGCAACCCGGACGCCCAGTCCATCAACGAGTGGAACACCACCAAGCGCTTCGGCCGGGCCTACCGCAACAGCAGCGGGGACAGCCGGGTGGAAATGGACGCCCTAGTCACGGGCGGCGTCACGGAACAACACATCCGCAACCTGGCCAGCACCTGGAAAATCGTGCTGCGTGAATTCGCACAACACATCAACTGGTAGCCTGCCCCAAAAAACAGTCGCCCGCACCGGCCTTACGTCGATGCGGGCGTTTTTTTATCCATGCTGTTCCTGGAATTCAAAAACCGTCAACAAATCCGGGGCAGTTGTTCTCCCTCAAGCATGTTCAGCAGGCGCTTGCCGCCTAAAGGCGTCACCAGAGAAACCTTGCCCGCATTCGCCTCGGTCACGGTGCCCACGCGGCAGGCATCGCGCCCCAGCTCATCCTGGCGCATGATCTCCAACGCTTTTTCCGCATCCGCTTCAGGAAGGATGCAAATAAACTTTCCTTCATTGGCCAGGTACAAGGGGTCCAGCCCCAGCACCGAACAGCCCCCCGCCACCTCGGGCCGCACGGGAATGGACTGTTCATCGATTTCCATGCCCGCCTTGGAACTGATGGCGATTTCGTTCAGGGTCGTGGCCAGTCCGCCCCGGGTGGGGTCACGCAGGACATGTACCGAGGGCAGCGCCCGAACCAATTTGAGCAGCAGATGATTCAAGGAGGCGCAATCGCTCTGCACGGCGGCCTCAAAAGAAAGCCCTTCACGAGTGCCCAGGATGGTCAGTCCGTGGTCGCCCATGGTTCCGGACACCAACACCGCATCCCCGGGCGTGGCCCGGTCGCCGCTGGGCATGGGATCGGCCACGATGCGCCCCACCCCGGTGGTATTGATGAAAATCTTATCCACCGTTCCACGCGGCACCACCTTGGTGTCGCCGGTGACGATGTACACTCCGGCATGACGGGCCGCCTCTCCCATGGATGCCACGATACGCTCCAGATCGTCCATGGGCAGGCCTTCCTCAATGATGTAGCCGCAGGTCAGGTATTGCGGCTCCGCACCGAGCATGGCCACGTCGTTGACCGTACCGTGCACGGCCAGACGGCCGATATCCCCTCCGGGGAAAAAGATGGGATCCACGGTAAAGGAGTCCGTACTCATGGCCACGGGCCCTTGTAGGTCCAGCCGCGCGGCATCGTTGAGCCGCTCCAGCTCAGGGTTGTCGAAATGCTTCAAAAAAAGCTCGGAAACAAGGCGCTGGGAAGCGCGTCCGCCACTGCCGTAGTCGAGAAGAACCTTTTCGCTCATCGTGCTAGTCCATGCTGTATTTGAAGTAGGCGGCGCAGGAACCTTCCGTGGAAACCATGCAGGGCCCCACCGGGCTGGCCGGAGTGCACGCCTTCTTGAACAGCGGACACTGGTCCGGGCGCAGCTTGCCCTTGAGCACGTCGCCGCAACGACAGCCGGGCAATGCCGGGGACTCCACAATTTCCAGATCAAAGGCTTTTTTGGCGTCGAACGGTTCGAACTCGGAACGCAACTCCAGACCGGACCGGGGGATCATGCCCAGTCCGCGCCAAAGCGCGTCCGTGGTCTCAAACACCTGATCCATGACGGCGCGGGCTTTGGCGTTTCCTTCATCCCGCACTACGCGGGGGTAAAGGTTGGCCGCCGCGGGCTGGCCGGATTTCCAATGTTCTGCAAGAAAAACCAGGGCCCCGAGAATATCCGCAGGCTCAAACCCGGTCACGGCCGAAGATTTCCCGAAACGTTCGGCCACCACCTTGTACGGCTCCACGCCGATGATGGCGGAGACATGCCCCGGCATGAGAAATGCGTCGATGCGCACTCCCGGGTCGGTCATGAGGGCCACCAGGGCGGGCGGCACCAGTTTATGGAAGGAAAGGACCTTGAAGTTTTTCAGCCCTTGTTCGCGCGCCATGAGCAGGGTCCCGGCCACGGTGGGGGCCGTGGTTTCAAACCCCACGCCGAGAAAGACCACGGTCTTTCCAGGGTTGGCAGCGGCCAGCTTCAAGGCGTCGGGCGGGGAGTAGACCACTTCCACAGCGGCGCCGTCGGCCTGGGCTTTTTTCAAGCTGCGCCCCCGGCTGCCCGGGACCCGCATCAAATCGCCGAAGGAGGCCACGATCACATCGTCCCGCTCAGCCAGGTCAATAAAGGCATTGACCTCGGACTCATGGGTCACGCAGACCGGACACCCGGGTCCGGAAAGATGCACCACCTGCTCGGGGAGCAGCGAACGCAGCCCGCTTTGAAAGATGGCCACGGTGTGCGTACCGCACACCTCCATGAAGCGAAACTCCCGGTCCACCAGGGAGTGCAGCTTGTCGAGCAGTCCCTTGCACAGTTCCGGATTCCGAAATTCGTCAAGCAGTTTCAGGCTCAAAGCAATTCTCCACGTTGAATGACCGCGATATATAAAGTGCGGACCTTCATACCCTTTTGAGCCTTGCGAAGCAAACGTTATCCGCTTTCCAGCCAAGGGAGCGCCACTTTTGCCGCACCGATTGCCAGCCAAAGTCTTTGCTGCGGGACCATGCAAAGAAACAGCGCATCCAGCGAAAACAATGCCGGGGAACGGTTTTGAATCAGAGCGGGAGACGGTTGAATCCGGGAGGAGCGGTCCCAACGGAAGAGGCAGGAAACAGGCAGGCGAGCCGTGCCATTCCGGAGCGGCGTCATGTACACCGGCCCGGGAAAGGGCATTCTGTTTTGGGCGGATGCATCGTCCGAAAAACAGCCATAAGAAAAGGGCGGAAGCCGCAGCTTCCGCCCTACTACCCGAAAAAGGTGCGCTTACACGCAGCCGGTGGGCTTGGGCAGGCCAGCCATCTTACAGGCTCCCTTGCCAGGCCCGGACGGGAACAGCTCGTAGATCTGCTTCAGCTTGAAGCCGGTGACCTTCGAGAGGATGCGGACCATCGGGGCGATGCCGTTCTTCTTGTAGTAGTCCTGCAGGAACTCGATGACCTTCTGGTGATCATCGGTGATTTCGGCGATGCCTTCCTGCTCCTTGACGTACTCGACCCAATCCGGGTTCCAGCCGTCAAAGCTCTGCAGGAAACCGTCCTCATCCACCTCAAAGGATTTGCCGTTGAACTCAACAGTAGCCATTCCTTAACCTCCTCAATGAGTTGTGGGAAATCAGATTCTCACGTCCGCCCTTTCCAGAGCGGATTGCGGGCCCGCAGCCCACGGTCAGTTGCCGAGTATTAAATCCCCATGAAGATTTGATCAAGGGAAAAATGACCCGCCCCAGATATACCCCGAGAATCCCCGTACTGGAACGCCCCTTCCGGAGTATCGTTTTTTCCGCGTCCCCCGGTTCCGGCTTTGCCTTTTGCCGGTCCTGCTGGTAGGTTCCCTGCATCCGGGCACCATGCCCGGGCCAACCCTCAGCAAGAACGCCATGAAGAACCCGCTTCAACCATACCTGCCGCCATTAAACGTCCCGCCCGCCCCCGCGGAAACACCCGCAGGCCGGGTCCCGGACGACGCGGAATGCACCCGCATCTGGGACCGGTACGCCATGCCGGACCACATCCGCGCCCATTGCACCCAGGTGGCCCGCGTGGCCACGCATCTGGCCGTCCTGGCCCACGAGGCCGGACTGACCGTCAACGTAGCCGCCGTGCGCGCCTCAGCGCTGCTGCACGACATTGCCAAAGCCTACACCATCCACTACGGAGGCAACCATAGCCAGCTCGGCGCCTCCTGGGTCATGGATGAAACCGGCAACCCGGCCCTGGCCCAAGGCGTCATGCACCATGTTTTCTGGCCCTTTGCGTCCGAACTGCCCCGTGACCTGTTGCCTCTGGCCGTGATCTACGGCGACAAGCGCGTAGCGCACGACCGCATCGTCTCCCTGAACGAACGGTTCGCGGATCTGATCCGGCGCTACGGCAGGACCGAGGCCATCCGGAAACGCATCGCCTATACGCACGAGCAGGCCCTGGACGTGGAGCGACTCTTCAGCACAACCCTTAAGGTGAATCTCTGTGAAAGTACTTTTGATCGCGGGCGGATGGTCCACGGAGCGTGAGGTCTCCCTGGCCTCGGCGCGCAATATCGGCACGGCCCTGGATGAATTGGGGCACGACGTCACCTTCCTGGACCTTTTGGGCGGCTTCGGCCCCCTGGTCCGGCTGGCCGGAGAACACGACTTCGCCTTCATCGCCCTGCATGGCGCTCCCGGCGAGGACGGGTTGGTGCAGGCCGTGCTGGACCGTGCGGGCTGTCCCTACCAGGGATCGGGGCCGGCCGCGTCCTTTCTGGCCTTAAACAAAGCCGCATCCAAGGCCCTGTTCCGCGACGCGGGCATCCGCACCCCGGACTGGGAACTGCACCCGCGCCGCAGCGGCGAAACCTCACCAGCCCTGCCCTACCCGGTTTTCGTCAAGCCCAACATGGGCGGTTCCAGTCTGGGCATGACCCTGGTGGAACAAAAGGCGGACCTGCCCGCCGCCCTGGACAAGGTCCACGCCCTGGGCGAAGAGGCCCTTGTGGAAGCGGCCGTGCCCGGTGTGGAGGTCACCTGCGGCATCCTGGGACACACACCCCAGCCGTTGATCCTCATCCGGCCCAAACATGGAGCCGCCTTTTTTGACTACAAAAACAAATACGACCAGGATGGAGCGGATGAAATCTGTCCGGCTCCCGTGTCGGACGAGCTGGCGCGCGAGGTGCAAAACATGTCCCTCGCGGCCCACCACGCCTTGGGCTGCCGGGGATATTCGCGGGCGGACTTCATGGTGCGGGACGACATCCCCTACCTCCTAGAGGTAAACACCCTGCCGGGCATGACCTCCACCAGCCTGCTGCCCCGCTCCGCCAAGGTCACGGGCATGGATTTCAATCAACTGATCGCGGAGTTGATTCGCCTCGGACTGGAGCGTGACTAGCATGGGCGGCAGGCATCCCGCCCTGATGCGACTCTACGACCTGGCATGGGGAGCCGCTCTACCCTTGCTGCACCGTAACAGCCGCCTGCGACACGGCTGGGAACAGCGCGTGCAGAAAGCTCCCTATCCCGGTCCATGCGATCTTTGGATGCAGGCCGCCAGCGTGGGGGAAGCCCTGCTGGCCGGACAGGTGCTGCAACGCCTGCGCTCCCCCTGGGAGCGGCCTCTCTCGGTCCTGCTGACCACCAACACGGCTGAGGGCATGGGCCGTCTGGATGAACTGCGCCGGGAACGGGAGCCCGTGCGTCCGGACCTTTTGTTGCGGACCGCGTATTTTCCCCTGGACCGGCCCCGGCTGGTACGTAAGGCCCTGGATACGGTCCGGCCGCGCACGGTGGTGCTGCTGGAATCGGAAATGTGGCCCGGGTTCATGGCCGCCTGCCGGGAACGCGATGCCGAGCTTCTCGTGGTCAATGGCCGTATGAGCGAAAAGAGCCTGCGGGGCTACATGAAGTTTCCATCCCTGTTTCGCTCCATCGCTCCGCATCGCGTGCTGGCCATGTCCGAGGCGGACGCGGCAAGATTCGCAGCCCTGTACGGCCACAGCCATGTGGAACGGATGCAGAATCTCAAGTTCGACCGCATCCCCTTGCCGGATGCATCCGGCGCCGCCGAATCCAACCCCCTGGCCCCGGTGTTGCCCGCGAAAAGTCCTTTCGTGGTACTGGCCTCGGTGCGCGAGCAGGAGGAGGACCAGGTCATGACCCTGCTGCGCGGGCTTCGCGCCGCCCGGCCCGACGCGGTCTACGGACTTTTTCCGCGTCACCTCCAACGAGTGGACGCCTGGACCGCCCGGCTCCACAAGGCACAAATCCCCTTTACCCTGCGTTCCCAGGCCAAAGAGCCTGCCGCTCCAGGGAGCATTTTGCTGGGCGACCGCATGGGGGAACTGGCCGCGGCCTTTGCCCCGGCCACGGCCGCCTTTGTCGGGGGGAGTCTGGCCCCTTTGGGAGGACAAAATTTCCTGGAGCCGCTGGCCTGCGGCATCTGTCCTGTAGTCGGGCCGTCCTGGAGCAACTTTTCTTGGGTAGGGCAGGAACTCCTGGACAGCGGGCTGGTGCACCGCATGCCGGATGCGGCCGCTGTGCTGGCCCGTTTGATCCGGCTTGTGGACGCGCCGCCGGATCGTCATGCGGTGCGGGCGCGATTCCAGGCCTATGTGGCCGAACGACGCGGCGGCAGCGAGACCGCCTGCCGCTCTATTGCCCATTCACTCAAAAGACGGTAGGAACCTTGAGCCGATCCATGAACGCTCTTCCCAAATGCTACGGCATCATTCCGGCGCGGTACGCGTCTTCCCGGTTCCCGGGCAAGCCCTTGGTGGAAATCCTGGGCAAGCCCATGTTCTGGCACGTGTTCCAACGCGCCCAGGCCTGCCCGGCAATGACCCGGGTGGTTCTGGCCACGGACGATGAACGCATCCGTGCCAAGGCCGAAGAGCTGGACGTGCCCGTGCTCATGACCCGGCCCGACCATGCCAGCGGAACGGACCGCGTGCTGGAAGCGGCCGAACGACTCGGCGTGGAACCCGACGCCGTGGTGGTGAACATTCAGGGCGACGAGCCCTGCCTGGACCCGGACATGCTCTCGGAACTGACGGCTCCGTTCCGTCATGCACATGTACGGGTGACCACGCTGGCCGCAGGCATGGACGCGGCGCAGGCCGCCTCGCCGGACCGCGTCAAGGTGGCCCTTGCCGCCAACGGCGATGCGCTTTATTTTTCCAGAGCCGCCATCCCGTACAACCGTGACGGTGCAGACGGGGACTACCTGCTGCACATCGGATTGTACGGATTTCGCATGGAGGCGTTGCGCGCCTTTGCCGCCCTGCCGCAGGGCAGGCTGGAACAACGCGAACGGCTCGAACAACTCCGGTTTTTGGAAAACAACATCCCCATCCGGGTCAGCCTGACGCGACACCGCTGCCACGGCGTGGACCGCGAAGAGGATCTGACCGGAGTGACGAACATCCTTAGGGAGCAAGCATGAAAGCAATTCTGGCCCTCGAAGACGGCACCCTCTTTCCGGGCGAATCCTTTACCGGCCCCATCCAGGCCGGAGGGGAAGTCATCTTCAACACCGGCATGACCGGATATCAGGAAGTGCTCACCGACCCGTCCTATGCCGGACAGCTCGTCTGCATGACCTATCCGCTCATCGGCAACTATGGCGTGAACCCCGAGGACGTGGAATCCGACCGCATTCAGGTGGCCGGGCTCATCGTCAAGGAGTGCTGCAAGCAGCCCAGCAACTGGCGTTCCAGCCAGTCATTGCCCGAATATCTCGCTGAAGCGGGCATCCCCGGCATCGAAGGCGTGGACACACGTGCCTTGACCCGCCATCTGCGGCTGCACGGCGCCATGCGGGGCATCCTCTCCACCGAGGTGAAGGACACCGCCGCCCTGGTGGAACAGGCCCGGTCCATCGCCCCCATGCAGGGGCTGAACCTGGCGGACCGCGTTTCCTGCACCAAGCCCTATCTCTGGACCGACGACGGCCCCGTCACCGTGGACCCGGCCTCCTTCACCTGGCCCGAAGGCGGTCCCCGGCTCATCGTCTACGACTTCGGCATCAAGTGGAACATCCACCGCCTCCTGGCCGATCAGGGATTCGTCCAGCTGGGCGTGCCCTCCTCCTTTACGGCGGAGCAGGTCCGGGAACTGCATCCCGACGCGGTGTTCCTGTCCAACGGCCCCGGCGACCCGGCCCCGCTTACCAACGCCATTGAGGCCGTCCGGGAACTTTGCGAAGATTTTCCGCTGGCGGGCATCTGCCTGGGCCATCAGATTCTGGGGCTGGCCCAAGGCGGCAGCACCTACAAGCTGCCCTTTGGCCACCATGGCTGCAACCATCCCGTCATGGACCTGGTTACGGAAAAAATCGAAATTTCCTCCCAGAACCACGGGTTTTGCGTTGACATCTCCAACCAGAATCATCTTAAGATAACGCATAGGAACCTCAACGATGATACCCTGGAAGGGTTCGAACACAGGGAAAAACCCGTTATCGCCATCCAGTTCCACCCGGAAGCGGCCCCCGGCCCCCATGACAGCCGCTATTTCTTTGTTCGATTCCGAGAGCTGGTCCGGCGGGAAACCGGCAAATAGCCAATCCTTCCACTCCGTAGGAGCATCATGTCCGTCGAACTGATCAAATCCCGAAAGCGTCTCTCCGAAGTGAACGGCCTGCTCAAGCAGGGCAAACCCATGGCTGCGGCCAATGCCCTGATGCAGGCCCTGGTGGGCATCCTCAAAAACCCGCTGATGAAAAACGAACGGGACGAATTCGCCAAGCTCATCGAACAGGCCGTCTACAGCCTGAACCAGGACAAGGAGCTCCGGCGGCTGTATCCGCTGGTCATCCCCTATAAGGCCGGTGAAGAGAAAAAGCTCTACAAGACCATGCAGGAACTGGTCGGCGAGCTGCAAAACCACGTTACCGAGTCCGTCCAGAACGAACTGGCCAACATGGAGCAGCACAAACAGGAGGAGTTGGCCAAAGGACAGGCCCAGCTCGACGAAAAAGCCTTTGACATGGCCCGCCAAACCTTCGGCGAGCTGATGAAGTCGTATAAAAACGACACGGAACTTAAGGCCGACATCGCGGACCGCTACCTCAAATCCGACCTTTACGACGACGCCCTCGGGCTGCTGGAAGACGCCCTGGAGCACGACCCCCAGGCTCTGTTCCTCTACAACCGCATCGGCATCGTACTGCGCAAGCTCAAACAGTTCGACGCGGCAGAACGCTACTACCTCAAGGCTCTGGAACACGCCCACGACGACGAATACCTGTACTTCAACCTGGGGCGGCTCTATTTTGACTGGAAAAAATGGAAACGGATGAAGAATGCGGCGGAAAAAGCCCTGAGCATCAACCCCGCGTTCAAGGAAGCGGAAAAAATGCGCGCTTACGCCATGAAGAAAATCTGATTCCACCCTGCACGAATCGCAAAGGCCGCCCCTGAGGCGGCCTTTTTCATGGCTGCAAGGGCACACCGCCCACCGGCCCCGTTCTTCTCAATGCCCGGCAAATGACTCCTCGGACGTGCCCTAAATGATGCGCCCCCCAAAGATGGACGGAATACGAGGCCGGGAGTGGCGCGGAATCCGGCCTGGGAGATAATGCGATACACGGGCCAGGATACGGACCGGACAGACGCTTCCCCCGATGGAATTTTTGCCGTACCGTCCAGCCATGCCCCACAACACCGCACTCCCTACCTTTGATCGGCAAAATCATCCTATTGATGTCCTGGTCCTCGGCTCGGGCCTGGGCGGCATGCGCGCCGCCTGGAGCGCGGCCCAAGCCTCCTCGCGCCCCCGAGTGGCCCTGCTGACTCTGGCTCCGGGCCCTTCGGGCTCTTCGTTCGCCAATTACAACCGCCAACTGGGCATGCAGGTCCCCCTCACCGATCAGGAGCGGGAAGACTTTGTTGCCGAAGCCTTGGGGCTGGCACGGCCCGGTACGGCCTTTCCGGACCTGGCGAGCCTGCTGGCCGAACAGGCCGAAGCCCGGCTGCGCGACCTCCAGGCCCTGGGAGCGCCCCTTTTACAAGGAGAGGATGGCCTGCCGTTGCGGCGCCAGGCCTGCTTCAGCCCCCATGCCCGGGCCGTGATTCTGACGGACTTGGCCCGCACTCATGCGCTCCTGCGGGCCAAACTCCAGGACCTGAACGTCCGCGTGTTCACCGGGCAGCAGGTAACCCGCCTGCTCCCCGCCCGAAACAACCTTGTCGGCGCAGAGATCCATTCCAAAAATGATGGGTCCGCCGTGGTACGGGCCCGGGCCGTGGTCGTTGCTTTAGGCGGCCCCGCACCGCTGGCCGAAAGAAACATCGCCGGGCCGGGAAATCCAGGCCAAGGCTGGGAAATGCTCGCATCCCTGGGGGCAGGAATGGAGAACACGGACTATCTGCAATATCTGTGGCTCAATCTGGATTCCTTGGAGTTCCGCTCCCCGGCGATTCTGGCCGGTGCCGATGCGGTAATTCTGACTCCGGACGGCCGGGAGGCGGCTCCATCGGCCAAGGTTCTGGCCCTGGCCGATGCCCGGCGCACCCATTGCCCGGCGGCCTGGGGCCCCATTTCTTTCCAGGGAAAAACAACGCACGACTACGGCATGGACCAGTGGCTGCAAGCCCATGCCAACGACCAGGGCGTGGTCCGGGTCAAGGTGGGAAAAGCCCCCTGGGAACACGTGGCCCTGTTCGCCCAGGCGGGCAACGGCGGAGCACGCATCGACGCCTGCGCCCGGGTGCTTGATCCGGATTCTGCGCCAGTGCCCGGTTTTTACGCCTGTGGGGAGTGCGCCACAGGCATGCATGGCGCCAACCGGCTGGGCGGTGCCATGGTGGCGGCCACCCAGGTATTCGGCCACATTGCGGGGCAAAGCGCGGCTCGCGACGCAGCAGGCTGATCCCTATCCCCCCCCTGTCGGTCCGCTCTCCAAACCAGGCAGGCTGCCTGGCATTGGTGGGCGAGGTAAGGTGCTTTGCCGCGAAGGACCACAAAAAGAAAGTGGCTCAGTTGCCCTGTGCGCGAACAGACACGAGCCGCTCCACCATGTCCAGGGCGGCCCGCAAACTGTCCAGCCCGGCTTGGCCCGTGCCCGTGATGTCGTACCCGGTGCCGTGGTCCGGCGAAGTCCGCGGATACGGCAGTCCCAACGTCACATTCACGGCATCGGAAAAATGCAGCAGTTTGAGTGGAGCCAGGCCCTGATCGTGGTACATGGCCAGCACCGCGGCGTAGCGCCCCTGGGCCGCGAAGTAAAACGCCGTGTCCCCGGGCAGGGGCCCTGCCACGTCCAGGCCTTGAGCCCGGGCCATTTCCAGGGCCGGGGCAATGATTTCCACCTCTTCCCAGCCAATTTTTCCGGATTCCCCGGCATGGGGATTCACCCCGCAGACCGCCACAGGCCCTTGCACGCCCAGGGCCTGCAAATAATCCCTGGTCAGGTGAAGACAACGCAAAATCCGCTCGGGCGTGATCAAATCCGCCACTTTGCGCAGGGGCGGATGCGTGGTGGCCAGGCTCACACGCAGCACCGGCCCGCCCAGATGCATGCAGACGTTGTCCCGTCCAACCCCCAGACGCTCGGCTAAGAACTCGGTATGTCCGGGAAAATCAAACCCGGCTTCCTGAAGCATGGCCTTATTCAGCGGGCAGGTGCAAAGCCCCTGGGCCAGGCCGTCCTTCAGCAGCCGGACCGCCCACTCCAGACTCACCCCGGCACATTGCCCGCCCGCCACGCTGGGCTCGCCCAAAGGACAAATCAAAGCGTTCAATTCGGGCGGCTCAAAAAGATACAGCCCCGGACCAGCGTCACGAATTTCCTCCGGGCATTCCAGCCGCTCCCAACAGACTTCTCCCGTCCCCAGATGCGTCCGCAAGGCGGACTCCGGCCCCAGCAGCAGGTATCGGTTGGTTATCGAACAAGCGGAGCGCTCCAAAAAGAGGCGCACCAGCAATTCCGGTCCCAGGCCGCCCGGATCGCCCATGGTAATGAGAATGGTTTGCATTCCGTACTCGATTGATTAAATGATATTAGATGGTTTCGGTTTAGGGGAGACTGCGGATCAAGGCGGCCCGGCGGGCGTCCAAGTCCTGCCAAAGCGCTTCCCGGTGCCTTTGCGCCAAAGCGGCCATTTCTTCCCGCGTGTACTTGCCTTCCAGCTTGATCCGATTACCGAAGATATGCGCGGCTCCGGACACGGTCTGGGCCTTGGCCAGGCTGGAATGCTGCACATGCCGGACAGCCAGCCGCCCTTCGTACACCACCCGCATCCCGGCCAGGTTCACGCGCAGGTCGCGCTCCAGATCATCGAATTGGGTCGGGGAAAAACGGATGTCAAATGCTCCGGCACGCTCCACTCCCCGCATGCTCAGCAAGTGGCAGCAGCCCGATACGGAAATGGCCGGGCGCCGATAGTCGTACAATCCAAAATCCAGCGCATTGCCGCTGTTTTCAAAAACCAGAATATTGTCTTCCCGCTCCTGAAAAGTACGCGCCCCCTGTCCCGGGTCCAGCAGATGGTAGTCCGCAGACTGCACGCAAGCCGGAGGGCAGGCGGAAACAATCCGACATCCGGCCACATCCGCCTTGGCCGCATCCATGGCCGCTCCCAACCTAGTCAGCCAGTTCCGGGGCAAAATCACATCATCATCCAAAAAAGCGACGCGTCGGCAGGCCTGCACCTCGGGCAGGGAAAGCAGCCAGTTGCGGGCCGCGGGCGCGCCCACGTTCACGGGCAGGCGCACCTGCTGAAAACGATGCGCTCCGAACAATCCGGCGCAACGGGCCATCACGGCCGGGGTTTCATCGCTGGAACCGTTATCCAGCACCACGACGCGGGCCCTCCCCAGCTCCGAAGCCGCTAGGCTTTGCAGGGTCTGCTCCAGCAGTTCGGCCTTATTCCAAGAATATACCAGTACGCTGGTGTCTGAAAAGTCGCATGGTTCCACGCTTTCCGGCGGTTCCACCAAATTGGAGAGCTTGAGGGTCAGCTGCGGATGCCAGGGCATTTGCCGCCAGACCCGGGCCAGCCGCCGCGCTCCCTGGCCTGCGTCGCCCATGCGTGCGTACAGCTCCGCGGACCAGTACTCCCGCAGTGGGAACCAGAGGTTTGCGTCCAGCCCTCGCACATGCGCCAGGGCCTCTTCGGCCGGACGGTAAAGCATGGCCCACTGAGCCCGCAACATCCGGCGTACCGGCTCCAGTTCCGACGGAAGGTCCGCGGCGTCCAGCAAGGAAGGGGGCAAATCCTCCCGCCCCAGGCGCAACAGCCACTCCCAACAATGGGAAAGCCAGAACAGACCTTCGCCGGGACGCCGCACGAACTGCAACAGATGCTTGAGCACCAGGGCCTGCTCCCCCAGGTCCATGGCCTCCTTCAACGGCGCGGAGTCCACGGGGCGGTGCAAGGCGGTTTGCAGCTTGCGCAAAAGACGCGGCAGGGGCTGATCCAAAACCTGCGCCGCTTCCAGCAGGGCGTTCAGCGCTTCGCAGTGCAGCGGACGGCGTTGCCAGTTCCAGAGCAAAATTTTTCCGGCGGCCAGCCGGAGCATCGGAGCATGCTCACGCGCCATGCGCAGCATGCCGGGCCCCAGCGCCAGAGCGGTCTGGTCCTCCTCGATGCCAAAAGGCCAGGTGGGAGCCGCAGTACGTAAAATCTGCAAAACCCCGGCACCGAAATTCTCGTCGCGATCCGTGAAAAGCGCTGGCATGTGGCCTCCTGCAAGGGTTGGTACGCCATTTCCATGCCCTTGAAAAGCCGCTGACCACGGTGATCTTTTCTGTTACAAGACGCGCATGCAAACCATACAGCGTATCTTCCTGGAAGGCGGAGTTGTGGTTTACCCCACGGAAACATTGTATGCTTTGGGGTGTCACGGCTTTTTGCGGGATGCGGCCCTGCGGGTGGCCGCCATCAAAGGCCGGCCCAAAGCCAAACCTCTGCCGCTGATCATTGGGGGCACCTCCATGCTGGAACTGGTCACCGATGAAATCACCGGCACCATTCGCGCCCTGGCCGAGGCATTTTGGCCGGGTCCGCTGTCCATTCTGGTCCGGGCCCGTTCCGCAGTGCCTCGTCCGGTGCGCGACGAACAGGGCCTGGTTTCGGTGCGTTCCACGCCGCACCCCCTGGCCGCGCAAATCTGCCGGGAGCTGGACGCCCCCCTGGTGGCCACCAGCGCCAACTTCAGCGGCAATCCGCCGGCGGGAAGCCCGCGGGACCTGGACCCGGACCTGCTGGCCAAAACCGACGCGGCCTTGTTGGAAGAGCCCTTCCCTCCTGGGGGAGCGCCCTCCACTCTGCTCCGTCCCTTGGCAGGCGGACGCGTTGAAATTTTGCGTGCCGGAGCCGTGGCCCGGCAATCCTTGGAAGAAAAAGGTTTTGCCGTTTCCTGAGAAGCGGTCTTTCCCCATCCGGCAACCCCGGAAATGCGATACGACAGTGTGCCGTTACGGCGCACTGCCATTCCCTTTGTGAGGCATGGTGATTGTATGTCCGTTCCCAACATTCTGATCATTGAAGACAGCCGCTCTGTCCAGGTGGAACTGGTGCGCCGCATCGAACGCGACCTGTGCTTCAACGCCCGCGCCGTGGGCACCCTGGCCGAAGCCCGTGAAGCCCTGAAAGAAAACGAGTGGTTTCTTGCCGTGGCCGATCTGGCCCTGCCGGACTCGGACGACGGCACCGTGGTGGACGCCGTGCTGGAACACGAGTTGCCTTGCCTGGTCTTTACTTCGGACATCACCCGAGAAACGCGTCGGCGCATCCTGAGCAAAAGCGTAACCGACTACGTGGTCAAAAACCGCCACGCCGTGGACAATCTGGTGGCAGCCATCGGTAGACTGCACCGCATCCAGGGGCACAAAGCCCTGGTGGTGGACGATTCCCGCTCCATGCGCCGCTACCTCAGCAAACTGCTCTCCCTGCATCTGTTGGAAGTCACGGCCGTGGAATCCGGCGAAAAGGCCCTGGAAGTACTCGAGCAAGACCCGGACTATCTTCTGGCTGTGGTGGATTACGAACTCGAGGGCATGGACGGCGTGGAACTGACCGTCAAGATACGGACCCGCAGCGAACTCAAGGACCTTGGAATCATCGGGGTTTCCGCCTTTGCCAATGAGCCGCTTTCGGTGCGGTTCATCAAGAACGGGGCCAACGACTTCCTGCGCACCCCCTTTGAACGGGAGGAATTCCAGGCCCGCATGTTCCAACTTGTGGACGCCATGGAACGCCAGCGCCGACTGCGGGAGCTGGACGAACTCAAAAACCGCCTTTTGGGGATGGCCGCCCACGACCTGCGCAACCCCATCAACGCAGTCAACGGATTTTCTTCCATCCTGCTGCAAACCGCTCAGGACGTGCTCGACGAAAACCAGCGAAAAATGCTTGAGTACATACAAATTTCCGGCTGGCAAATGAATGCCCTGGTCAGCGACCTTCTGGACATTTCCGTCATCGAAAGCGGCCGCCTGGAACTGCTCTGCCGCCCCGAAAACGTGGCCAGCCTGGTCCAGGAACGCGTGGACATTGCCCGACTCCTGGCGGACGAAAAAAATATCGACATCAAAGTCGACATCCACCAGGCCGTGGAAGGCATGGTGGACCGAAGGCGCATCGGGCAAGTCATCGACAACCTGCTGACCAACGCCATCAAATTCTCCTCCCATGGCACCTGCGTGGCAGTGGAACTCTGGGCTGAAGACGAGGCATTTGTTTTTCCGTACGCGACCAAGGCCCCGGCATTCCTGCCAAAGAACAGGACAAGCTCTTTCTTTCCTTCCAAAAACTCAGCAACCGGCCCACTGCCGGAGAGGTCAGCACCGGCCTTGGCCTTGCCATTGTAAAAAAAATCGTGGAAGCCCACCGTGGCCGGGTTCAAGTGCAAACCGAGCCAGGCCATGGCGCCTGTTTTACGGTCTGCCTGCCGGTGGAACCCAACTGTTGAACGCGGCCAGAAGCCCTTTTCCCAGGTCGTCCTCTCGGCGTATGGAGTAAAATTTTTTGAACCCGTCCTGATTTGGCGTTCAAATTTTTATTTCTCTTGAAAATAAACATGTTACATTGGTGACAACCGCAAAAAGACCGCTTCTCCCCTGCCTTCGAAGTACAATTTTTTTTCTTTTCACAACATGAAAAAAATTTTTTCCACGTCGACACTTAATAAATAATTTTAAAAGAACAAGTGTTTATAAAAAAGATGGTTTTCATCTCACACGTTGGCATGCTTACTGCTACAAAGAAAGTATCCTTCTTCCTTCTTTTGCAGACATAACGTCCGAATGAGGCTCTCCGGAATGTCCGGAGGGCCTTTTTCGTTGCGGCCTGCTGTGTATCGATTTCACGTTTCGCGGAAATCCGAAACTCAATCGGTTGTCAAGTCACGCCAATATGGTATGAGAAAGCCATAACGTCTGCTTGGTGGCTTGCCGGAATGCCGCCGCAGCCATGCCTGGGGGGCTCTCTGATGAAACGGTCTCGATCCTGCCCGCATTGCGGAAAGGATGTGGAAATCTATCGCAACCCATTACCAACGGTTGACGTGGTCGTCCTGCTGCCTGGGCGCAATGTGGTGCTTGTGAAGCGTGCCAACCCGCCCTTGGGTTGGGCTCTGCCCGGGGGATTTGTGGATTATGGGGAAAGCTGCGAAGCGGCGGCCGTCCGGGAGGCACACGAGGAAACCGGGCTGGACGTAACCCTCACTCGGCTGGTGGGCGTATATTCCGCCCCAGACCGCGACCCCCGGCACCACACCTTGAGCGTTGTCTACGCGGCCCAGGCCCACGACCCGGCCCGGCTGCATGCTGGTGACGACGCCGCCGCCGTGCGGATCTGGCCCCTCGATGCCCTGCCGGAACTGGCCTTTGACCACGCCCGCATCCTTGCCGATTTTTCCGAGCTACTGCCCCCACAACCGTCTACCCCCGGAGCAGAGGCATGAACAGTGCACCAGCGTCGTCAAAGCTGCGCGTCGTTCTGCTCACTTCGGAAATGTTCCCCTTTTCCAAAAGCGGAGGACTGGGCGACGTCATGGGCGCGCTGCCTGTGGCCCTTCAGAACCAGGGAGCCGATGTCTCCGTCATCACGCCATTTTACGGCCGCCTTCGGACAGCCGGCCATGAAATCCGACTGGTCAAGTCCGACTGCCCGGTAGGGTATCCCTGGGCTCCGGTCACGGCGGAAATCTACAAGACCACGTACCATGGCGTGAATGTCTATTTCGTGGCCCGCGGAGAATACTTTGACCGCCGCGCCTATTATAATACATATGAAGGGGACTACTTCGACAACTGCGAACGGTTCACTTTTTTTGTACGCGCCGCGCTTTCCTGGTGCCGCCAGTTCGACGCCGCCCCCCACATCATCCACGCCCACGACTGGCAGAGCGGGCTGGCCCCGGCATTTTTACACTTTTTACGACGCAGCGACCCGTTCTGGCAGCAGACCCATTCGGTCATGACCATTCACAATCTCGCTTTCCAAGGGCGGTTCTCATTCCGACTGTTCGAAAATTGCGGACTGCCCGGCGAAGCCTGGCACATGGACGGCGTGGAATTTTACGGTGACTTCAACATGCTCAAGGGAGGCATCGCTTACGCCGACGCCGTGACCACCGTGAGCCCGGCCTATGCGCGGGAAATCATCTCCCCGGCATTCGGCTGCGGCCTGGAGGGCATTCTTCAAGTCCGCCGACCAGAGCTGCACGGTATTCTCAACGGCGCGGATTATGGTGTGTGGGACCCAAACAATGATCGCTATCTGACCTGCGCCTATACGCCCGAAACCCTGGACGGCAAACGCGTCTGCAAACGCGCCTTGCTCCGCGAATTCTACATGGCCGACCAATTGGAGGACCGTCCCGTACTCTGCTTCATCGGACGCCTGCGCCGCCAAAAGGGCATCGACCTGCTGTATGAAATTTTGCCGGAGTTGATGAAATACGAAGTGGGCGTTATCGTGCTGGGCGAAGGCAGCCTGGAGTACGAAGCCCGGCTCCAGGAGCTCGTGGAGCAATACCCTGGGCGTCTGGGCGGCGCCATCGGATATTCCGAGGACCTGGCCCACCGCATTCATGCCGGGTCCGACATCTTCCTCATGCCGTCCCGGTACGAACCCTGCGGACTGACACAGATGTATGCCCTGCGCTTCGGCACACCGCCGGTGGCCACTGCCGTTGGCGGGCTCATCGATACCATTGTCCCGCATCCCAGTCCGCGAGCCACGGGGTTCACCTTTGCACGGCCCGAAGCCGAGCAGTTTCTGGAAGCCGTGCATCAGGCCCTGGAACTCTGGCAGCGCCCCGCAAAATGGCAGGCCATGATGAAACGGGCCATGGCCCAAGCCTTTACCTGGGATCTGGCCGCCAGAAAATATCTTGATCTTTATGCGTCCCTGCTGGCACCAACCGCAACCAGCCTTGGAGCGGCCAGCCGACAGACGGACGCGGAACACAGCAACCCCTTGCCCGGCCCAGTCCGGGAACGCGCGGAGGTGGCCTATGCCGCTGACCAAAAAGTACCTGAAAAGCAAACCCGTATGCAAAGTGGGCTTTAAAGTGCCCAAGTCCGCCACACAAAACGCCAAACACATTTTCCTGGTGGGCGAATTCAACAAGTGGAACACCAAGACCCTGCCCATGAAAAAGCTCAAGGACGGCTCCTTTTCGATCACCGTGGATCTGGAAGTGGGCCGCGATTACCAGTACCGGTACCTTACGGATGAAGGGGTCTGGCTCAACGACACCAAGGCTGACCGCTACGAATACAGCGCGTTTGCCGGGGGCGACAACTGCGTCGTGACCACCTGACCCGGGCCGTTCTTCCGGAGTGCGCCGTGCGGGCCAGCCCGCCAGGGCGCAGGCGATACCCGAACCGGCCGCCCGGTGCCGACACCGGACGGCGTCAGCTGGACTGTACGCTTCGAAAACCAGGCCCACGGTCCGGGCACAGCGCCACACAGGAAAACGATCCGTTCACTCCGCAAAGGGATACACCAAGCCGCACGAGGAGCCATGCCCGCACCGACCATTCAGCCCGTATTCATCGATCCCTTTGACCTGAACCTCTTTGCCCAGGGGAAGCATTGGGATCTGTACCGCATCCTCGGCGCCCATCCGGCCACCGGCCAGGACGGCTCCACCGGCTACCGCTTTGCGGTCTGGGCACCCAACGCCAAAGCCGTCAGCGTCATTGGCGCGTTCAATGAATGGACCCCGGACCGCCACGCCCTGTACCCGGTGGGTTCCTCGGGCATCTGGGCCGGATTCATCCCCGAACTGGCCCGCAATGTTTCCTATAAATTCGCGGTACGCCAGTGCAATGGCCGTGTGGTCTTCAAGACAGATCCCTACGCCCTGGCCGCAGAATCCCGCCCTGGAAACGCCGCCGTAACCTCGGCCCTGGACGGCTATGAATGGAAGGACCAGGAATGGATGGACTCGCGGCGCAAACAAGGACTACCGCTGGAACAGCCCGTATCCATCTATGAGGTGCACGCCGGTTCCTGGCATCGTCCCGAAGGGCGATTCTCCACCTATGGCGAATTGGCCGACCAGTTGATCCCGTATGCCAAGGGGCTTGGATTCACGCATCTGGAATTTCTCCCCCTGGCCGAACACCCTCTGGACGAATCCTGGGGCTACCAGACCTCGCACTACTTTGCGCCCTCTTCCCGCTTCGGCTCACCGGATGAACTCCGCGACCTCATTGACCGCTGCCACCAGGCCGGGCTAGGCGTGATCCTGGACTGGGTTCCGGCGCATTTCCCCAAAGACGACTGGAGCCTGGGACGATTTGACGGTACGGCCCTATATGAACACCAGGACCCGCGCCTGGGCGAGCACCCGGACTGGGGGACCTATATATTTAACTTCGGTCGGTATGAAGTGGCCAACTTCCTGCTGACCAACGCCCTGTACTGGTTCAAGGAATTCCACATCGACGGGCTGCGCATCGATGCCGTGGCCTCCATGCTCTACCGCGATTATTCCCGGGCTGAAAACCAGTGGCTGCCCAACCAGTACGGCGGCAACGAAAACATCGAGGCCATCGAATTCCTCCGCAACCTGAACACCCTGGTACACGCCCATTTCCCCGGGGCCAGCGTCATTGCCGAGGAATCCACCTCATGGCCCGGAGTATCCAGGCCGGTCTATACCGGCGGACTCGGATTCACCTTCAAGTGGAACATGGGCTGGATGAACGACACCCTCCGGTATTTTGAAAAAGATCCCATTCACCGCCCCCACCATCATCAAAATCTAACTTTTTCCATGCTCTACGCCTTCAGCGAAAATTTTCTGCTCCCCCTGTCCCATGACGAGGTGGTGCACGGCAAACGCTCGTTACTCTCCAAAATGCCGGGAGATTCGTGGAGAAAATTCGCCAACCTGCGCATGCTCCTGGCCTACCAATGGGCGCACCCAGGCAAAAAGCTGCTCTTCATGGGCGGAGAATTCGGACAATGGAATGAATGGGATGCCGGCAAGGAGCTGGACTGGATGCTGCTGGATTTCCCACAGCACCGGGGCATTTCCAACCTGGTGGGGGACTTGAACCGGCTGCTGCGTGAACAGCCTGCCATGTACGCGAAGGACAATGAGTGGGCCGGATTCGACTGGCTGGACTTCACCGATCACAACGCCTCGGTGATCAGCTTTCTGCGGAAGGCTCCGGACGCGCCCCCCGTGCTCTGGGCCTTCAACTTCACCCCTGTTCCCCGGCACGATTATGCCGTGCCCTGCCCCCGGGAAGGGCGCTGGACCGAAGTCCTGAACACGGACGCCTCGCACTATGGCGGCTCCAACCTGGGCAACGGGGGCGGCGCTGTGGCGCGCATTGACAATGGCGGTCCGAGCCTGCGCCTGACCCTGCCGCCGCTGGCGGCCCTGGCCTTTGTATACCAGGGTTGACGCCCGGCCTGGGCACCGGGCTTGCCGCGGAATCAGATCTTTTGTTCCCGCTCCGCAAAACAGGGAATGCAAAAAGTCTGGCCGCCCCAGCGCCGAGAACGGGACTCCATGACCCCCTCGCCGCAGCCGTCGCAAACCAGCGTGGCCAGCACCTGGGCAGGCCGGGGCGGGGCAGAGTGAAGCGCCTGCACTGTAAACATTTCGTCCAGGGGCAATTTCAAAAACTGCTCCAGCATTTCCCCGCGCAACTCTGCCAGCCGTTCCCTATCTTGGGCCGTGGCCGATCCGTCGGCCAGACGGGCGGAAACTTCGTCCATTCGCTCCTGAACTCCGGAGCGGGCCTCGGGCCGAAACACGGCGCGAAACGCCCGGCCGCTGCTTCGGTCATAAAAAGAAAAGGCGGTCTTTCCGTAGTCCCTGTGGATAAAATTGCCTTTCCCCAAGGTGCAGCCCGTGAGGAACTGGATCGCATCCACACCGCACATGTCGGTCTCAGCCACAGCCACCAGTTCGGACGCGTCCACCGGGCCCAATTCGCGCCGGGCCAGTTCCGAAACGCGGACGCCGATGGCCAGCCCGGGGCAGGAATGCCCGTGAAACGCCACTACTTCCTGATACTCCTCGGCCGTGAGTCGGCAGGTCATACTCGTCTCCTTATCAAACCAACCCCGGATTCTAATGGCAGGGCAACACCACGGGATGACCGTCTATAATGCGGAGTTGCACCGGCAGTCCGTAGACCTCGCTGACCATGTCCGCGGTGACCTCGTGCATGTGCCCTGCGGCAAAAACCCGCCCCTGCTTCAAAAACAAAAACTTATGTGCAAAACGCAAGGCCGTGTTCAAATCATGCATGGTCATGACCGCGGCAATATCGTGCTCGTCCACCACCCGGCGCACGAGCCGCAAGATACTGATCTGATTTTTTAAGTCCAGTGAACTGGTGGGTTCATCCAGCAACAGCAACCGGGGCTCCTGAACCAACGCGCGAGCCACGGCCACCTTCTGCAACTCCCCGCCGCTGAGAGTGTCGATGTGGCGTAGCCGGAGGCGGTCCAGGTCCAGCCGCTTAAGCGCGGCCGAGACAATACGCAGATCCTCCTCCCCCACGCGCCAGCGCACATGGGGTTTTCGTCCCATGAGCACGGCATCGAACACGGTAAACCGGGCCGCCTCGCTACGCTGGGCCACGTACCCCACGTCCCGGGCGATCTCCCGGGGACTCAGCCGCGACACGTCCCGCTGGTCCACGTACACGGTTCCGCTGCGCGGAGCGTGGATGGCATTGATGCATTTGAGCAGCGTGGTCTTGCCTACACCGTTGGGGCCAAGCACGGCCAGCAGTTCTCCAGGGTCCACACTGAACTCCACATCCTGGAAAACCGGACTTCCATTGTAGGCGAATCCCATGTCCCGCACGTTGAGAATCATGAACGACGCCCCTTGAGGATAATGAAGAGAAAGACCGGAGCCCCCATAAAAGCCGTCAAGACGGATACCGGCAACGTATGCGGAGAAAACAGCAACCGCGCCACCGTATCCGAAATGAGCAGCAGAAGGCCCCCGCCGAAAAAACAGGCCGGGAGCAGGTAGCGGTGATCCGCACCAATGATTCGGCGGACCATGTGCGGAACCACAAGGCCCACAAACCCGATGATACCTAAAAAAGCGATCAGCGACGCCGTCAGCAAAGAAGCCAGCAGCATGCCCGCCATGCGTAGCCTTTCCACTCGCACGCCCAGGCCTCGGGCGGTTTCGTCCCCGGCGTCAATGGCATTGTAATTCCAGCCGTTGAACAAAAAATACACCGTACAGGCCAGGGTCACCAACGTAATGGATCCCAGCTCGCCCCAACTCGCCCGGGCCGTATCCCCAAAAGTCCAAAAGACCATGGCTGCCAGTTGCACATCGTCGGCGAAAAATTGCAAAAACATGGTGCCCGCCGTAAACAACGCGCCCAAAGCCACGCCCGTCAGCACCATGGTCTCCGGAGTGGCTCCCCGGGATCGAGCCACTCCCACGATGATCAATGCGGCCAACAGGCTGAAGCCGAACGCCGAAGCCGTGGTAATGTAGGGAGCCGTCACGTTTACGCCGCCGCCGGTGCCCGAGGTGATAACCCCGCCCCCGAGAACCATGACCGACAGGGCCGCGCCAAAGGCCGCAGCATGGGAAATGCCCAAGGTAAAAGGCGATCCCAAAGGGTTGCGGAGGATGGACTGCATCACAGCCCCGGCCATGGACAGCCCGGCCCCGGCCACCACCGCAGCCAGCGCCTGGGGCAGGCGAATGTTGCGGACGATGATCTCCACACGCGGGGCCACATCCAGGCCACCAAGACTCTTTAGCACATGGACCATGGAAATATCGGCCGCGCCCAGAGAGATGGACGCCACCAGACAAATCAGCAGTCCCGCCAGCAAGCCCACAATAAAGATCAGCTTGCGCCCGGTGTAGCGGCGGTAATCCACAGGCACTTCACCGTCGTGAAAATGCATCAGCGCACCGGAACCGGCTGGAATACCAGGTTACGGAACGAGGCGTTCATTTCCTGAAAAACAGGCCGCCCCACAAGGAAAGTGTAAATCTCATCCGCCTTGGTCACGGGGTCCACATCTGCAAAGCGTTCCGGATACAGAGTCTTGCCGATGAAATAGGCATTGGCCAGAATGGAGCCGTAGTTCTTGGTGTACCAATTGTAAGGTAGCACGCCATAGACGCGCCCCTCGCGAACGGCTGTCAGCGCCTGGTAGGCGGGGTCATTGCGCAATTCGCTCAATCCGCTGGCCTCGGGTCCCAGTTGCAAGGTAGCCACATCCAGGAACAGCACGTCTGGGTCCCAAACCAGAATTTGCTCCTTGGCCACGTCGCTGTGTCGGAGACTTTGCTTACGGGCCAAGGCGTCCTGGCCCGCCGGATTCCGGGCATGCACAAAGCGAAACGGCGGATAGGCCGGTTCCGTGGACTGGAACCCGTGCGCTCCGCGAAAAGCCACCCCGCCCAAAAACACGGAAGGACGCTCCTGCTCCGGAATGTCCCGCGTGCGCCGCTCCAAGTCTGCGATGGTCCGATCAAAAAATGCCACCACAGCCTCGGCCCGCTCCCGGCGATGCACCACCTCGCCCATGCTTCGCAACGTGGCGTCCAGCGCCGGGCGCAATTCGCCAAGGTCCCCATAATTCAAGGCCACCACCGGGATGCCGGTCTTGGCCTGGAGCTCCCGGGGATCATGCCCCATGGAAGAGGCAAATGTCTTGAGGATAACCTGCGGCTGTGGGTCCAGCGTCAAAATCCGTTCCGGATCGTCTCCGCCCCGGAATGCGCCGAACACGGGCATGGTCTTGAATTGCGGATGGGCCAGGGCATAGGGCCGGGCCTCAAAACACGAACGCCGCCCTTCCATGTCGTCCACTCCCACCACCAGATCCTCGGCCTCGAGATAAGTCAGCAGGCGCAGGCACCCCGAACCGGAACAGATAACTTGCCGGACCTCTTCCGGGCAGGAAACCGCTCTGCCCAGGGCATCGGTTATGGTCCGCGCCTGGCCCAGGCACGGAAAACTCAGACACAAAAAAGCCAACAGCACCAGGACTCGCATACGACCAACCATTGTCAGAGCTTTTTTTATTACGAATTGACCGCCCGTGTTACTCTTATCGATTGAAACGATTTGCTGTCAACCAACAAAAACCCCCTGCAACATGTCGACATTGCAGGGGGATATGGGCTTCAAAAGGCACTAGGAATCAGCGTTCCACCCAGAGGGCCTCGTGTTCACGCAGTTCCTGCTCGGTCAGACTCGGCAGGTCGTACATTCCCTGCGCCTCGCGCTGAGTATACGCCTCGTAGAGCATCAGAGCGGCAGCCACGGAAACATTGAAACTCTGAATCATACCCTGCATGGGAATGTAGATTTCATCGGACACCAATTCCACCAGCTCCGGCGCTGTGCCGTGGTGCTCATTGGAAAGAATGATGGCCGTGGGCCGGGTCAGGTCGTACTCGCAAGGCTCCCGGGCGGTTTCGGAAAAACCGGTCCGCACGATCTGGTACCCCTGGCTGCGCAGCCCCTCCACCATGGCCCGGGCATCGGTATGCTGCGTGCGGTCCACCCACTTCAACGCGGAAGCGGATGATTTTTTTCCCAGGTCAGGCCAGCTCGACGTGGTGTAGTAAAGGTGCACGCCAAGCACGCCAAAGGCATCGCAACTGCGGAGCACAGCCGATACATTGTGGGGGTCCCAGATGTTATCCATCACCAATGTAAGGTCTTTTTGCCGACGGCGCAGTACACTGCGGATGCGCTCCAGCCGACGCGGGGTAATCTCTCGTGGCATGCGGCTAGCTACCCGATTCCGTCCAGGGGCGCAAGCGCATAGGCAATTTGAATTTCCCCTTTGTCTTTTCATTTGATTCTGCTACCCTGATCAACGATGCAACAACCCTACTTTTTCCATTTGAACGCGAGGACGGCATGCGTGCGCTTATCGTCGAAGATGAATTCCTGAGTCGGAAGGTACTCCGCTCTTTTTTGACCACCGCCTTCGAAGTGGAAGTGGTGGTCAACGGGCAGGAGGCGCTGGATGCGTTTCGGCTGGCCCATAAGGAAGGCAAACCCTACGAGCTGATCCTTATGGACATCATGATGCCGGAAGTGGACGGCATGGAAGCCCTGGAACGCATCCGCGACATGGAACGGGAGTTTGAAGTCCAGCGGCCCGTCAAGGTGATCATGACAACAGCCCTGGACGATCCCAAAACCGTAATCCGCTCTTTCCACGACGGGGAGGCCTCCGGGTACATCGTCAAACCGGTGGACAAGGACAAGCTTTTCGGAGAGCTGGAAAAACTCGGTCTTCTAGCGAAATAACGAGGCCAGCCCATGACCATCGATCCCATGGTCGAAGAATTTTTCGCGGAAGTGAACGACAAGTACTATCCGCAGGTGATCGAGGGCCTGGAACTCCTGGATTCCGGCGAAGTGGGCCAGGGGCTCGAAATGCTCGCGCGCCCCATCCACACCATTAAAGGGGTAACAGGCTTCATGTCCGGGTTCGAACCCGCTTCCACCTTTACCCATAAAGTGGAGGACTTTCTCAAGGCCCTACAATCCGGCGACATCGAACATAACGAACACAACATCACTCTGGCCGGGCGCGGCGTCACCGCCATCTTCCAAGTACTGGAACAAATTCGCACCGAAGGTGCCCTAAACCAGCAAGAGGCGGACGAAATTCTGGCCCTTCTCTCTGGTGCGGGCTCGGGCGAACAGCAGGAACTCAGCCCCCTGGCGGACTGTATCACGCTCCACAACGTGGAGGGAGTGGCGGTCATCCGCGTAGCCTGCCCCCGGATGCACCTGGAAGAACATTGTAACGCTCTGAATGCGCAGCTCCTGCAAATCAAAGATGACACCGAGGCCGTGCTGGACGTGACCGAGGTGCGCACCATCGGCTCCTCGGTCTGGCACGACATGACGGCCCACGCAGCCCGCTTGGGGCTTACCGTGGTGGGGATGCGCGGCTCGTGTCGGTCCACCTTCCATTCTTGGGGCTTTGATCGTTATTTTGAAACCAGCCCCAGCATGGAAAGCTATCTGAAACGTCGCACGAGCCGCCGGGAGCAGGGCAAATGATCGAAAGCATCCGCCATTGCATCGAGGGATTCGAACGCGACATCCTGAAGATGGAACAACACAACGGGCAAGGCGTCAAAGACGTGCTCAACACCATGGGCCTGACCCATGTGAAGTTGCCGTCATCCCAGGTCATCGCGCTCATGGATATGCTGTCCGACGGCATCACCCCGGTCAGCCCGGACATTGTCACCGCCCTGCTGACCATTTGCGAGGGCTACAAAAAACTCCTCTATGCCATGTCCGGTCTGCTGGAAGAGGGCGTCATGAACGCCCCGGCCCCGGTCGACGAGCCGGAGCAGCAGCCCGAGCCGCAGGACCAACCCGAAGCAGAAGCCTCCCCCGAGGAACCCGCCTCCCAGGAAAAAACCGACACGGCCCAGGCCCAGCAACAGGTCGCGGCCCAAGCCATCAAATCCTCCAACATTTCCTCCATCCGCGTGGACACCGAACGCCTGGACCGAATCATCGAACTGGTGGGCAAGCTCATGGTCACCTATGCGGTCATTTCCCAGTCCGGGGAAACAGGATCGCAGCAAACCGCCAGCA